>CAJXBA010000012.1 GCA_913050185.1 uncultured Pelagibacteraceae bacterium
TCCCCAAGCCCCTATAGCTCAATTGGTAGAGCAACTGATTTGTAATCAGTAGGTTGGGAGTTCGAGTCTCTCTGGGGGCACCAATATTTTCAATATTTATTTAAAGTTAATCCTACAAGGTTTCTATCTTGAACTTAAACATTATGGACACGCTCAGAGATCATTTTGAGAAAAGAATTTGTTGCTCAGTTTCATTAATAATTGTTAATCCATTATCTATCATATAATTTTTAGATAAATTTGTTTTCCCTCCTTGGTCATCCAGCAGAACAAGGGAATTTTTATGTAAGATTTTAATAGAATTTTTAATTTCATTTAATTGATGTTCAGATGCATTAGAATATTGTGCATCTAATGAATCTAGATATAAAAAATCAATTTTTTTTTTAAAATTTCTAAGAAAGGAAACACTATCCTCTGTATAAAAGGTTACTTTATCTTTAAATTTATTAGTAAATTTTTTTGCATTTTAATGCTTGTTGGATTAATGTCACACGCATACAAATGTCCGTCAACATAACAAGCATATTCTGAAAATACTAGAGTACTCATTCCATCTTTCCAGTTAGCTTTTGAAAAAAATAAAAATTTTTGCTTTCCCCTAGCAACACCAGTTTCAACAATAATTTTTAAATTTCTTCTAAAAGCCTCCTCAAGTGCAAATTTAAAGGAATCAAATCTTATATTTTTTGGAATGTTGTATTTGTTCAGAAAAAACATTATAAAATTTTAATTCATTCCATTTTTAATTTTTTAAAAATAACACTTTAGTTCGAAATAAAATGAATTGGACAATCTACCAAATTCACTTTGTATATTTGGATTTTGCCAGTTAGAGCCATTAGGTCTATCTCCTACATTGATCTGACCGCCTGCTATAAAATCTACATTATCAGTTATTGATCTAATAAATGAAAAATTATGCTGCTGTGAAAAATCTGCCCAAGCTAACTTTGAGTCGTATCGGCCTACTACTAATGGATTAAATTCATAGCTCAATGACACTCCACTCAAGTGATTGTTTAGCGAAGTGCTTAACCCATTTTTATAACGAATGTTAGAAGCATCTAAATTACTAGAATCGCCAATTCCGTTAAATAGATGTTCCGCTGTAATTTGCAGACTGTTGTTGAAACGATAATTAATTCCTAAAACATTCATTAAATAATTTTTGAGTAAATTTCCTTGATACGACCCTGGCATCGAAATTCTCTCTGTTCCCCATAGGTAAGTCATTTCATCATAAAAATTGACGGAGCCTATTTCGCCATCAACCTCAATTCCAATACGGTGCCCTTCTGGTTCTCTTTTATATAACAATGCATAATCAGTATCTTTAACAGTCGTATAACCTCTTAACAGCAAACCCATTTCTTCTTTAGATCCCAACCGTTGATAGGATTGAACAGCATTATTTTCTAAATAATTTCCAGATTGAGTTAGTATTTTCTGTTTATTGATAACCATATTTACACCACTAAAATTAGCGAATGTTTTATCTAATCTTAGAGCATCTATGCCAGCTTTGTATTCTTGGTTAAGATAGGATTCTCCATAATAATCAAAAAGATTCCAAAAAATAGGTTTGCCAAAACTAACTGCTAGCCTACCAAAATGAATATCTAAATCCTGTACTACAAATTTAATATTAGCACGATCAAAATAATAATAGGCCGCTTGATCGACATCGGTTTTATCTGTCCAATTATTTTCGAGATCAACAGATAACAGCGATGTATCTCTACTAGTAATGCCAGTGTAAACATCAGAATAATTATACGCTTGTACAGCGTGAAGTTCGTACGAATACACATTATGACTATCCGATTCAATAATAATACGGGCCACTGATGAAAAATCTTGTGCTAAATCTTTATCAAAATAGGGTGCAAAATTATAATTGTCATAAAGTTTATAACCAGTTTGAATACTTCCACTAATATTTATTGGAGAATCTTGAGCAAAAGATCGAAAAGGTAAAAATAAAAAAGCGATTAATAAAATTTTTATATATTTGTTTAAAAACATTAGATGATAAAAATTATTTTTGTGTATATTTTTCTATATTTTCTGAAGACATTTGCTCATTGGCAATTTTTCCATCTTTCAATATAATAATTTTTTTTGCAAATTTAATTACCGCTGGATCATGGGTCGAAAACAGAAAAGTTATTTTGTTATTTTTATTTAATTTTTTCATTAATTCTAAAAGAGATTGAGCCGTTTCGGAATCAACATTGGCTGTTATCTCATCAGCCAATACCAACAAAGGTTCAGAAACAACTGCTCTAGCAATGGCAACCCGTTGTTGTTGACCTCCACTTAGTTCACGAGGAAACCTGTTTTCAAGACCTTCTAAACCCATTTCCTTAAAAAAATACATAACTTTTTCTTTTCGTTGGGAAATTGGTATCTCTTGTAACATCAACACATATTCTGCATTTTCATAAGCAGTTAAAACTGGAAGTAAATTATAATTCTGGAATACAAACCCAATGTTGTTGCGACGTATGATACTTAAATCTTTGTTTGATAGGATATTAAAGTCTTTACCGTTAAATATTACTTCACCACTGCTCGCTCTATCCAGGCCTCCTATAATATTTAGTAGAGTGCTTTTACCACAGCCCGAAGGACCCATCATTGCCGAAAAGTCGCCCGCAAGTATTTTTAAATTAATACCTCGCAAAGCTTTTGTTATAATTTCTCCATGGCCGTAATTTTTTATAACATTTTGTAGTGACACAATTTCTCTTTTTGTATTCATATAGACCTCAATTCATCAGTAATCGAAATACGTGATATTAAATACACTGGTAAAACACTTAACAATTGAACTGCTAGAAAGAAAAAAATGCTTATTTGTAAAATCAGAGGAGCGGAAAATAGAGGTGTAATGATTGTATCCATTCCAAATCCTCCTACAGTCATGTCTTCTGTTTTACCTCCAACTACATCCATCAAGTCATAGCCCTCCATCCATTTTGCTACACCAACACCCAACAAAGATCCTATTGGACAAGCAATGAGTCCAAATATTATTGTTTCGATAAAAATTTGAAGTTTTAGTTCTATTTGTTGTGTTCCAATTGCCAATAGGGACGCAAATTCTCTTTTGCGTTCAAGAGTAGACATTAGGATAGTGCTAAACATAGTAAATAGCACAATCACAACCAACAAAACCATAATAGATGTAATAGCAGTTCTATCCATACGAATTGTCGTTGCTACATCAGGCATTATTTGCTGCCAAGATAAAAATACTCCATTTTTTTTTGCCAGTGTTTTCTGCATTTCTCGGAGAAAGCGCTCGTGAGTATCAGGATTTTTTACAATAATACCTAACTGCGAAACATCATCACTACTTAAACCCGCAACCATTCTAGCAAGTTCGATATCACTTTGTATAAAATGACCATCAATCTCTTTAGATCCAGTTTTAAAAATACCTTTGACGCGAAACAATTCCTCAACTAATTCGCCTTTAACATCGTTTGTAGTAAAAACAAATTTTTTTCCAACATTGACATTGAGGTTTTCTGCTAATTTTTTACCCACAATAACCCAACGACCATCTCCTTCTGATAAATATTCTCCTTCGACAATAGTTTCTGGTAAAAAAGAAATTGTAATTTCTTTTGATGGTTCTATCCCCATCAAAGATATTCCAACAGAACTTTTGGCTGTATGAGCTACTCCTTGTAAATTAACTATTTGTTTTGTAAATAAAACTTCAGCATTACTATTTAAAGTTTTATTAATTTTTTGAATATCATCCACCCAAAGATCATTAGAGGGTGAATTACGATAGTCGATATGCTCATATGTTACATGTCCTGACATTAAGCGCGCTACATCATCAATAAGTCCTGCATAAAATCCCCACGCAATACATACAAAAAAAGTTGGGATTCCTGTGCCAATTACAATAGAAAACAATGAAATTAATGTACGTCTTTTGTTGCGCCAAATACTGAGCCACCCAATTTTTATGATCATTAATAATTTAGATTTCATGGTTTATAATGAATAGCCTCCACGGGTTTAATACGAGCTGCAATGCTTGCTGGATATATTGATGCAACAGTACTTACTAATATCATTAACACAACTGGTAGAAAAACAATTCCAACAGAAACATTTGCTCTCCAAATTGGATCCATAACCACCCCTCCAAAAGACATATTCCCGCTGCCACTAACATCAAATCCATATTTTTGAAAATATAAAGCTACACTCAATCCAACAACTACACCGATGATTGAAGAAAAAATTGTCATTAATATTGCCTCTAGAGATACCTGTTTTAAAATTCGCCAAGGTGTTGTTCCAATTGCTCTAATGATACCAAATTCTCTCATTCGATCATATGTTGACATGATCATTGTGTTCATTACTCCAAGGCTTGCGGCAATACCAAATATTAAACTAAACAGGGTCCGCATAAAAACAATCATTTTTTCTGTCATCATGGCAATAGTTGGCATCAGTTGCTGCCAAGTTTCTACATCTACGCCTGTTGTCTTGGCAGATACAAGTTTTTGTATTTCTTCGGACTCAAGCCTTCCCTTTGAATTTAGAGCAATTTCATGAATTAAATTATTGGTAGAAAATAAAATATCAAAATCTTCTCTTAAAATCATAGCAGCTCCTCTATCAATGTTATCAGCCATGTTTTTTAAGATGCCCGAAACATAAAAAAGTTCATTGCCCAACGAACCATCCGCACCTTGAACAAACACTACCAATTCTGTTCCTATATCCGCTGCTATTGAGCTAGCTAATTTTTTACCTAATACAATCTTTTTTAAAGATGTATTAGTTAAAAAGTTTCCTTTATCAATATGGTTGGCAAAATCAAAATGCTGAAGTTCCGACTCTGGATTAATTCCCCAAAACTGCGTGCCTGCTGATTTTGTTCCTGAAGAAATTAATCCAAACCCATAGCTTCTTTCGACTAAACCTATATTATTTTCTTTTGCGACAGAATGTATTTCTTCTATATTTTGTAGTGATTTATATATTGAACGATCATCAAAATAGTCCTCAACATGAATCTGAACCTCACCAATAATTAAATTTGTCGTGTTAAATTTAGCCTTTTCAATCAATCCCACGATCATAGATTGAAAAATAATTAATATAGCAATGCATATAGCTACAGCTGAAATTGTCACATTGGTCCTTATGGGGTTGCGCCATAAGTTACGCCAACTAACTTTTATTATTTTCATATTCTTTTTCCCATTCCTTATTGCTGTAACTTGCGTAAAGAAAAAAAATCATCACTGATTGTTAAATCAAATTGAATTTTTTTCCATTGAATAGCTGTTGATTCACCTGGTTCATCAACTGGAATCATTGTCATCTGAGTTGGTATCATCTTATCACCCATCATTTGAATATTTGTAAAATCGAGTGTGCGTGAGAGTTGCAAATCTTCATCATAATAGATTATACGTAATGGAATAAAATCATCACGATAAACAATGACTTCTACTTTACCCCAAACAACCGCTGCATCCTTCTTTGGAAAACATGAAATTTCTACAATATTTTTTCCTTCTCGTTTTCCTTCGTAAGTTATAGAAAAAGTATAATCTTTAACCATACGTGATTGTTTGACCAGATCATCATTGGTAAAGTGTGATCCCATCCAAGAAGATGCCATCATAGACGAAGGAATTTTAACAACACGCTTAACCTTGGGCATATAGTTCCAAACATTATTGTCAACTCGGAGCGTAGTAAGGTCTTTTTCTTTTTTTGGCTTTAACACTCTGATCAAGTGTTTATCCTTTCCTTTGGACCATTGCTCTAACGTAAGAGTTCTTTGCCAATTTGTCGTTGTCACTGATAAGTTAAGAACGCCATAGCTTGCATTTGAGCGGTAAATATCATCAACGCTATTAAGAATTTTTTCAGGATTTAAATTTGACGCAAATGCAGAGGAAGAAGACAACAAAACCAAAACCAAGATCCCTAAAAGCTTTTTCATATCTTATGATATACCACAATTAATACGATGCCTCTTAAAAAATTAATTAAATGGAATGAAGAAAAATTCATAGTGATTAATGTCGTGGTTCTTGTTACGGTTAAAACATTAAATAAAAAAGGAAAGATAACTATGATAGGTTTTTTAGCATTTGCATGGGTAATAATTTGGTACGCTAACCAGTAATTAATAAATTTAAAAGTTATTATTATTTTTAAAAACGCGGTCCGGGGCACCGGGCGACAGAACGCCCCATTCAATATATCTTGAATGATAAGTGAATATAAAAAAACTGATATTTCTAAAATTTTAAATATCATTAATGATGCTTCTTTGAGATACAAAGGTGTTATTCCCGATGATTGCTGGCATCAACCATACATGTCAGAACTGGAATTAATTGGTGATTTTAGTGATGGAGTCCGTATGTACGGTTATCATCATAACAATACATTAATCGGAGTGATAGGAATTCAGAAAGTAAAAGACGTTACTCTTATAAGACACGCTTACACTTTAACTTCCTACCAGGGCAAAGGAATGGGAAGTGCGTTACTTGAATATTTATTGAAAAAAAATCAGAATTCCCGTTTATTGCTCGGCACCTGGAAGAAAGCCAAATGGGCAATTCAATTTTATGAAAAATTTGGTTTTGTTCTTCACACAGAAGAGCAATCAACTTTGTTACTTAAAAAATATTGGAAAATACCATCAAAACAAATTAAAAATTCAATAGTTTTAGAAAGATTTTAATTATGCTGGAACAGTTAAATTTCATTTAAAATAATTGTAGGCATTCTTAAATATTTTGTAACCATCAGCATATAATTCATTCCTTTGCAATAATTTATCATTTTTTTTTCTTTTTTGAATAATCCAATCGGGCTTTTGCAATAAATACAGTGCCCTCTCAGGATGGGGCATCATCGCCAATACGTTGCCATTCAAATTTGTAATAGCAGCAATATCCTCTAATGAACCATTCGGATTGTAAGGAAATTGTTGCTTCGCCAATAAACCACGATTATTTACATATTTGCATGCAATTAATTTTTTTCTAATTAATTTATCTATAACTTTTTTATCAGCAATAAATTTTCCTTCTTGATGAGCAACAGGCAAATATAATTGGTTAATTTTCTTTAACCAAGGACTGTTGTCATTAACAATTATTAATTTTATCCATCTGCATTGATATGTTCCAATATCATTTTCAACTAACGCCAACTCCCTTTTGTATCCTTTTAAAGATGGAACAATTCCAAGATTAATTAAAATCTGACATCCGTTACAAATACCGATGATTAATTTATCTTGTTCAATAAATTTAATAATATATTCAAATAAATTATTTTTTATTTTGTGAGCCATTGCATTTCCAGATCCCGTGTGATCTCCGTAAGAAAAACCACCTGGTAAGGCTAATATCTGAAAATTATTTAAGTTTGACGGACTTTCAATTAGATCGTTTACATGAACAATAGCACCTTTGATTCCTGCGGCCTTAAAAGCATTAAGAGTCTCGTCCTCACAATTAATTCCATATCCAGATAAAATTAAAGCTTTCATTGAATAAATAAATCCTGCTTATATTGGTCATTTAAAGAATTGATATCCACTTCAAATTCATACTTGTTAGGCATTGTGCAAACAACTATTTTGCTTTTTATGATCTCACCAATAAATGACAATTGATTTTTTTTAAAATAGCTTTCAAACTTTCTTTTATTAGAAGGCTTAACGGAAACGAGTATTCTGCTCTGGGACTCGGAAAAAAGGATGTGGTTATTATTTAACTTATTATTGATTGTATTAATATTCTTTAAATTTACTTTCAAACCTTTTTGTGAGGCTATAGCCATCTTTGCTAAAGATATAGCTAAACCGCCAAGACCTATACTAATAGCCGAGTTAATTAATTTATCATTGTTAGCTTTTGAAAAATTGTCATAATTATTTCTTGCATTTTTATTATTCACTTGTGGAACAATGTTATTTTCATCTCCCAGGACTTTTGTAAATTCTGACCCTCCCATCTCATCACCTGTTTTGCCTATGACGTATAAATAATCACCTTCGGTTTGGGGTACTATTGATAATAAATTGTGATAACTTTTAATTATACCTATTGAAGATATTAGTAGTGTAGGTGGAATCGAAATTTTAATTTTTTTACTTTTCTTGTCGTATCCATTAAAATCATTATACATGCTATCTTTTCCAGAAATAAAGGGTGTGCCAAAATTTATTGACAAATCATAACAAGCTTTTAATGCCATTTTTAACTGATAAAGTTTTTCAGGATTTTCTGGGCTGCACCAACAAAAATTATCCAATAAAGCAATAGACGATAATTTGCATCCTGTTACCACAAGATTTCTTACTGCAGTATCTATACAAGAAGCCGCCATATTGTATGCATCGAAACTTGTATAGTTCGGATAAATTCCTTGAGATACAGCAACACATTTATTTGAATTAAAGAGAGGTTTTATAACTGTTGAATCGGAAAATACCTTGCCAACTCCTTGGAGAGGTTTAATAATAGAAGTGCCTTGAACTTCGTGGTCGTATTGAGAACTTATAAATTCTTTGGAAGTAATATTTGGACTGGCTAATAATTTTAATAAAGCATTTTTATAGTTTTTTATTTTTATGTAAGTCGATTTAGTTTTAATATGTGGAGGCTTCTTACTTTTAAGAAGTTTTCTTGGATAGCCTTCATGAAGAAAACTCATATCCATATTTAGAATTTCTTTTTTTCTATACCTAACAATTGCTTTTCTTTTTTTGACAAATTTTCCTATTGCAGAAACCTCTACGCCTCTCTTATTTAATAAACGAATTACTTTTTTTTTATTTTTAGTCGAAACCGCCATGGTCATTCGCTCTTGGGACTCTGAAATCCATATTTCCCAAGGCTGTAAACCTTTATATTTTAGCGGAACCAGATCGAGGTCAACAATAAATCCTCCAGATTCCTTTGCCATTTCTCCAACTGAAGAAGAAAGGCCACCTGCTCCATTATCGGTTATGCTGTTATATAAATTTTTATCTCTGAGTTCTTTTATAATTGCATCTGAAAATTTTTTTTGGGTAATTGGATCGCCTATTTGTACTGCAGTAATAGGACTTCGGGCATCCAATTCTTCTGAAGAAAATGTAGCTCCATGAATACCATCTTTTCCAACTCTGCCTCCTATCATAAGAATTTCATCTCCGGGTCTTGCTTTTTTTAAGTGTGAAAATTTACCTTTTATTTTTTTTGGAATTATTCCTACTGTCCCACAAAACACCAAAGGTTTTGCAGAATATTTATCGTCAAAATAAACAAAACCTTGTGGAGTTGGAACTCCAGAACAATTACCTCCAACTTTTACTCCATTAATCACACCATTTATAATAAATCTTGATGATAATAATTTATCTTTTTTATTTTTTGACCGATATAAAACGTGTTCTTTATTTGGGTATGAAAAACAAAAACCATATGTGTTGGCAATAGGTTTTGCTCCTTTCCCAAAACCTATACAATCTCTATTTACTCCAGTAATTCCAGTAAGAGAGCCACCAAACGGGTCAAGAGCTGAAGGAGTATTGTGCGTTTCAACCTTATGGCAAACTACCCAATTTTTATTGAAACTAATACCACCTGCATTATCCGAAAATAATGATATACAGAAATTATCTTTTCTTTTATTTATTATTTTTCTGGTTGCTCCTTTTATATAAGTGTCAAACAGTCCTTTTTTTATATTATCAATTTCTGATGAAAAAATTTTATGTTTACAATGTTCTGACCAAGTTTGCGCAAGAGTTTCTATTTCGATATCCCTTGGACTCCTTCCTTTTCTATTAAAGTATCTCTTTATTGTCTTAAGAGATTGAATATCTAAACCGAGGGTGCCTCTACGTATACCTTTTTCATTCTTTATTCCCTCTTTACCTATTTTTTTTAATTTTAAATCACTCAGATTAAGATTGACTGACTTTGTAATATATTTGTTTTCTAAGTTATCCACTGATTGTTTTAACATTTTAGTTTCGTCTTTAACAAATTGCTTAAAACTTTTTAAATCAACTCTATTTATCAAAGAATTGGAACATTCCCTGGCTATATCGTTGACGACAGATTTGCTACTTGTAGATAACAAAAATAATTGAGAACTATTAATTTTAAAATTATTGTAATCGAAATCAAGTTTTTCACATATAATTTCAGCTGCTGTATTGCCAAGATTATCTGTTACACCTGGAAGATATCCTATTTCCAAAATCCATGAAAAATTCCCATATCTATTTACTATTTTTTTGATGTTTTCTTTTGAAAAAACTTGTTGGGAAATTGGATTTGATAGCAACTCAGACGCGAATAAATAATCGTCGTTATTCAAATCATGATTAAATCTATATATGTCACAAATTTTAATGTTTTTAATTAATTTTTCACCAAAAAATGATTGTAAATTTTTTTCACGGCCAGTTTTAAATTTATTCAAGATCTGAATTTGTGAGTGCATTTAAATTTTAAAAATAGTACGAAATAGAATCATAAACAAAAATGTGTTATAAAAAAGTATTCGAAGATTCTCTTATAACAAAAAAAATTATTTATGACTGTTTATAAAGAAGCAGGTGTTAATATTCTTTCAACTGATAATCTAATTAGAGAAATTACACCCTTATGTTCAAAAACAAAACGACCAGGCAAAATGGGAAAAATTGGTAATTTTGCTGGCTTGTTTGATTTGAAAATGTGTAAATATAAAGATCCTATTTTGGTTACATCCTCTGATGGAATTGGAACAAAAACTATTCTTGGAGTATCTCAAAATAGATTAGAGGGACTTGGTTTTGATCTAGTTGGAATGTGTCTTAACGACATAGTTTGTCACGGAGCAGAACCTCTATTTTTCTTAGATTATTTTGCCGCAAGTAAAATAGAAAGAAATTCATTCGTTAAAATAATCAAAAGCATATCTGTTGCGTGTAGAGAAAATAATTGTTTGTTAATTGGAGGTGAAACAGCTGAAATGCCAGGAGTTTATAAGAAAAAAGACCTTGATTTGGCAGGCTTTTGCGTTGGTGCAGTTGAAAGAAAAAAAATACTACCTAAAGTAAACAGAATCTTGCCTAATGACGTAATAATTGGACTCCCTTCTTCGGGTTTTCACTCAAACGGTTATTCATTAATACGGAAAGTTATTAAGGAACAAAATATTTCCCTTATTGATAAACCTCCTTTTAGATCACAAGATAAAAGTCTAGCTATTACACTCTTAAAACCTACGAAACTATATTACAATCTAATAGCTAAAATTATTAAATTTATAGATGTTAAAGGAATTGCTCACATCACAGGAGGTGGTTTAACAGGAAATTTGCCAAGAATAATTTCAAAAAAATTATCTGTTGAACTGAATTCAAAAAATTTACCTGATAACGATCTTTTTTCATGGTTTAAAAATACATCAAAGCTAAGTGATCAGGAAATGTTATCAACTTTCAATTGTGGAATTGGCATGGCTCTCATAATTTCAAAGAAAGACTTAAAAAAAGCTAAAAATTTTTTTGATAAAAACAAAGAAGAATTTTTTATAATTGGACGTACAATAAAAAATACCAGAAATGGAGAAAATTGCAAAATAATTTAAAAAAGATCAAGACTGCTATATTCATTTCGGGTAGAGGAAGCAATATGGAATCATTGATCAAAGCAACAAAGAATCATGAGTTTCCAGCAGCAATATTGGTTGTTATATCAAATGATACTTCAGCTCCAGGAATTAATCTGGCAAAAAACTACAATATTCCCGTAGAAGTAATTGATAAAAAAAAATTTAATAAGCCTTTGTTTGAAATTAACTCCCAAAAAATACTATTAAATTTTAAAATTGAAATAATATGTTTGGCTGGATTTATGCAGGTATTGTCCAAAAAATTTATAAGTAACTGGCAAAACAGAATTATTAATATACATCCGTCCTATCTTCCAAAAAATAAGGGTTTAAACGCACAAAAACAAGCCTTAGACGAAAAAGCTTCTTTTACAGGATGTACCGTACACTTTGTTAATGAAGAAATTGACTCTGGGAAGATCATTTTGCAAGAAAAAGTAAAAATTTTACCAGAAGATAGCGTGCAAACACTTTCGGATAGAATATTAAAAAGAGAGCATGTAATTTACCCAAGAGCCCTCGACCAAATAGCTTCGAATATTATTAAATTAGAAAATTAATGAAATTTTTAAAGAAAAATTTAGATAAAATCAAAGATGAATGTGGAATATTTGGAATATATAATCAAAAAGAAGCTGTTAGTTTAACCGTGCTTGGATTGCACTCATTACAACATCGTGGCCAAGAATCTGCTGGCATAGTAAGTTTCAAAAATAATGCCCTCTATCATCACAAAGGCACTGGATTAGTCAATGATGTATTCAAAGGAATTTCCATAGAAGGAAACATAGCCATAGGTCATGTTCGTTATTCAACTACAGGAGATCAGCGATACGAAAATATCCAACCCTTAATAGCTAATACTAGTCTTGGCAAAATATCCATTGCTCATAATGGCAATATCACCAATAGTAAAATATTAAAAAAAGAACTTGCTAATCATGGTCAAATATTCCAATCAACAACAGATACGGAATTTATTTTAGGTCTATTATCTCTTAATAATAAAGATACGATTGAACAAAGATTTGTTGAATTTTCGTCTAAACTTGAGGGAGCATATTCATTACTGATTATAAAAAATAACAAATTAATTGGTGTTAGAGACCCTTATGGTTTTAGACCACTAGTAATTGGAAAATATAATAAATCTTTCATTATAACTTCGGAAACTTGTGCCTTGGATATTATTGGAGCAAAATACGTAAGAGACATAGAGCCTGGAGAAATAGTTTCTATATCTGAAAAAGGTATAGAAAGTAGAAAAATCAATTCAAAAAATAAACAGGAAAAATTTTGTGTTTTTGAATTTATTTACTTTATGAGACCAAACAGTATCTTTCAAAATAAAAGTGTATCTAATATTAGAGAAAAAATTGGTAGTGAATTAGCAAAAGAAAACGGCGTAGAAGCTGATGTTGTTATACCTGTTCCTGATAGCGGGATTCATGCTGCCATTGGATATTCTGAAACTTCAAAAATACCATTTAAACAAGGAATTATCAGAAGTCATTATATGGGAAGAACTTTCATCGAACCCAAAATCAACATTAGAAACCTTAATGTAAATATGAAGTTAAGCATAAATAAATTCTATATCAAAAACAAAAAAATTATTCTTATCGACGATAGTATTGTTAGAGGAACAAATATGAAGAAAATCGTTGGTATGCTAAAAGATGGCGGAGCAAAAGAAATTCACGTGAGAATCGCTAGCCCTCCTTTTATTAGCCCTTGTTATTACGGGATCGATACTCCAACAAAACAAGAATTAATTGCTTCTAAAAAAAGTTTAAAATATCTAACGAAATATTTTAATTGTGATACCTTAAAATATATTAGTATTGAGGGTTTATACAAAGCATTCTACAACGGACAAATATTAAAAGAAGAGAAACATTACTGTGACTCCTGTTTTACAGAAAAGTATTTTTTTTCTAAACATACAAAAAATTTAAGAAATAAAAATCATTGATGAGAGTTCTTGTTATCGGCAATGGAGGAAGAGAACACGCTTTGTGCGTATTTATAAGTAAATCCCCTATTTGTGATAAATTATTTTGTATTCCCGGTAGTGATGTAATTCAGGAAATGGCCCAGTGCTATAAAATCGATCCAATGAATAACGATGATATTCTTAATTATTGCAAAGAACATAAGATTAATTTTGTTGTAGTGGGACCCGAATTACCCCTAAGTAATGGAATTGTTGATAGATTAAGTGAAGAAAAAATTACAGTTTTTGGTCCTAATAAAACTTCATCACAGCTTGAGTCTTCAAAAATTTTTATGAAAAATATATGTAAAAAACATAATATTCCTACTGCGAAGTACTCCACTTTCGATAATGAAAAAGAAGCACTGAATTTTCTAGATAAGGTTGATTTTCCAACCGTCATTAAAGCCGATGGTTTAGCTGCTGGAAAAGGCGTAGTTATTGTCAAAAGTAAAAACGAAGCCACAGAAACTATCAAAAATATTATGTCAAAAAGAATATTTGGTACCTCAGGAAAAAAAATTATAATTGAAGAATTCTTAGAAGGTGAAGAAATTAGTTTTTTTGCACTGGTAGATACCAATGGATTTATTCTACCGCTAACTACAGCACAGGATCATAAAAAAATTGGTGAAGGTGATACAGGCCTTAATACAGGGGGTATGGGAGCCTATAGTCCTGTACCTTTTATCAAGCAAAGCCAAATCAATGATTTTGTCACAAAATTTGTAAAACCTATAATCAACGACCTAAAATATAATAATATCTTCTTTTCTGGTGTTTTCTACGCTGGCCTAATCCTTACAAAAGATGGGCCGAAGTTACTCGAAATTAATGTCAGATTTGGAGATCCTGAAGTTCAGGCAGTTTTGCCTAGATTAAAGACGGATTTATTAGATTTATTGCTAGCATCTAGCAAAGGGAAATTGGATCAATTAAAACCTCCTGGGTGGAGCAATAATTTCTGTATGAACGTCGTTATTGCTTCTAAAGGTTACCCAGAATCATATAAAAAAAACACTATTATCAATGGTCTAAATAAAATTACGACTAATAAGTCGCACTATATTTTTCATTCAAGCACGAAAAAAAACGAAGATCATTGGCTAGCTACCGGAGGAAGAGTATTATCGATAAGTGCGCTAGGATCAACATTGAAAGAAGCTAGAAATAAAACCTATAATGTAATAAATAAAATAGATTGGAAAAATGGATACTTTAGAAAAGACATTGGTTGGAAACATTTAACATGAGTAACAAAAAAAATCCGATAGTGAGCATTATTATGGGTAGTCAATCTGATTGGGAATCTGTAAAACCTGCTAGTAAAATTTTGGAAGAATTTTCAATCCCACATGAGTGTAAAATCATTTCTGCTCATAGAACTCCAGATCGTCATAAAACATTTGCAACAAATGCCAAAAAAAGAGGTATAAAAGTCATTTTGGCTGCTGCTGGTGGCGCAGCACATCTCGCGGGTGTTACCGCAGCACACACACCACTTCCAGTATTGGGAATACCTATGGAAAGTAAATTGTCTGGATTGGACAGTCTTTTATCTACAGTACAAATGCCATCAGGTGTTCCGGTAGCGACTTTTGCTATAGGTGGTGCTGGCTCAAAAAATGCTGCACTTTTTGCAATTAGAATTATTGCTATAGATGATAGTTTGGTTGCCGGTAAACTTGATCAATATATAAAAAAAATAGAAAAAGCAGTACCTGAAAAACCCAAAGAATAAAAAAGTTACTGAGCATTTATGAAAGAAAAAGAAAAAATTTATGAAGGAAAGGCTAAAATTCTCTACAAAGGGCCAGAAAAAAATACCGCAATTCAATATTTTAAAGATGATGCAACTGCTTTCAATAACTTGAAAAAATCTACTATTGAAGGAAAAGGAATTTTTAACAACAAAATATCAGAGCATATTTTTAAAAAACTTAATCAAATCGGTATTAAAACTCACTTAATAAAAAAGTTAGGTGAACGTGAACAATTAATATACATGGCCGAAATAATTCCTTTAGAATTTATTGTTAGAAATATTGCTACCGGTTCTCTAACAAAAAAATTAGGAATCGCTGATGGTACGGTGCTATCAAAACCGCTACTCGAATATAGTTACAAGAATGATGAACTGGGAGACCCACTTGTTGCAAGAGAGCATATTACTGAATTTAATTGGGCTTTATCAACTGAATTGGACTTAATCAATAATCACTGTCTGAAAATAAATAGTTTTATGCAAGAAATGTTTAAAAATGTGGGAATTAAGCTTGTAGATTTTAAACTAGAATTTGGAAGAGCTAGCATTAATGGAAAAAAAGAAATTTTATTAGCTGATGAAATAAGTCCTGATACTTGTAGATTATGGGATATGGTAAGCGAAAAAAAATTAGATAAAGATAGATTTAGAAAAGATTTAGGAAATGTAATTGAGGCTTACCAAGAAGTTGCAGCCAGACTCGGAATTGGTAGATAAATCTCTAAAAAACAACCTTTTAGATAAAGTTTTTAAAAAAAACAACCTATATACTAATGCTTTAATTGATTAATCTTGTCTTTGATTTGAAGCTTTAATTTTTTTAATTCTCTTAAATTTTTCCAAGAATCAGAAGCTCTATCATTTAGTCTTTTTTTTGTTGCTTTTCTTATTATATTTTCTATTTTTTTATGTTCTTTTTTAAGTTCTTTTAGATTTGACATCTAAATTAATAATAAAATATTTATTTATCTAAATATATAAAATTCTAATCACTTTATTGTTGTATCAAAAAAATGTTTGTTTAAATTTATTGTTCACTTATAACTGTAGCATGCTGGACTTTTGTATCTTAATATCGCCTTTTCACAATCTATGGGTGATAGTATGATCAACTTTTAATTATGATCCCTTCTTTTGGAAACTTTACGCTCTGGATAGCCCTCAGTTTGGCAATATTACAATTATTAATCTCTATGAAAAAAAGCAGTTTTTTGACGATTAAGTTCAATAGAATTGCTGTCAAAGGTTTTTTGTTATGTACTTTTATTTCCTTCTTTTCTCTAATATATTGTTATGTAGTTTCTGATTTTAGTGTTCTGAATGTATTTCAGAATTCACATACCTCCAAGCCCTTGCTTTATAAATTTACAGCTGTGTGGGGTAACCATGAAGGATCTATGCTGCTGTGGATACTGGTATTAGCTATTTTTAATTATTATATATTGAAATTATACACTCAAAATAATTTCGTTTTTATTTCAAAAACTTTAGAAACCCAAGCAATAATTAATATTGGATTTTTGCTATTTATCATATTTACATCAAACCCGTTTGAAAGAACATTGCAGATTCATGATAATGGATTAGGTTTTAATCCTATTCTACAAGATCCAGCTTTGGCCATTCATCCTCCTCTCTTGTATGTAGGGTATGTAGGTTTCTCAGCCGCTTTTTCATTTGCTGTAGCCACAATGAATCTAAAAGAAGAGGAAAATATTTATTGGTATAGCTATATGAAATCATTCGTTATAGCAGCATGGACCTTTTTAACAATTGGCATCACTTTTGGTTCGCTGTGGGCATACTACGAGTTAGGTTGGGGAGGGTGGTGGTTTTGGGATCCAGTTGAAAATGCTTCGCTCATGCCATGGCTACTCGGTACAGCTTTAATACATTCTCTTATCGTAGTAGAGAAAAAAAAATCACTAAAATCATGGGCTTTACTTTTAGCTATAGTCACATTTTTATTTAGCATAGTTGGAACATTTCTTGTCAGATCTGGAATACTAACAAGTGTTCACAGTTTCGCTTTAGATCCGGCCAGAGGTATATATATTCTCACATTTATTGCATTGCTTGGAGGGTATTCGCTAACTCTTTATGGTATAAAATCAAAAAATTTTTTGAATAAAAATTACTTTTCTTTCTTTAGTAGAGAAGGTTCTATTTTAGTAAACAACACAATTATAATAATAGCCTGTGCTACAATATTTTTAGGAACGTTATATCCTTTGCTGATTGAAATTTTTTCTAATAACAAAATATCAGTTGGCGAACCTTATTTTAATTCTACTGTTGTTCCGATTATGATGCCTGCAATTTTAATTATGGGAATTGGACCCTTAATGTCATGGAACAAAACTGACATTAAAAAAGTTTTTCTAAGAACTTACCCTAGTCTGTTACTTACTATTATAGTCACTTGTGTATTCTTTTATATATACCGATCTTACAATATACTTGGTTTATTGGGAATAATTTTATCTCTTTGGATAATTTTTAACATTCTGATCACCTCTATTAAACAATTTAGAAGCAAATATAAAAAGGAGAAATTCATCAAAGAAGACATACCTAAATTTTCTATAGGCATGGCAATGTCTCATCTTGGTTTTGGATTACTAATTATTGGAATTACAGGTTCAAGTGTTTGGCAAAATGAAAAAATAATTAAAATGAAGATAAATGCCAATACCACTATTCAGAATTATAAAATCGTATTTAATGAAATAAGTGACATTCAAGGACCCAATTACTTGGCAATACAAGGAAATTTCTTAGTGTATGACGCCAAAAAAAATATTGTTACTAAATTAAAACCCGAAACGAGGTACTATCCCGTTACAAATAACACAACAACAGAGGCATCGATACATACCAATCTTCTTAGAGATTTGTATATTGTCCTAGGGAAAGGAAATATAAATGAGGGTTGGATTGTTAGAATTTATTATAATCCCCTTGTAATTTGGATTTGGATAGGAGCTTCGATTATTTTTTTAGGAGGATTATTTTCTATGAAAAATCATTTAACAAAAATTAAACGAATAATTTTATGAAAAAAAAATTATCAATATTTCCTTCTATTTTATTTTTCCTAATTTTACTTAGTTTCTTTTACTTGTTAATTTCTGATCGCAATCCATCAAAGTTACCATCTACTTTTATTGATAAGCCAGCACCTATTTTTAAGGCAAAAACATTGTTTGACAATGATACGTTTATTTCAACAGAAGAATTTGGTCAAGAAACTACTTTAGTAAATTTTTTTGCGACATGGTGTAAGCCTTGTATTGAAGAACTTATATTTCTAAAAAAACTATCAAACAAAAATGAATTAAAAATAATAGGTGTTAATTATAAAGATAATTCTAACAAAACAATAAAGTGGTTGAAAAAATTAGGAAATCCCTATTCAAAAGTTGTGATTGATTCAAATGCCTTGATAGGAATTGATTGGGGTGTTTATGGGATTCCCGAAACTTTTATTGTGAATTCAAAGGGTATTATTAAATATCGACTAGTAGGGCCTATCACAGAAAAAAATTATGATGAATTTTATGTAAAAATCAAAGAAAGCGAAAAATAATGACTAAAACATTATTATCTATTATTTTTATTTTTATTTTTATCGTAACACATATTTCTCCGACGATCACAAAAGCCGTTGATCCGGATGAATTTTTGCAAGATCCAAAACTAGAACTGAGAGCTCGAAAAATTTCAAAAAATATCAGATGTTTGGTTTGCCAA
The DNA here is from genome assembly GCA_913050185.1 of uncultured Pelagibacteraceae bacterium. GTDB lineage: Bacteria > Pseudomonadota > Alphaproteobacteria > Pelagibacterales > Pelagibacteraceae > AG-414-E02. The sequence continues at coordinate 19,191 of CAJXBA010000012.1, forward strand.
AACCAATCTATTGATGGATCTTCTGCTACTCTAGCTAAAGATTTGCGTATCTTAATAAGAAACAAAATAAAAAAAGGATATACCAATGATGAAATATACACTTTTTTAACAGACAGATATGGAGATTTTATTCTTCTTAAGCCTTCTTTTAAACTCAGCACATCTGCTCTTTGGTCTTTACCATTTATTTTTTTGATATTTGGTATTTTTGTAATCTTTCAGCTTAATAAAAAATCTAAGAAAATCATAAAATAAATATAATTATTTTTTATTTTTTATTTTTTATTTTATTCATTTTAAATTTAATTGTCTCCGTTTTATATTTCATTAAAAAAATGATCAGTAAATAAATTATCATACCTGCAAGCATAATAATTAAAGGTATAAGCATAGAATAATGAATTGTAGGGGCCGAAGTAAGTGTTATGCTTGACGGTTGGTGAAGTGTATTCCACCAATCAACAGAGTACTTAATAACTGGTAAATTAAGTAATCCAATAATCGCAATTATTGAAGATATTTTATTTGCTTTATTAAAACTACTTACAAATTTCCAAACAAAAATATAACCAAAATAAAATAAAAGTAAAATAACCATAGATGTCAGTCTTGCATCCCATGCCCACCAAGTACCCCAGGTAGGCTTTCCCCAAAGTGAACCTGTAACAATTGAAATTAATGTAAAAGTACATCCTACAGGTGCTAAGCTTTTCGACATTAAAGGAATAAATTTTATTTTAAAAACTAAATTCAAAATTGATGCAATTCCAATAATTCCAAAACACGCAAGTGATATGAAAGATGAGGGAACATGCACGTACATAATTCTAACTGAATCTCCTTGGATATAATCAGGTGGAGATATATACAGTGAATATATCAGCCCTAAAAACATAACTAAAATTAGATAAACTAATAAGGAGTTTAATAAATTATTACTTAAGGAAAGAATTTTGTTTGGAAAAAAATTTTTAAACATAAAAACATACTACATACAAATTAAATTATTTAAAGCATACCTGATAATAAATATTTACTTGTTAGATTTCTCTAAAGCCTTTGTGACCTCTGGGGGCATATAATTTTCATCATGCTTAGCTAAAATCTTTTCTGCTATAAAATATTTTTTATCTTTTAATTCACCCTCTGCAATAACTCCCTTTCCTTCTGAAAATAAATTGGGTATCAGCCCACTATATGAAACTATAATTTCATTTTTAAAGTCAGTAATAATAAACTTTACAGAATTTTGCTCTTTGCTTATTGAATTCTCTTTAACTAATCCGCCAACCCTAATTGTTTTGTTGAATGAAATATTTTGTTTATTATAAATTTCACTTGGAGTAAAAAAATAAACTATATTTTCTTCTAAAGATTTAAAAATAAGAAAAATAGTTACCGCAGACAACAGTAATAAAAGCGTAAGTAATATTGCTCTCTTTTTAGCATTCTTACCTAACATACAACTATTATGGTAACTTAATACGTCTGATGAATTGGACTAGCAGATAAAACTTCTTTGTGTTTTGCTATTTCAATTTTTGCACTTTGTTTTTTATTAAATTCTTTTGAAAAAATCTTTTCTTGTTTTAAAAGTTCATTTCTAGTTTTTACATAAAGAACAATACAGCTAACAAAAGTAAATATGAACGCTGGCCAAACAAATTGGCCATAGCCACCTAAATTTAAAAAATCTAAATTCATTCAAATCTAATATCCTAAAAATTCTATAAAAAAACAATAGTTAAATTGTCACAACTTTCTTAATGTTTGTTTTTTTCGTCTTAGATTTTTTCTATTAAATGAACCGCATGAAGTAATGAGTCTGTGATAAAATCAGGATTTCTTGGTTTTTCCTCATTATAATTATAGTCTATAAAGATTGTTTTGCATCCAGCACTTTTGCCTGCCTCCATATCCCTCCATCTATCTCCAACTATATAACTGTTCTTTAAATCAATGTTCCATTTTTTGCTAGCATCTAATAATAAACCAGGTTTCGGTTTTCGACATTTGCAATTATCATGATCATCATGATAGCAAACAAATATATCGTCTAATTTTATTTCATCTTTTAAGTAATCGTTCATTTTTATTACAGTTTTTTTTTCAATTTTTCCTCTTGATACATCTGGTTGATTAGTAACGATCAAAGAAACAAAATTCATTTTACTAAGTAGTTTCATCGATTCTTTAACTCCCGGTAAAATTTTCAATTCAGAAAATGAGGGTGGTGAAAATGGTAATCCATTTTTGACAAAAGCTTTATTAATTACTCCATCGCGATCTAAAAATACTGCTTTATTCATTTAATTTAAAATATTAAATTTTTTTTATTATTTTAGCATGTTTGATAGTATGAATAAAAAAATTATAAATAAGATAATGCTTTATTTAAAACAGTTCCAACTCCTATGGTGTTTGGATCAAAAGAAGAATCATGACTTATATTCTTTATTGACACGCCTTCAGGCGTTATTTGATGTTGATTTTTGCTGTATTCCGAATAAGCGCTGGGAGTGTCAAGCAACAAAACTATACTAGGTTTTCCGCATTGAGAGGCTATGTGTTGTCCAAAACTATCATTTCCAATATACATATCCGCGCCAGAAATAATTGAAACTATCTCTTTTATGTTTTTATCTGACAATGATATTGCGTTCTTCTCTCCAACTTGATTTACAATTTCATCTATAATTTTCTTTTCTTCGACACCTCCTAAAATAAAAAAATAACATTCTTTCCTTTTCTGTAATTCATTAATAAGTTTAATGTAATTTGAAGAGCCCCACTTAGTAGTTGGACCTGAAGATCCTGCTCCGATAATTATGTTTTTTCTAGTCTTATTTAAATAGGTGCTAGCTATCTTTTTATTGCTATTGCCAATAAATAAGGAGGTTTCTGTGGAACAATTTTCGATATTTAGATTTTTTTCAACAAATTTCTTCGCTTCATTAACAAGATGAAGATTTTTTTTTTTGAAAAAGGGGTAGGAAAAAATATTTTCTATACCGGCCAATTTAGCAGCAATAAAAAATCTCAGGCTAGGATAGAAAATAAAAAAGTTATTAAATTTATGCTGTTTGAAAACTTTTGCTAAATTATATATATCCGCCAATCTTTTATGGTGTTTATCCAAATAAGTTACTTTTTTAATTAAAGGATCATCATCTACTACATCTTTAAAATTATGAGATAAAGTAACTATTTCTACGGGCCCAAAAACTTTTGCTATTTCGTGGCAATAGCATAAGTGAAGCATATTAGTTCCAAGACCTTTGTAGCTTAAAAAGATTCCGGTATTCATATTTAATTTATAAGTATTATCTCAAATGAGACTAATGGACAAATCTTGTTGTCTCCTCAATTGAATACTCTTACTTTTTGCTTTAAGAGCAAAATTATAAGCAAATTATGTGATGAAATATTAATATCTTTTTTTCTTAAAATACTAGGTAAAAACAACCGATGATTCCAAATATTAAAACTCCCAAAAACAACGCATTAAGAACGAGTGCTGCGCTATGCTTTTCTATCATCTATGATATTTTCTCAATAAGTTGTTTTGCTATTTTTTTAGATTTTCCTAAATATCTAACTTTTGTAATAGCTGGCATGTTGGAAAGATCGTTGCCAACTATTACGAAACCAATCATTCCCATACTTTTATGAGGGGTACACCAATAAGCATAAATTCCCGGAATGGTAAATTTGTACTCTGTGTCTGAACTTATTTTAGATTTAAATTTATCAACGTCTTCAGGCACAGCTCCTTTGATAAATTCAACGTTATGACCTGGATTTATAGATTTCCAGAAAACAGTATCGCCAATATCAACTCTCACAATCTTCTTTGAATAGACCATGAATTCTTTTTCAAATTTGTTCAACATCTCAACGGTCACATCCGCTGCTCGAACCAAACCGGTCCCTACCATTAAAATGAAGTAAGCGGTTAACAATGTTAAAATATATCGCATTAAATTAATCAGCCTTTATCAAAGAGTTCCCACAAAATTTATATAAGACAATATTGCTATTCCACCAAATATTAGCGATACTCCGTTAAATAATTTTCTATTTTTAGTATTGAACACAACAGACACGGCCGTGCAAGCCGCGCACGGCACGTAAGTCAACGCAAATATCATTTGTGGGGTCACAATTTAGATGGTATTTGCCCAGGAGAAAAAAAAAATGATTCAAATCAATTAAACTTTAATTTGATTTAAATCAATACCCCATTCCTCTGACAGGTCATCAGTTTCAACTCAGAATGGGAGATTTGAATGGGAGTTTGAGTTTTACTTAGAACAATACTATCTATTTATGAGATAATTGATTTGATGTAGATCAAATAATTAAGATATTTAATCTATTGATTCTAAAGATCACCATGACATTCCCATGAGTTTAGGTAGCCATATCCATTCAAACTCATAGTTGTCAAACCATATGTTTAATAATTAGTGACAGAGAGATAATAATCTAGCTTTATCAAGAAGGTAAATTTGTTTTGAATTTAAAACCTTAATTAATTTCGAAGTTTTTAATTTTGTAATTTCTCGACTTACTGTTTCTAAGGTTAAACCCAAATAATCAGCAATATCTTGCCTTGTCATCGGTAAACTCACAGGATTATCTTGCCAACCAATTCTAGATCTTTGTTGTGATATATTAATAACAAATTTAGCCATACGTTCATTTGCATTTAATTTCCCTAATACTCCTATTCGATCTTGAGCAAGCATTAATTCATGTGAGGTCATGTTTAATAATTCCTTTGCCAATTCCATATTTTTTTCTAAATAAGCATCCAATAAATCTTTTTTAAAAATACAAACTTTAGTCTTGCCAATAGATTCGGCTGAATAATTATATTTCTTTTTACTATAGGAACCAAAGAAATCTCCAGGGTAAAGAAATCCAATAATCTGAATTCTCCCATCAGATAAAAGTTGGTAGATTTTAATATTGCCTTCGGTAATGTTGTACAAGCTATCCGAATTTTCATTCTGTAAAAATATATTCTGTTTATCTGTATAGATCTTTTCTGCTGATATACTTGTAAATCCTTTAAGTTTACCTTCTCCTAAGGCACGACAAAATGAGTAGGACCTTATCCTGCATAAGGCGCATCTTTCATGCATTTCTCTATTGATAGTATGTAATGAAACAGGCATAATTTGAGTAAATCTTATCATAAATCAAATCTTATGAACAATTGATATAGGTCAATTCTAATATTATGTCGAAAAAGTTATAAGTATAAGCATGAAAGGTGATGAAAATAACTCAACTTGGAATGGGTTGCATGTGGGTCAATTTGAAAATGATGACCTTGATAAGCTAATACCTTTAATGAGCCAAGAATTTAAAGATTGGGACACAAATCAAATAAAATCATATTTAACTCTTGCTACATCGAAAAAAAATAATTTTGCTGGTGCGCTTGTTGCTAAAAATGAAGCTGGATACTATGTGGGAATCCTCATTTATACTTTGCAACAAATCGATGCTAAATATGTTGAAAGTTCTAAATCTAAAAAAAAGGACGACGGACTCAATGTATTTGTTGTGGAACATCTTATTTCATCAAGCCTTATACTTCAAAAACATGTTTTTATGTCACTGGTTGATTCGGCTATGAAAGTTGCAGAAAAAAATTCATGCAACTTAGTTGAACTCCCAAAGTTTGACTCTAAACATTATGATCTCATACAGAAAAAATATAAAAATCAAATTTCTGATTCAAAAAATTATAGGACTTACTTGAAGTTAAATAAATCTACAGATAAACAGGCAGCACTTTAATTTCAAATCCTTTTTCCTGGTAAGACTTCGAATCTAATATTTGTGAATTTGTAAAATGCACGAAATTAGTTAACACTACATCTGAAGAAGTATTTAAAAAATTAATTGATTATCTATTCCAGTTCAATGGTACTTGGTGGTTTTGATGTAACGTCATAAACCACCCTATTTATTCCATTAACAGAATTAATAATTTTATTTGATACTCTTTGTATAAAAGTTTTATTAAAATAAAAAAAATCAGCTGTCATACCATCTTCGGAAGTAACGGCTCTCAACAAACATATGTATTCATATGTTCTGCTATCACCCATAACTCCAACGGTTCTTACCGGTAATAACGCGGCATAAGCTTGCCAGATTTTATTATAAAGATTTGATTTTTTTAACTCATTAATGAATATGAAATCAGCCTCTTTTAAAATATCAATTTTTTCTTTCGTAATTTTTCCCGGGATTCTTATAGCAAGTCCAGGACCAGGAAATGGGTGCCTTAAAAGAATGGCTTTAGGTAATGGCAATTGCAAACCAAGTCTTCTGACTTCATCCTTAAATAAAGTATTAAGAGGTTCAATTAAAGCAAGATTCATTTTTTTAGGTAAGCCACCAACATTATGATGAGACTTAATTTTAGAAGATGTGCTGCCAGTCACAGATCTACTTTCAATTAAATCTGGATATAAGGTTCCTTGAGCCAAAAACTTCATTTTTCTCACTTTTTTTGCGTATTTTTCAAATAATTGAATAAAAAGTTTTCCAATAATTTTTCTTTTACTTTCTGGATTAGTAACTTTATTTAGTTTTTTTAAAAACAACTTAGAAGCGTCGACGTAAATTAACTTGAGTTTTAATTTTTTTCTAAAAATCTTTAAAACCTCCTGTTCTTCGTTTTGTCTTAATAATCCTGTATTAATAAAAATACACGTTAATTGATTTCCAATAGCTCTCTTTAATAATAACGCTACAACACTACTATCAACACCACCAGATAAGGCACAAATTACTTTATCCTTGTTAACTTTATTTTTAATAGCAGAAATCATGATTGCCTTTTGTCTTTTTAAATTCCATCTTTTTTTTATTTTGCAGATGTTAAGTACAAAATTTCGGATTAAAATTTTACCATTTATTGTATGGCTAACTTCAGGATGAAATTGTATTCCGTAATATTTTTTCTTTTCGTTAGATATAATTGCAAATTTTGAATTATCGCTAGAGGCTATCTTTTTAAAATCCGGTGGAATTTTGTAGACAATGTCTTGGTGACTCATCCATACTTGGTTGCTTCTGTGCTTAAAGAAGTTCTTGGTAATGGGACTCTTTAATATACTTTTAACAAAAGATTTTCCAAATTCTCTTGTTTTAGAGACTTTTATTCTTCCCCCGAATTTTTTTGCTAAAATTTGATGACCATAACAAATGCCAAGAATAGGTAAATTTTGACCTAAAATACGATTATCTAAACTTGAAGAATTTTTATTCGTTATAGTTAATGGACCTCCTGAGAGAATAATGCCTTTAATCGACTTATTCTTTTTTAATCTTCTGATTTGATTTGAATTAATAATTTCTGAATAAACTCCTAGTTCTCTAACTTTTCTCGCTATTAGTTGAGTGAATTGAGAACCGTAATCAATTATAACTATTTTCTCTAAAAAGTTATTGTGATTCATTGTTTTTTATGTGATCAACATTATGAACCATGCTCTCATAAAATCCTGCTTTCGTAATTTTAACGAATTCGCTTTTTTTTTGTAAATCTTTTATTGTTTTCGCTCCTAAATAACCCATAGAAGATTTCAATCCCCCAACTAAGTTATGTATAGTTTTTTTTACTGTTCCCTTGAATTTAACCATGCCTTCCACTCCCTCGGGTACATATTTTGAAACGTTTTTAAACTTTTTTTGATAATATCTATCTGCAGATCCAACTGCCATTGCTCCAACAGAACCCATTCCTCTAAATTTTTTATAAAGCTTGCCTTTGTATTTAACAATTTTACCAGGACTTTCTATTGTTCCTGAAAATAACGATCCTATCATGACAGCATCTGCTCCCGCTGCTATTGCCTTTGCTAAATCTCCCGAAAATTTTATACCTCCATCTGAAACTATTTTTGTTTTGTAATTCTTTAAAGCTTTCTTAACATCAAGCACTGCACTTAATTGCGGAACACCAATTCCAGCTACCAGTCGTGTTGTACAAATAGAGCCAGGGCCAATCCCAACTTTAACGATATCAACTCCACTATCAGCCAGAAATTTTGCAGCTTTACCGGTTGCAATATTTCCGGCGCAAAGAGTACAGTTCTTTGATTTTTTCTTAATTTTTTTAATCATATTTAAAACTTTTTGTGTGTGCCCATGAGCAGTATCTATTACAATTAAATCTGTATTAACTCTAAACAGTTCTTCAGCTCTTTCTAGATCTCTTGAATTTACTCCGATAGCTGCCCCAACTAAACAATTATTTTTTTTAACTTTTTTGACTTCTTTTACTTGTTCTTCAATAGATAGGTTTCTGTGGACAACTCCAATGCCACCAGATTTTGAAATTGCTATAGCCATTTTGGACTCGGTCACTGTATCCATAGCAGATGACATTAAAGGTATTTGTAAATTCAAATTATCTGATAGTTTGCTGGCTGTTATAACCTCTGAGGGTAGTACTGAAGAATATTGCGGAACCAACGTTACATCGTCAAATGTGAACGAATCTTTAATGACACCCATATTTAACTATATATATTTTTCAAAAAAATCCAACCCTATGTTTAAAGAATTATAACACATGATATAGGTTGAGTCCGAGTGTGAATTAGTAGTAATTTTTTTTCTGATCTTGGTCAATGTAAAATTCCTCAAGTTGGTAATTGTTTAATAGTATTTTTAACTAATAATCAAGATCGCTAGAAACTTTATCAGATATAATTTAGTTTTAACAAATGTCAATTCGATACGCACAATAAATATGAAGGGTCGAACTTATAGTGCGTATCAAATTAACATTCCTTTTTTTTTAATTTTTGCTTTAATTTTTACCTTAATTTGATCTAATGCAATTTTATTTCGAATATTTGTAATTTCGCTTTGTACTTTGTGATATTTTTTACTTTGTTTTGTATTTTTTGTTTCATCTATCTGTAATTCTTTTAATTGATCGTAATAATAATCTTCGCACTTAAATAGATCAATCCAAACTAATTTTTCTTTCTTTTCTATGTCGCTGTGTTCGAATAAACCCAGTTCTATTTTGCATTTCCTGCAATTAAAAATTTTTTTTATTGTCCAGTCGGCTAAACTTTTAAATGCATTTTCATAGGTGACTCCATTCACCCTAAACACGTTAAAACCTTCACGCCGCGGACATTTTCTAACTCTCGGTAGCAAAACTATTTCCCCCTGCGACATAGTGTACAATAATATGCTATCATCTCAACTACCAGTAAACCCAAAATGGGTAAAAAATTGTTTCATTTGACCCAAAATAGTTATATTTTAAATCTATGGTTTTGAAAAACATCGTTCCCGCAAATGAAACAGCTTTTACTAGAGCATCCTATTATTGGATAATGATGACGATTGATCACTTTCAAAAAACTAAAGAAATGCTAAATATCGACTATAAGAGTTATATAATTATACAAGCAGTTGTTAGTCATTTTTTGAACAATGTAAATAAAGAAGAAGAAGCTGATTGGAGAAAAATATGGGAATTAACAAACAGTAAAAAAGCAAAAGATAACTTCTCTAAACCAAAACTTATTATCTCAAGTATTTCATTGATTACGGGGTTGCCTAAAGAAACGGTTAGAAGAAAAATATTAAAATTATATAAAAAAAAAATCATAGTTTTAAGTAGAAAAAAAGGTCTTCAATTGGGAGAAAAATTTGAAGGGTTTCACAAAAAATTTTCGCAGTATAACACCATAAAGATAAGTGAAATGCTAAACAAATGGGAAAAAATTGGAGCTTTGGAGTTCGTACTTAATGTTGATAGACAACAAATTCCATCAGTAGTTAAATCTGTTGATAAAACTCTGAAATCTACAATGAAAAATTTAACAGAAAAAACAATCTAAAATCTTCGGACAAGCTTCACGCAATATATTTAATATTTCAATCTGGTTTAAAAAATTCTTTTTCCCCAATGATTTTGTTTTTTTCAAGCATATCAAAATATGGAGATTTAAGATCTTCAAACGCTTCTTGCCAAGTACCTTGTGTTGATGCTTTAGAATATTCAGTTGATCTTCCTTCAAAAAAGTTCATGTGTTCCACAGCATTCAATATTGAGTCCAACCATACCAAAGGATTCTTATCAACTTTATAGAGAGGATCCAAATTCAATTGAGTTAATCGTCGATTGGCAATCCAACGGATGTACTGTTTCACTTCTTCAGATTTTAAATTTTCCAAAGGGCCCTGCTCAAAAGCCAAATCAATCATTGCATCTTCCTGAGCAACAGCAATCTTGCATGCTTTATAAATTTCGTCCTTTAACTTAGTCGTCCAGACTTCCGGGTTTTCCTTCATTAGTTCATTGAATAACCGGATCATAGAATTGCAGTGGAGTGTTTCGTCCCGCACCGACCAGGTAATTATCTGTCCCATACCCTTCATTTTGTTGTGTCGTGGAAAGTTCAAAAGAATCGCAAAGCTTGCAAACAGTTGCACACCTTCAGTAAATGCACTGCAGATCGCAACCGTCTTAGCAATGTTATGAAGTGTATCCGATTTGCACCCTTGCAAGTAATCGTATTTATCTCTCATGGCCTTGATCTTTAAAAATTCTGAATATTCCGTTTCAGGTAAACCCACCGTATCCAATAAATGAGCGTACGCCGCCATGTGTACCGTCTCCATAGCTGAAAAAACTGAGAGCATCATCTTGACTTCGGTCGGCTTAAAGACGTTCATACAATGACCCATATAGTAGTTATTAACTTCTACATCTGCTTGGGTAAAGAATCTAAATATTTGCATAAGTAAATTTTTTTCGGATGGCGTTATATTTTTTTGCCAATCACGTACATCATCACTCATAGGAACTTCTTCTGGCAACCAGTGTATACGTTGCTGAGTTAACCAGGCGTCATAACACCAAGGATATCTGAACGGTTTATAAACAGGATCACCTGCAAGTAAGCCAACTTTTTTCATAATAACATTTTAATTTTTGTTTAACGAATCACTCTGTTTGACTATAACTTATTGACAACTGGTTATTATTGATCTTGCTCAAAGAAGAATATTTAATAATTTGAATCAAAAAATTTTCTATAAATTAAACCCTCTAATATAATTTTTCAATTATTAGGAGCCAGTTCATTAATGCTTTTCCAATCCTTTGTTACAAAATTTATAATTAAATTTTTTCTGATACCCTGGATATTTTGCTTTGGAACACCATGCCATGTATCCTCTCCAGCCATAAACATAAGGCCCATATTAGATTTATAAGGTGCTTTAGAATGAAAACTTAAATCTCGGTTGTATATTGTGGTTCCCCATTCACTTGAACCTGGATCTTTTGAAAGATAAATAAGAAATGTTACTAATTTTTCCTTAATATCAAGGTGAGGCTCAAGCCAAAAATCTCCAGTATCAAGTGTGTATTCAATTCTTAATTTTCCTTTTGTTAAATCTCTTCCGCATATATTTGAAAGTTTTGAAATTATAGATGGATGATTAAAAACATTGGTAACATTTTTAGCAACAGAATGCTTGTTGCAGCATTCTTTATTTAAAAATACTCTTGTTTGATTTTGACTTTCTCTTTTGCCGGTATGTTTTTCTATTTTTGGCACAGGTAATGGTAATTTTAAAAGCTCATCGATGGTTTCTTCTGATAAAACGCCATCAAATAACCAGTGCTTAAATGGTTCGTGATTAGATGTAAATTTTCTTAAATTCTCACTAACTTTCCCTAATAACAAAGATCCATTTAAACTGCCGTCAGTCTTTTGCAATAAGCTATCTTCCATAAGATTATAAACCGATAAGATAAAAAAAGTATAAATTCACTGATTTAAATCAGTAATTGAATGAATTTATTTTTTGTCGCATCTGACTTACGTCAAAACTTTAGCAAAACATGTTTTTTAAACCAAAGTTTTAATACTTACCCATTTTAGGTCAAATGTCGCATTTGATTTGAATCAAGTATTTAAGAAATTTGATTCGATAGAATCAAGGTCAATGAAATATCTTCAAAATCTCCAGTGGCTTAACGATCTTCCATCTCAATATTTACCCGTATTACTCATAAGCTTATTAATAATAATTATCCTCACAATTGTAGCTTTGATAACAGGAAAAAAAAATATAGACGTTAAATAAATTTAATATAAGGAAAGTATTATGAAAAATGGTCGTAACGGCAGTAAATGGTTTAATGTCAGCAAAGACTCCCGATCTTGGGAAGAATTTTATAGAAAAAGATGGAACTATGATTACAGCGTTCGAACCGGTCATGGTGTTAACTGTGGAATGGCATGTAGTTGGGAAGTTTTTGTAAAAGACGGACTTATCTGTTGGGAACTTCAAAAAACTGACTATCCACAAATTGATCCTGATATTCCAAATATTGAACCACGTGGCTGCCAAAGAGGTGCTACTGCTTCATGGTATCCCTACAGTCCTTTAAGACCGAAGTATCCATATGTTCGTAAAATATTATGGGACTATTATATTGAAGAAAGAAAAAATGGTAAAGATCCAGTAGAAGCTTACGCAAGTATCGTTGAGGACGAAGA
>CAJXBA010000013.1 GCA_913050185.1 uncultured Pelagibacteraceae bacterium
TTTGGTGGTACCAATTCAACGTTAGTTTTTGAAAAATTAAATTAAAAAAATATGTCACTATTAAAAGGAAAAAAAGGATTAATAATGGGAGTGGCTAATGACAGATCTATTGCTTGGGGTATTGCAAAAAAATTATCAGAGCACGGTGCGGAATTGGCTTTTACTTATTTGGGTGATGCATTAAAAAAAAGAGTGGTTCCTTTGGCCCAGTCGCTAAAATCTAATTGTACTCTGAGCTGTGATGTAGAAAAAAAAGAAGATATAGTAAGAACATTTGATGATATTAAAAAAAAATGGGGGAATTTAGATTTTGTTGTTCATGCAATTGCTTTCTCTGATAGGTCTGAGCTTTCAGGAGAATATTTTAATACATCGAGAGAGAATTTTTTAAAGAGTATGTTGATTTCTTGTTTTTCATTTACAGAAATAGCAAAAGAAGCATCAAAAATCATGAAAAAGGGTTCAAGTATGTTAACCTTAACTTATGAATCTTCTAAAGTAATCCCAAATTATAACGTTATGGGAGTTTGCAAAGCAGCTCTAGAAACAAGTGTAAAATATCTTGCAAGGGATTTAGGATCAAAAGAAATAAGAGTTAATGCAATTAGTGCTGGCCCAATTAAAACTCTAGCAGCATCTGCAATAGGTGATGCAAAATTCTTATACAAATGGAATGAAGATCATTCTTTGTTAAAAAGAAATGTAGATATCAATGATATCGGTGGGTCAGCCCTATACCTGCTAAGTGATTTGGCTGGCGCAGTAACTGGAGAAATACATTATGTTGATGCTGGGTACAATAAAGTGGGGATGCCCAACCCAAAAAATATTACTTAACTAGCTTCTTTAATTGAAAGTTTAACTTTACCTCTGTCAAAGCCTATAACTTTTACTGAAACTTCATCGCCTTCTTTTACAACATCAGAAACTTTAGCTACTCTTTTTCCAGCGAGCTGGGAAATATGAACTAAACCATCTTGTTTGCCTAAAAAATTTACAAATGCTCCAAATTCCATTATTTTAACAACTTTACCTTTATATATTTTTCCCATCTCAGGTTTTGCAATTATATTTTTCACCATCTCCATAGCTTTGTTTCTTGAATCTTCATCTGGCGCAGCAATACTAACTTCGCCTGTATCCTTAACATCCACTTTAGCTCCAGACAATTCTACAATTTCTCTAATTGTAGCTCCACCTTTACCTATAACGGCTGCAATATCTTTCTTATCAACTGTAATGGTTTCAATTTTAGGTGTATGTTTGGATACTTCTTTTCTTGATGATTTAATTGTTTTATTCATTTCTTGAAGAATATGGGCCCTTCCTTCTTTAGCTTGATTAAGAGCCTGCTCCATAATTTCAAAAGTAATTCCAGTAATTTTGATATCCATTTGTAGTGACGTAATTCCGTCCTTTGTGCCAGCCACTTTAAAATCCATATCTCCTAAATGATCTTCATCACCTAAGATGTCAGATAGTACAGTAAATTCTTTTTTTTCTTTTATGAGACCCATTGCTATTCCAGCTACAGGTTCTGCTATTGGAACAGCTGCATCCATAAGTGCAAGTGATGCTCCACAAACTGTTGCCATAGATGAAGAACCATTTGATTCTGTAATTTCTGAAACAATTCTTAAAGTGTAAGGAAATTTTTCCTTTTCGGGTAATGAAGATTTTAAAGCTCTCCAGGCTAGTTTTCCATGACCCACTTCTCTTCTGCCTGTTCCTATTCTTCCAGTTTCGCCAACAGAAAATGGAGGGAAATTATAATGCAACATAAATCTTTCTCTCCTTAATCCATTGAGGCTTTCTATTCTTTGCTCATCTTCACTCATTCCTAAAGTTGCAGTTACCAAGGCTTGCGTTTCACCTCTTGTAAATAACGCTGATCCATGAGTTCTTGGTAAAATTCCAACCTCACACTTGATAGGTCTTATGTCTGATAAACCTCTGTCATCAATTCTTTTTTTGGTTTTAAGTATTTTTGTTCGTACAATATCTTTTTCTAAATTTTTCAATTGTAGAAGTATCTCAAGTTCAGAGTAAGTTTCATCTCCTTCAAAAAGTAATTTACATTTTTCAGTTGCTAAATCAACTAACTCCGATCTTTTTTTCTTATCTTTTTCTGAGAAAGCCTTTTCTAAATCTTTTGTTAATTCTTTAGAAATTTTATCTTTTGCTTTGCTATAATTCTTAACTTCTATTTTCCATGCTTCTTTTGAACATTTTTTTTTAAGACTAAATATTGCATCAACGATCGGACCAAATTTTTCATGACCAAATTTAACCGCATCTAACATTTGCTTTTCGGTCAAACCTGAAGCTTCAGATTCAACCATCAATACAGCATCTTTTGTACCAGCAACAACCAAATCTAATTTAGATTCTTTCAATTGTTCTTTTGATGGATTTAGAACATATTTGTTATTTATATATCCCACTCTTGATGCTGCAACAGGACCTTGAAAAGGCAATCCTGAGATAGCAAGAGCAGCTGAAGATGCTATAATCGATAGAATGTCAGCTTCATTTTCATTATCATAAGAGAGTACTGTTGGTAAAACTTGCACCTCATTTCTGAAATCATCTGGAAATAATGGTCGAATTGGTCGATCAACTAATCTTGAGATTAAAGTTTCCGATTCGGTTGGTCTTGCTTCTCTTTTAAAATATCCACCAGGAATTTTTCCAGAGGCATAATACTTTTCTTGATAATTTACAGAAAGTGGAAAATAATCAATTTCAGGATTAACTTTTTTTGCTGCTACTACGGTAGAAATTACGACTGTTTCACCGCAAGTCACAATTATAGCCCCATCTGCCTGACGAGCTATTTTTCCAGTTTCTAAAATGAGTTTCTTTCCACCAATATCTATTTCTTCTTTGAACTGTTTAAACATTTATTTTCTTAAATTTAATTTGGTTAATATTTTTGCATACGATTCTGGATTTTTTCTCTTCAAATATTCCAACAAACGTTTTCTTCTATTTACAGCTTTTAATAAACCACCTGTTGAATGCTTGTCATTTTTATTTTTTTTAAAATGAGTAGATAAATTATTAATTTTGCTACTCAATAAGCCTATCTGAACTTCTGAAGATCCTACGTCTTTTAAATTAATTTTTAATGATTCAATCTTTTCTTTTTTTTCTTTATCCATTTCTATTTATTTTTCTGTATTAATTTTTCAATTTTTTGTGCATAATCAAAGGACTCATCGCCGACAAAATAAACTTTTGGCAGAAATTTCATATCAACTTTCTTTGATAAAGCTTTTCTAATAAGGTGCGAGAATTCTGTTAAAGTGCTAACTGTCTCTTCTATATTCTTTCCACCCAAAGGTATTACATAAGCTTTTGCATTTTTCAAATCTGGACTCATTCTTACTTCGGTAACAGTAATATTTCTTGTTTTTAATGTTGGTACTTTTGCCTCATTTCTAAGAAAAATTTGACCCAAATTTTGTTTTATTAGCTCTCCTACTCTCAATTGTCTTTGCGAAAATGGTTCACTACCAGTTTGTCTGTTCATTAAATTCTTCTTTCTGTTTCTATAACCTGATAAACTTCTATTACATCCTTCGCTTTAAAATCTGTAAAATCTTTGAGGGTTATACCACACTCTAGTCCCGCTGCGACTTGTTTTGCTGCATTTTTTTCTCTAAAAATACTACCTATAGTACCGGTATATAATACATTTCCATCTCTTATCAATCTTGCGTTTAAATTATTGATAATTTCGCCTTCCAATACTTTTGACCCTGCTACCTTTCCAACTTTTGAAACCTTGAAAATTTCCTTTACTTCTGCAGAGCCCACAATCTCCTCTTTTACATTAGGTTTCAATAGCCCCGATAATGAATCGTTAATAAAATCTAAAGCTTCATAAATTATGTTAAAAAATCTTAAGTTTATTTTTTCTTTTTCTGCAATTTTTTTGGCCTCTTTATTCGGTCTAACATTAAAACCGATAAGTATAGCACCAGAAGCTTTTGCCAGCATTATATCTGTTTCGGTTATTACGCCAATATTTGATAAAATTATTTTTGGAGAAACCTCTTTATGTTGAACTTTTTCAATTGCATTTTTAAGTGCTTCACAGGATCCATGAACATCAGATTTAATTATTATTGGTAATTCCTTGGTGTCGGAACTGGTATTGAAAGTAGGTTCTTTGTTAAATGAGATTAGCGGTGCTTGTTTTGATTTACTGTGTCCAATTCTATAATCATTTATTTCTTTCGCTTTTTCTTCTGATTCAACCACAACAAAATCATCACCAGCCAAAGCAGCTTTATTTGTTCCCAGTACTTCCACTGGAGTTGATGGAATAGCTAACTCAATATTTTGACCTTGATCATCTATCATTGCTCTAATTTTACCCCATGTAACACCGCTAACAAAAAAATCTCCCTTTCTTAAACTTCCATTTGTTACAAGTACAGTCGATACAGGTCCTTTGCCACGATCAATTCTAGACTCTAAAATTACACCAATTGCGTTCGATTCAAAATCTGCTTTTAATCCAAGGAGGTCTGCTTGAAGAATGATATTTTCTTTAAGTTTATCCAAATTTTTCTTAGTAGTAGCAGAAACTTCAGTAAACAAAGTATCTCCACTTAATTCTTCCGCTATAAGTTCGTATTCTAAAAGTTGATTTTTTACTTTTTGAGGATCTGAGTTAGGTAAATCACACTTGTTTATCGCTACAACAATTGGAACTTTTGCGGCTTTTGCATGTTTTATGGCCTCAATCGTTTGTGGTTTAACTCCATCGTCAGCCGCCACAACCAACACAACAATGTCCGTAACTCTTGATCCTCTCGCTCTCATTTCAGTAAAGGCTGCATGACCTGGTGTGTCTATAAATGTTATATGCTTCCCTTCTTCAGTTTTTATTTTATAGGCTCCAATATGTTGGGTTATTCCTCCGTGCTCTCCCGCAACAACGTTTGTTTTTCTTAAAGCGTCCAGTAAGGAAGTTTTTCCATGGTCAACATGTCCCATAACCGTCACTACCGGAGATTTAGATTTCAAATTTTCACTTTCTTTGCTGATTGATTCATGAATATTTAAATCTGGTTTTTTTTCTCTGATAGGTATATTACCCATCTCTTTTACAATATATTCTGCAGTATCCGCATCAAGAGAGTGATTTATTGTTGCAGTGACACCCATGCTTAAAAGATGTTTAATTATACTGCTTGCTTGGATAGCCATTCTATTTGAAAGCTCTTGTATTGTAATTTTTTCGGGAATATTTACTTCTCTGACAATTTTTTTAGTTTCAATTTTTTTATCATCAGAAACTTGACTTTTCTTTTCTTTAATTCGTGCACGCCTTATCGAGGCTAAACTTCTTTCTTTCCCTTCCGTCGCGTCATCTGTTAAAGCTTTTGATAAAGTAAGTTTGTATTCTCTTCTTGATGTCAAATTTTTATTTTTACTTATATTCTCTTTTTTGGAAAATATACTCTCTTCTTTTAAATTTATGAATCTTTTTGTGGCTCTTTCCTCAGCTATTTTTCTAATTTCAAAACTTCTGTTTGCCGAAATATTTTTGGAAGCAATATCATCAACCTTTTGTGTCTTTGTTTTGTCCTTAAGTTCCAAGTTCGATTTACCTATATTATTTTCTCGATTGTAAAACCTTCTTTCATTTCTTCTTTTTGAGATTTTTTTATCTATAACAACTGACGTTTTGCCTTTATCCTGTGAATAACGAGAAACGTCTATAGGTTTTTTTATTGAAACCGTTAAAGTTTGCTTTTTCTTTTTTATTTTTTTTTCTTCCATAAAAAATATACCACCTAATTAAAAACACTATTTCTAGCATTCATAATCAACTCATCAGCCTCGGATCTTGCCAAAGCAAATTCTTCAAGAAATCCTTTTATTCTAAATTTTTTTCCTTTTTTTTCATCATAACTTCCTATTAGTTCGTCGCTAGAAAGTTCAGCAAAATCTTTAAGTGTATTGATTTTTTTTTCACCCAAGGTAACAAGCATTCCTGGTGTAAGTCCTTTCAAATTAATAAGAGCATCTTCGACACCTAGTTCTTTCAATTTTTTTGAAATATTTTCTTTTTCTTTTTTTAAAGCTTCCTCTGCTCTTTCTTTTAATTCTTTAGCAGTATTGCTATCTATGCCCTCAATCTTTAAAATATCTTCAGCAGAAGCTTGGTGAATTTCTTCAATAGACGAAAAGCCTTCCGCAACCAAAAGTTGCCCTAGAGTTTCATCAACTTCCAGATTTTTAATGAAAATTTCAGTTTTATCTTTGAATTCCATTTGCCTCCTTTCGGTTTCCTCATTTTCAGTTAATATATCTATTTCATAATCAATCAGTTTTGATGCTAGCCTAACGTTTTGTCCTCTTCTTCCTATTGCCTTGCTCAAATTTTCTTCTGTTAAAATAACTTCTATTCTTCTATTTTGATCATCAATTATTACTTTTTGAATTTCCGCAGGAGCTAAAGCACTTACAACCAAAGCAGCTGGATCTTCAGACCAATGAACTATATCTATTTTTTCTCCATGAAGTTCATTAACCACTGATTGTACCCTACTACCTCTCATTCCTACACACGCCCCGACAGGGTCAATGGAAGAATCTTTCGAAGAAACACAAATTTTTGCTCTACTGCCGGGATCCCTGGCTGAAGATTTAATTTCAATAATTCCGTCATAAATTTCTGGGACTTCTTGAAAAAATAATCTTTCCATAAATTTTTCATGTGCTCTGGATAAAAATATTTGTTGACCCTTATTTTCTCTGACCACATCATAACAATACGCTTTAACTCTATCTCCCGTTTTTAAGATTTCTCTTGGTATAAGTTCTTCTTTTTTGATTATTGCTTCAGCTTTATTCAAGTCTATGATTAAATTGCCATATTCCAATCTTTTTACTATGCCGCTTAAAATTCCTTCTTTTTTTCCAATAAAATCATTATATTGTCTTTCTCTTTCAGCAGCACGAACATTCTGGGTTATAACTTGTCTAGCTATTTGTGCTGCAATTCTACCAAAATCTACTGGTGGCAACTTTTCAAAAATTTCATCACCAATTTTAATATTTTTTTGGTTTTCTTTTTCAGAGGCACGTTCTAATGAAATTTCGGTATCAAAATTTTCGGGAGATTGAACAACTTTTAGCACCTTATGAAGATTTATATCTCCACTTTCTCTATCAATGATTGCTCGAATATCATTATTAAATCCAAATTTTGTTTTTGCGGCTTTTTGTATTGCTGACTCCATAGAAGTCAAAATAATTTCCTTATCAATAGATTTCTCTGTAGCTACAGCCTCAGCTATTCTCAAAAGCTCTATTTTATCTGATCTTTGGTTAAACATATATCGTATCCGCTTGTCTGCAAAAAAAAAGGGCACAAGCCCATTCTGGTATCACAGGTTATTTGTCATTTATTTAGTTGATATTTTTATCTTTTTCAAGATTTACTTAATAAAAACTTCAGTTTTATCAGTTTTTTCCCATGAAAAAGAACCGTCTTGTCTAGGTTTTCTTCCAAAATGCCCATAGGCAGTTGTGCACTCGTATATAGGTTTATTCAAAGACAACATTTCTCTAATTCCTCTAGGACTCAAATCAAAATTATCATTTATTAATTTTTCAACATGTTTAGATTTTTCACCATCACCATCAAAAAGATCCACATAGATTGATAATGGCTTTGAGACGCCGATAGCATACGCAAGTTGAATTAAACATTTATCAGCAATTTTTGAGGCAACTATATTTTTAGCAATATATCTTGCTGCATACGCAGCCGACCTATCTACTTTGCTTGGATCTTTTCCAGAAAAAGCTCCTCCTCCATGAGGTGCGGCTCCACCATAAGTATCAACAATAATCTTTCTTCCTGTTAAACCCGCATCTCCATCTGGCCCCCCTATAATAAATTGACCAGTCGGATTTACATAAAATTCTTCTTCTTTTAATCCTGATAATAACTCTTTAGGAATAGATTTTTCTAAATATGGTCTAACAATTTCTTTAACTTGCGCTTGATTCACTTTTGAAGAATGTTGGGTTGAAATAACAACTGAAGTAACTTTTGCAGGTTTTCCATTTTTATACATTAATGTCACTTGACTTTTTGAATCAGGTTCTAGCTTATCTGCTTTTCCATTTTTTCTATCTGCTGCCATTAATTCTAAAATTTTGTGAGAATAATAAATCGGTGCAGGCATCAAAACTTCAGTTTCATTACATGCATACCCAAACATTATTCCCTGATCACCGGCTCCGTCATCTTTATTTCCTTTTGAATCAACTCCCATTGCAATGTCAGTTGATTGAGAGTGTAAATGAACATCTATACTACAATTTTTCCAATGGAATCCTTTTTGTTCATACCCAATATCTTTAATGCAACTTCGAACTTTTTCAATTAAATCATCTTTTTTAATTTCAGGACCTCTTGTTTCACCTGCAAGCACCACTTTATTTGTAGTAGTTAAAGTTTCACACCCAACTCTTGAGAAAGGTTCTTTGGACAAGTAAGTATCTACGACCATATCTGATATACGGTCACAAACTTTGTCTGGATGACCTTCGGAGACAGATTCGCTTGTAAACAAATATGATTTTTTACTCATCAGATTTTATATTTTTTAAAAACTAAAGTTAGAAATATATACAACATAATTATTAAAAAAAATATTTTATTTCCATATTTTGAAAATAAAGTGGCTTGACTAAAATAAGGAAAATTTAACTCAATATTACCAGACTCTCCCGTATCAAGTGATTTAATTACTCTGCCATTTGGATCAAGAAAACCAGAAATTCCTTTGTTAGCAGATCTAGCAACAAAAATACCCTCTTCAACTGATCTGTAAATTGCTTTCGAGAAATGCTGATAAGGTCCTATTGATTCTCCAAACCAAGCATCCTCCGAAATATTAATTAATAAAGCTGGCAATTGATTTCTTTTTTTTATTTTACCCGAATAAATTATTTCATAGCAAATTAGTGGAAGAATTAAGCTTTCATTAAATTTATTACCTAAATTTATTGTCGTTCTAATATCGCCAGCAGAAAATGAATAATATCCTCTGGTTATTTTCTTTAAGCCAAATTTTGATAAAATTTTTTCAAAAGGTAAAAACTCACCAAATGGAACAAGATCAATTTTATTATAAATCGATAAAATATCTAAATTGTGATTTAAAATTGCCAAACTATTAAAATATTTTTGATTTTTAAAATTATTACCAGTGTTGATAAAGTGATTGATGCCCAAAATAATTAAATGATTTTCAGAAAATTCGTTATAAAATAAATTTTTATACTTCTTTATGTCTTCTAAATATGATTGATAAAATATTCCTTCCGGCCAGATAAACAAAGTTTTTTTATTTTTTTCAGGATCGCTAATTTTTATAAGTCGTTTTAACTGAGACAATTCACTTTGAGTATTGTAATCTTTAAGAGAGAAACTAGGGGAAACTATTTTGACATAGATGTCATCATCAAATTTATAAGTGCTATTACTAATTTTATGTAACCCGTATAAATAGTTGCTAAGAAAAATTAACAAAAAAATAATAACTAAAGAAATATTTTTTTTTATAATTTTGTGTTGAAAAAAAAGAAAAGGAGTGCAAAAAAAAGTTACTGAAATCAAACTTAATGAATATGTGCCAATCAATGATAATATTTGTATAGACTCGATTGACCACGACCAAGTATATGATATTAGATTCCAAGGGAATCCGGTTAATAAATTTCCTCTTAAAAATTCTAACACGGAAAAAACTAAAGAAAAAAATAAAATAAAAAAAATATTTTTTTCAGCAAAAGTTCCTACTATTAAAATTGCTAATCCGAAAAATAAGGACAAATATAAGGGAACTAAAATAACGGCAAATGGAATTAAACTTTTAAAAATTTCATCGTGAGTTAAAGATATAGAAATCCAATAGTTTCCGCACAAAAAGAAACCAAAACCAAAGGCACAACCTAAATAAAAAAAATAGCGTTTTGATATTTTTTTTCTATATTTAGATTGTGTTCTTTTGTTTATTAGTGAAATTAAAAATAATAAGATCGGAAATGTAAAAAAATTTATAAATGTTAAATTGTATGGAGTAAAACCAAGTATTGTTATTGCGCCAAGTAAAAAAGGTGCTATAAATATAACAAAAAATTTATTATTTAGTAGCGCAGTCAAATTAAATTTAAAATCCTTTTCTCAGTTTTATTCATTTTATAATAGTCTCTGCCTTCAATATGATCATAGCCTACCAAATGTAAAAGTCCATGAATCCAAACTTTATCAAATTCCACAAAGAAATTTGTTTTCTTAGATCTTGAATTTATGATTTCATAAGATGCCGCCAAGTCACCTATATAGATCTTTTTTTCTTTTATTAACTTTAATTTTTTTGGTGAATATGAAGGAAACGACAAAACATCGGTAGATTGGTTAAGTTTTCTAAATTTTTTGTTAAGCTTTTTCATATTTAAAGAATTTGTTAACAATATAGTAAAGGTTATTTTTCTATTTCTAAAAAACTTAATAATTTTAGAAATTTTCTTCAATTTTTGGTTAAAATATTTTTTTGGATTATTAATTCTTTTATGCCAAGATTTGTTGTTTATCTCGACATTAACTTTGATCATCAGTATTCTTTTGATAGGCTTCTACAATCTTTGTTACCAAAGGATCTCTCATAACATCTTGGTGATCAAAATTTATAATAGCTATTTCTTTTATTCCTTTTAATATAGACTGTGATTTTACCAAACCTGAATGATTTTTATTTGGCAAGTCAATTTGTGACGGGTCACCATTTACAACTAGTTTTGAATTTTCTCCAATTCTAGTTAAAAACATTTTAATTTGTATTTCGGTTGCATTTTGAGCTTCGTCAAGAATTGCAAAAGAATTTTTTAGGGTTCGTCCTCTCATAAAAGCTAAAGGGGCTATTTCTATAGCACCAGATTCGATTTTTCTTTGAATTTTATCATAATCTAACAAATCATACAGAGAGTCATACAGAGGTCTTAAATATGGATCTATTTTATCTTTCATATCTCCAGGTAAAAACCCTAATTTCTCACCAGCCTCAACTGCAGGTCTTGATAATATTATTCTTTCAACTTTTTTTTCCAACAGCATAGATAAAGCCGCAGCAACAGCTAAATAAGTTTTTCCAGTTCCTGCCGGACCTAACGACATTATTATTTTGTTTGTTTTAAGTGATTTGACATATTCCTTTTGCTTTTTGGATCTAGGGATAACAGATCTTTTTGGAGTTTTAATTATTTCTCCTAAAGACTGGACCGATGATTGAATTTTTGTTTCCTGTATCATATCTGCATTTAACGCGGTAATTATATCATTTTTGTCTATTTTTTTATCAGATTTGAAACGGTAAATTAAATACTCAATTGCATTTTTAACCTTTTCATTCGCATATTTTTCACCCTTAATTGCAATAGAATTCCCTCTGAAATAAATTTTTGAACCACTGATTTTTTCTAATTCTTTAAAGTTATTATCAAATGATCCTGCTATCTCCATCAAAATCTTGTTGTTAAATATATTAACATTTATTGAATTATCTTTTTCATATACTATTGAGACTTCTTTGCCATTTTTATTTTGTTTATCTATTTTCATTAAAATTATGCAGCCTGTACTTTGTTGACTTTATGGAAACCAAATAAATTATTTTGATTAAAAGATGTAATTTTTACATTTATTAATTCACCAGGATTACAGTTGTTCGAATCAAATATAACGGGGGACATATATTTTGTTCTTCCAAAGTATTTTTCTTGGTTTTCTAATTTATTTTCAATTAAAACTTCACAATATTGATGAAGATAATTTTTGTTATTTTCAAGTTGTAATTTTTCTAAAATATTTTGCAATTTTATAAGTCTTTTTTTACTCTCTAATAAATTATTTAATTTTTTCCTAGCGGCTGGGGTTCCGGGTCTTGGACTAAAGATAAATGAATAGGAATTAACAAAGCCTATTTTTTGAATAAGATCTAATGTTTCCTCAAAATCTTTTTTTGCCTCCCCAGGATAACCAATAATAAAATCACTAGAAATTTTTATATTTTTATTGACATTTTTTAACTTTTTGATTGTAGACAAATAAAAATTTCTATCGTGTTTTCTATTCATTAACCTAAGAATCTTGTCTGATCCGCTTTGAATAGGAAGATGTATAATTGGCATAAGTTTTTCACAATCTTTATGACAACTGATCAAATCCTCAGTCATATCTTTAGGATGAGAGGTCATATATCTGATTCTTTTTAAGTTTTTAATATTGTTTAGTTCTCTTATTAATGATGAAAGTGTAAAATTTTTATTACTTTTTGAAAAATTATAAGCATTTACATTTTGACCAAGTAAAATAATTTCTCGAACGCCATTATCAACTAAATTATACGCTTCGTTAACAATTTGCTTAAAAGGTCTAGAATACTCTGGACCTCTTGTGTAAGGAACAACACAAAAGTGACAAAATTTATCACAACCTTCTTGTATTGTTAGATAAGATGAAATTTTATTCTGTAAATTAGAAACTTTTTCCAATTCATCAAATTTATTTACTGCATCAAATTTCGTTTCATTAATTTTCTGTTTTTTTCTATTGTAGCTTAGAATTAAATCAGAAATTTTATGATAAGATTGTGGACCTATTAAAATATCGATATATGGTTCTCTCTTCATCATCTCTTCGGATTCAGCTTGAGCAACACATCCGGATACTATAACTAAGGGTTTTTTCGTTTTTTTAAAATCTTTTTTTATTCTTCCAATTTCGTCATAAACTTTTTCGGTTGCTTTTTCACGTATATGACAAGTGTTTAATATAAAACAATCTGCTTCTTCTTTCACATAAGTTTTTTTAAATCCAATTCTAGAAGTTAAATCATATATACGGTTTGAGTCATATTCGTTCATTTGGCAGCCGAAAGTTTTGATAAATATTTTTTTAGACAATTTTTTTATTACTTTTTAATTTTTGAACCATATAGTTCTAATCTATGATCAATAAGTTTATAACCGAGTTTTTCTGCAACTTTTTTTTGTAATTTCTCTATTTCATTATTAGTAAATTCTATTATTTTACCAGTATTAACATCTATTAAATGATCATGATGCGTGTCTGGAGCTTGTTCATATCTTGATTTATTTCCTCTAAAATCATGTTTGGCAATAATGCCTGCTTCTTCAAATAATTTTACGGTTCTATATACGGTTGCTATACTTATTTTAGAATCAGTTTCGCTAATCTTTTTATGTAATTCTCCTACATCAGGATGATTTTTTATTTCTGACATAACTTTCGCAATCAACCTTCTTTGATCTGTTAGTCTGACACCTTTTTGTTTACATCTGGCCTCAATATCAAAATTCTCTCCCATAATTTTATATTATAACTAATTCTAATATTTTAAAAAATACTTTAGCTCAAATATATCGGTCTTATCAATCTTTTTTCTAACAAACCATTGAATCTAAGAAATTCTAACTCATTATGATCCAAATTAACAATGTTTATATTTTTAAGTTTAAGAATTTCACCATCAAAGTATTTTGCAGTATTTTTTGTAATTACCATAAAATCATCACTATATTTTTTTAATATTTCTTCTTTTGTAATTTCTTTTACTTTTGTGTGACTAACAAGTTTTTTATTAAATTTTTTTATAAAATATTTTTCTCTATATTTTACAAGACTGAAAATTAACTCGCATTTATTAAAAAACTTAACGCAAGACCACAAAAATGTATTGTACCCAAATAATTTTAAATTTTTCGCTATGCTAATACCCTTCGCTATTGCCAAAGAACTTCTTAGAGCCGAAAAGCCTCCGGGACCCTGATTTACCAAAATTTCCGAAATATCGTTAAAGCTTAAATTGTTTTGCTTTAAAAAATCTATAATTTGTTTCATTAACAAATCATTGTTGTATTTATCGCTTTGCAAAATTTTGATAAATGTTTTACTTTTAATTTTTACAAATAATGAGCTAAAATTCGTGCTACAGTCTATTGATAAAAAATTCATAATATTTGTATTGATACTACTATTAATATCAATAAGTAAATCCTTTGGAGCAATAATAGATAATTTGGATTTGAATAAGGGTGTGATAACCTTAATGTATCATAGATTTGGGGAATATAAATATCCTTCAACAAACATAAAAAGTGAAACTTTTATTGAACACATAAAAGAAATAAATAATTCAGAAATTGAATTTATAGAATTTAAAAAATTTGAAGAAGTTATCAAAACTGGAATAAAAAAAAATTATTTACTTCTTACAATCGATGATGCATTTGAATCTTTTTACTTAAATGCATGGCCAGTACTAAAAGAAAAAAAAATTCCATTTGTGCTTTTTGTTAGTACTAGAGAAATCGGCAAATATGGATATATGACGTGGGATCAAATTAGAGAAATAGAAGCAAACAATTTAGTAACCATAGGTAATCATAGTCATTCTCATGAATATTTAGTCGATTGGAAAGATGACAGAATTAAATCTGATCTAAACAAATCTATTATGTTATTTGAAAAGGAACTTGGATATTCCCCAACTATTTTTTCTTACCCATTTGGAGAATATAGTAGTAATTTAAAAAAAATTGTTAAAGATTTAAATTTTAATTTTGCCTTCGGTCAACATTCTGGTGTTATTGATATGTCTAAAGATTTTTTGGAATTACCAAGATTTCCAATCAATGAAAAATACGGAGAACTAAAAAGATTTATTTCTATTCTTAAAACTTTACCATTTCCATACGAAAAAATTATACCAGAAAATAGATATCTTAAAATTCATGATAATCCACCGTTGGTTAAAATTAAATTTTTTAAAGATTTAGTTAATATTAAAAATATCAATTGCTATTCCAATGAAGGTAACATTTGGAGAAAATCTGATATTAATTTTGTGAATGAAAATGAGCTGGAGATATTGCTTAAGGATAAATTTAAGAGTGAAAGAGGAAGAATAAACTGTTCGCTTAAAGAAAAGACTGGTAAATGGAGATGGTTAGGTATTCAATATGTTGTAGCCGAATACTAATCGTCTAAGTAATTATAAAGCAATTTCCACTTTCATTCTTGTGGATAACAGGTTAGCATTATCGAAATCGGTTAATGAATTTAGTGTTATAATCTTTTCAAGAATTTTCGTGTATCTATCACCAATCTCAGAATAATTTTGCAAGTACTTGACTAAATCAAGTCCAGTAATTTTTTTATCGCTCTGTCTTAATTTGGCCCTTGTTTCTCTAAACTCTTTATATGCATCGTGAGTATTTAGGTTGTTTTTATAGGCTCTTACAGAAGCTTTGAGAATTTGAAATTGTAAAATTTTATGATTTTTATCAGTATCTTGGTTTGATGGAGAAATTCCCTTTTTGCTCCAAGTCCACTGACCAAATAATGCATTGCCTTCCAATGCAAATCTAGACGTTCCCCAACCACTTTCGTTTGCTGCTTGAGCTATAGCGATAGATGCTGGAATTGTATCCATTCGTGTTTTAAGTTCCCCTAGATCCTTATCTCCAATTTTATATTCCTTGAATCTTCTTTTTAGCCAAACCCTTTCACCTGGTGAATTAAAACTTTTTCCTAATATTTTGAAAAGCTTTTTTCTATCTTCGATAATTTTTTCGTTTTCATAAAGTATTAAGGGCAGGACAATTTTAATAAATAATTCTCTTTTCTTCCGTACGTCACCCAACTTCCCGATATCTTTTGGAAGTTTTGTGAGGTAGATAGGTTTCACTTTTTGGCCAGCTCTAACATTTTTAAGATTGTAATTTAAGTCTTCAAAAAGGTTTAGAGCAGTCTCGGCATTTAAGCTTATGGAATCGTCAGGTTTTGAAGAAAAATTTTTTGGCTCCTGAATTATTTCAATTTCTTGTTTTTTTTTGGTTTTAATTTTTTTAGTTTTATCAACTTTCGCTGACTTATACTCTTCAGCAACATAGGTAAATTTAACTTCATTAACTACATTTTTTATATAAGGCCTTGCTACAATCATGCATCCAATAAAAATCACAAAACAAATGGATAGATAGATATTTGTTATGGAGTTTTGTCTTAATTCCTCCTCCGCTAATGCTTTATTGCTAAAATTGTTAGTTGGTAATTTGACGCGATTTTTAATTAGTAATAACTCTAATTGCGAAATTGTGAGTCTTTTTGAGCTTCTCGCATAATCTTTTACCTCAACTACTCCATAAAGTTTTGCTAAATGCAATAATTGATCTCGGTATGACTTGAAAAGCTTTTCTATTTTTTGTGACATTTTTTAATTTGCCTCTACGCTTTTTACTTCTGGTACATAGTGACACAGAAGATTTTGTACACCTTGTTTCAGTGTCATTATTGAACTTGGGCATCCAGAACAGCTACCTTTGAGTTCAACTGTAACAACTCCGTTTTTAAACGATTTGAATGCAATATCTCCTCCATCTTTTGCAACCGCTGGTCTAATTTTTGAATTCAAAATTTCATTAATTTTTTTGATAGTTTCGTTTGACTCGAATGATTCAGATTCTAGTTTGTCGAAATCTTTGCTAATAACAATATTATTTCCTTTAGAATAATGTTCATTAATTTCTGAAATAATACTATGTTTTAAATTTTCCCATTCAAGATCTCTTTCTTTTTTCACCGTAATAAAATTCTCTCCAAAAAATACCATCGCGACACCCTGCAAAGACAATATCTTTCTAGCCAACAAAACTTTAATGTTTTTTTTATTTTTAAAAAATTCCACCGGACCTACCTCGGAAACCTTTTTTCCCGGTAAAAACTTTAACGTATCTGGATTCGGAGTCGACTCTGTTTCAACGAACATAAATAATTACCTTTTGGTTTATTATACAAGATTTAATTTCTTAAGTGAATTTTTTAAGACCCACAATCTCGTATATTTCTTTAAGATTGTCCGTTGCAATTAAACTTGCTTTTTTTGCACCCTTAGCGAGTATATCATTTAGATAACTTTGTTCTTTTAATAATTTTTTTACTTCCTTTCCAATTGGACATATTTGTTCGACAATTGATTCGCTCAATTTGTTCTTAAGAGTAGAAAAATTTTTTCCGCCAAATTCATTAAGAACCTGATCTATATCAATGCTATTGATGCTAGCATAGATTGATATAAGATTTGCCGCCTCATGCCTATTTTTTAGTTCAATCACAGTGGAAGGAATTGGAGCTGTATCGGTTTTTGCTTTTTTTATTTTTTGATCAATCAAATCTTTGTCATCTTTCAAATTAATTCTACTATAATCTGATTTGTCTGATTTGCTCATTTTTTTTTTACCATCTCTCAGACTCATAACCCTTGATATTTTTTTTGGAATTAATGGTTCTACTATTGGAAAAAAACTTTCACAATTAAAATCGTTATTAAATTTTTTTGCTATATCTCTTGTTAGTTCTAAATGCTGTTTCTGATCTTCCCCTACAGGAACATGAGTGGCTTTGTATATAAGTATGTCTGCAGCCATTAAATTTGGATAAACTAAAAGACCCACGCTAGCATTTTCTTTGTTTAGGCCTGCTTTCTCTTTAAATTGGGTCATTCGATTCATCCAACCAATTCTAGCTACACAGTTAATAATCCATGCTAGTTCGCTGTGGGCGGCTACGCTTGCCTGATTAAATATGATATTTTTTTCGACGTCTAAACCTGAAGCAATAAAGCTGGCAATAGTTTCTAAAATATTAGTTTTTAATTCCTCTGGATTCTGACGATTTGTTATGGCATGTAAATCAACTACGCAATAAATACATTCAAATTTATTTTGTAAATCAACAAAATTTTTTATTGCTCCCAAATAATTACCCAAATGTAAATTTCCTGTTGGCTGCACTCCAGAAAATATTCTTTTTTTATGCATATACGAAAACAACTATCTTAATTTTATATCTTTAAATTTAAAAGCACCTGAAAAATTTGAAGTTAAAAAATAACTAATTAAGCTAATAATCACTATAATAAATAAATAAATAAATTTCCAACTCTCATTATAATTGAATTTATCAAAGAAAAAACCAAGCATTAAATACAATATTATTCCCATTACAACAACTGATAATATCATTCGGGGAAATTTATAAATAAACGTTTTATCAAAATTGTGTAATTTTCTTTTTTTTATAAAATAAAAGTATAAAGCAACATTAACCCAAGAAGAAATAGAAGTTGCAATTGGTATTATAACAAAACCAAATCTATTAAAGAGCGATATACTTATTAAAATATTCAAAATTACGGATAAAACCGATAGGTAAAAAGGCAATTTAGTATCGTTGCGAGCAAAAAAGAAATTTGAAAAAATCTTTAGCAATGAAAATGCAGGTAAACCAAATGCAAAAAAAGTAAGTGCTATAGAAGTATTATTAACACTTTCTTGATCAAATGAACCGTATCCGAATAGCGATGTAATAATTTCTTCTGAAGCTAGAACTAAAGCAGTGGCCGCTGGTATTGATAAAAATAAGCTGAGTTCCAAAGCCCTGTTTTGTAAATTAGTAGTCTGGACTGAATTATTGTTTTTAATATGTTTTGATAGTTCTGGAAGAATGACCGTCCCAACAGCTATTCCAGCAACAGCAAGATTTATTTGATAAACCCTATCTGCATAATAAAGGTAGGAAACAGCTCCAGCCTGAAAGGAAGCGATTATAGTTCCAACCAGGATATTAATTTGGGTTACACCTGAAGAAAAAATACTTGGTAATAATTTACGAAAAAAGAATTTTATTTTTTTATCTATTTTTATTTTTATACTTAAAATGGGTTTAAAATTTTTTCTAACAAAAAATAATAAAATTAATAACTGTAGCAAACCTGCAAAAGATACAGCATATGACAGTGTTAAAACGTCAGATATGTTCAACCACTGAGAAAAAAATAATGATCCAATAAGAATTATATTCAGTATAATTGGTGCTGCAGCGGCAGCTGCAAATTTATTATACGAATTGAGTATCGCTGAAAAAAAAGATGCTAAACTTATAAAAAATAAAAAAGGAAAGGTGATTCTACTCAAATCTACTGCAAGCATTAACTTTGCTGGATCTTTATAAAATCCTGGGGCTATTAAATAAATTAATTGAGGCATGAAAATTTCCGCAATTAAAACGAGAAATAACAAAATAATAAAAAGTAAATTGAAAACATTTCTTGCAAAATGATCAGCTTTTTCTTTATCTTGTGATAATTCTCCGGCATAGCTTGGAATGAATGCAGCATTAAATGTTCCCTCTGCAAATAATCTTCTAAAGGTGTTTGGTAGTCTGAAGGCAACAAAAAAAACATCTGCAAAAAGACTGGTTCCCAAAAAAATTGCAATTAAAATGTCCCTTACATAACCAAGTGCTCGACTTATTAATGTAAAAAAACTAAATGTTGAGATCGAAGCTATTAAGTTCATCTCGACATGTAAGCCTTAATTTTGTGACAATTGTAAGATACTTGTTTTAAAAATGAAGAAAAAGTCAAAAATAGATAAATACACAGATCAAGAAGCTTTAGATTTCCACAATAGCGGCAAGTCTGGAAAAATTGAAATTCATTCATCAAAACCAATGACGACAAAAAGAGATTTGGCTCTCGCTTACTCACCCGGAGTTGCGGCACCCGTAAAAGTAATAGCAAAAAATCCTGATGCAGCATATGACTATACTGCAAAAGGTAATCTTATAGCTGTAATTAGTAATGGTTCAGCAATACTTGGATTAGGAAATCTAGGTGCTTTAGCTGCTAAACCCGTGATGGAAGGAAAAGCAGTTTTATTTAAACGTTTTGCTGATGTAGATGCTATTGATTTAGAAATAGATTCTTCAGATCCAAATGAAATTATAAATTGCATATCAAAACTTGGAAAAAGTTTTGGTGGCATTAACTTAGAAGATATTGCGTCACCAAACTGTTTTATTATAGAAAAAAAATTAAGAGAAATTCTGGATATTCCAATATTTCATGACGATCAACATGGAACAGCTATAATAACTTTGGCAGCACTAATTAATGCTTTAGACATATGCGGCAAATCTTTTAAAAATATAAAAATTGTTGTAAATGGAGCTGGTGCTTCGGCCATAGCCTGCACAAATCTTTTTAAAAACTCTGGTGTACCAAATCAAAATATAACTATGCTTGATAGAAAAGGCGTTATATATCGGGGGAGAGATAATTTGGATCAATGGAAATTGGAGCATGCCATAGATACAAAAATTAGAACGCTTGAAGAAGCAATGGAGGGAGCGGATGTATTTTTAGGATTATCTACAAAAAATATACTTAGCAAAGATATGGTTAAGAAAATGGCAAAAAAACCAATAATTTTTGCCTGTGCAAATCCTGACCCAGAAATTGTTCCAGAAGATGTTGATGAAGTGAGAGATGATGCAATTGTTGCAACAGGAAGATCTGATTATCCAAATCAGGTAAATAATTTAATTGGTTTTCCTTATATTTTCAGAGGAGCCTTAGACGTAAGAGCAAAAACAATCAATGAAGAAATGAAA
Organism: uncultured Pelagibacteraceae bacterium; assembly: GCA_913050185.1. Classification (GTDB taxonomy): domain Bacteria; phylum Pseudomonadota; class Alphaproteobacteria; order Pelagibacterales; family Pelagibacteraceae; genus AG-414-E02. The sequence continues at coordinate 20,576 of CAJXBA010000013.1, forward strand.
GTTGCAGCAGCTCATGCAATTGCTTCACTTGCAAGAGAAGATGTGCCAGACGAAGTTGTTGCTGCCATGGGAGGAGAAAGACCACACTACGGAAAAGAATATATTATTCCATCAACTTTTGATCCAAGATTAATTAGCGTAATACCAGTAGCGGTAGCAAAGGCTGCAATAAAAAGTGGAGTTGCAAGAAAAGAAATTACTGATTTTGAAACTTACGAAGATCAATTAAAACAAAGACTTGATCCTTCAGTATCCATAATGCAGGGTATTAATTCTCTGATTAAAAAAACTCAAAAAAGAGTTATTTTTGCTGAAGGAGAAGACGAAAACACATTAAAGGCAGCTGTTGCTTTTAAAAACAGCAAATTGGGAATTCCAATTTTAGTAGCAAAAGAAGAACGGGCAAAAGAAAGATTACACGAAATTGGTTTAGATGAAAATTATGAATTAGAAATAACAAACTCGACAGACAAAGTTAAAAGAGAAAAATATACTCAGTTTCTCTATAATAAATGTAAACGCGACGGACTTTTAGAAAGAGATTGTGACAGATTAATAAGAAATGATAGAGTTATTTGGGGAGCTTGCATGATTGCTTGCGGTGATGCAGATGCAATGGTAACAGGTAATACTAGGCGTTATTCTGAAACCTTAGACAAAATTAGAACTGTAGTAGATCCTAGGCCAGATGAAATACTTTTTGGCCTAAATATGATGGTTAGTAAAGGTCAAACGGTATTCATTGCAGATACAACTGTTCACGAATTTCCAAGTGCTGAACAACTTGCAAAAATAGCAATGTCTTCCGCAAGAGTGGCTAAATTATTTGGTTTTGATCCTAAGGTTGCTTTTTTATCTCACTCTACTTTTGGAATACCAAAAACTGAAAGAACAAAACATGTAAGAGATGCTGTTAAAATATTACAAAACAAATCAGTTAATTTTAAATTTGATGGAGAAATGCAACCGGATGTAGCTTTAAACAAAAATTATAAAGAACTTTATCCATTTTCAGAAATTGTAGGTGACGCTAATGTTTTAATCATGCCAGCAATACATAGTGCCGCAATCTCTATAAAGTTAATGAAAACCTTAGGGGGTGCAAAAATTATTGGACCTTTTTTAGTAGGACTCGATTTACCCATAGAAATTGCACCATTAAGATCGTCAACTAATGATATAATAAATTTAGCATCAGTTGCTGCCTATTCGTCTGAGATAATTGATTACAAAAAAAATTAACCTACTCTTTCTGTCTGCTTAAATCAGAAACCATCAGAATACTTGTTACAACTTCTTTGACATCAACTATTTGTTTTGCTTCCTGAATAATTTCTTTTTTTTCTTTTTTATCATGTGCAATTCCAAAAATATAAATTTTTTGATTAATCGTATTGATATTAAAATTAGCCGCTTTTACATTTTTATTTATAATTAGTGCAGTTTTCAACTGAGATGTTATTAAAAGATCAATCGTTGAATTTTTTAAGGAAAATTTCTGTTTTATTGCAATATTATTCTTTACAGATCTTGCTCCTTTGGTTTCCCATGCCATTTTAGTTATCTTTAATTTTTCTTCAGGTTTATTTACCTTGCCGTTCAAAAAAATTCTCCCATCAAGAACCTTTACAGATATTTTAATAAGATATTTTTTATCCATCAGTGCTAATCGCGCTTGTAAATGTTTTTGCATTATGGAATCGTCTATCTGTGTGCCTAAAGTTCTAGGGTCTAGTGCAATGCTTACTCCTGAACCAAAGACTCCACTTGTTGAAGAACCAATACAAGAATTTAGCAAAATTAGAAAAAATAATATTATAAAAAAATTTATTATTTTCATTTTTTTATTTGTAAACAAAAATTGTAAACCATTTTTTTAGGTAAATTTTCTTTTTTTGAAATAAATTCTACAACATCTTTGTGGCTATATTTTTTTAGCATTTCTTTTATTTGTATTGTAACTGATTCGTCAATTTTTTTTTGATATTTTTGTTCTTTAATTTTGTCGGATAAAACTATTGTTAATTCACCTTTTAAATTTTTAGAAAAAGGTTCTATTGATTCAATTTTTTCTCTTATTAATTGTTCATGGATCTTGGTCATTTCTTTTGCTACCAATATTTTTCTATCAAAAAAATATTTTTTAAATTTTTTCAAAAAAAAGTTGATTTTTGCAGCAGGTACAAAAAAAACAATTGGAAAATTTAAATTTTGTAAATTATTAAGTGTTTTATCTAATTCGTTTTCCTTTTTAGATAAAAAACCATAAAATAAATACTTATCATTAAATCCCGAAACGCTCATTGCTGAAGTGACCGCTGAGGGCCCAGGAATTGGATGTACATCTAATTTTTCCTCGATACATCTATTAACAATTATCATGCCTGGATCAGAAATAGTGGGTGTTCCCGCATCTGAAATTAATGATACAATTTTGTTTTTTTTTATGAGATCAATTGCCCCGCTACTAACCTTTTTCTCATTAAATTTGTGATATGCAAAAAGTTTATTTTTTATTTCATAATACGACAACAATTTTTTAGATCTTCTTGTGTCTTCACATAATATAATGTGAGATTTTTTTAAAACATTTAGCGCTCTTAAAGTTATATCTTTCAAGTTTCCAATTGGAGTAGATACTAAATACAATCCTGGACTGATAGTTTGTTGTTTATTTTTGTCCATTTGATGCCTAAATTACACTTTATGCTAGTTGAACTAACTTAAATCTATGAAAAATTTACTTACATTTTCGATATTAACTTATTTGTTACTTACAATAAACAGTAGTGCGATTACCAAGAATTCACAAAAAAACGTTGTGGAAAATGAAAAAATTTTAAAAATAGGTGTTTTGCTTCCATTATCGGGAAAATTTAAGGATGTTGGTGAATCATTTTTAAAAGCTATTCAACTTGCTTTATTTGACATAGGAAATAAAAATATAAAAATTTACCCTAAAAATAGTGGAGCAAATAGTTTGGATTCTTATCTGTCAGCTATGGAATTTAAAGAATTGGGCATAAAAATAGTAATTGGTCCAATTTTTCACGAAAGTTTAGAAAAACTTGGCGAAGTTGATGATATTACTTTTATTTCACTAACCAACAAAACTAACAAAATTCCAAAAAATATTATTGCTTTTGGAATTAATGCTGATTCACAAATTGATACTTTAAAAAAATACTTCAAAAAAAAAGAAATTTCTAAAACTTTACTTTTGTCACCCAAATTTCATTTTTCAAATCAGGTTAAGATTATCGAAGATAGTAAACTAAAATTCTATAAGATTTTTTTATATAGCGATAATTCAAATAAAATAACTAGTGACATTGAAAAAATAACGAACTATCAAGAAAGAAAAAAAAATCTTGAAAGAAGAATTGAAATATTAAAACATTCAGATTTGTATAAAGATAAAATAGAACTTGAAGAACTAGAACAAAAACATACTCTGGGTAAGGTAAGTTTCGATTCGGTAATCGTTGTAGATTTCGGCGAACGTTTAAAGAGTGTTTTGACGTCTTTTTTATTTTCAGATATTTCAAGTGAAGATGTAAATTTTTTTACTCTTAACCAATGGTTCGATGAAACATTGTTTAACGAAAATGCATCACAAAATTTATATTTTCCAGCTATAGATTTTGATAACGTGAAAAAATTTAAAAAAAAATATTTAGATACTTATGAAGAAAAACCCAATATAGTCTCCATATTAGCATATGATGCGTTGGGTTTAATTTACTATTGCTGGTTTAACAACAATGATCGTTTCGAGACTAATCAGTTGTATAATAAAAATGGCTTTAAGGGTCTTCACGGAAAATTTGTTATAAAAAATAACCTAAGTAAACATCAACTTGGAATTTATAAAGTACACAAAAAAAAATTTTTAAGAGTATATTAAATGAAAAATTTTTTTATTTTTAAAAATGCTTTATATCTGTGATCAATAGACATTTTTAATTTAGGTTTCATCTCTCCAAAAGTTTTTTTATAACCACAAGGAATAAAAATTGGATCATAACCAAAACCATTATTTCCTTTTTTTTGAGTTGAAATTTTACCTTTTACTATAGCTTTACTAAAATAACTTTTGCCATTAGGCCAATAAATTGACAAACAGCAAATAAATCTTGCAGTACTTTCATTTTTCCAATCTTTTTTAATTTTGTTCATTTTTTTAAAAACTTTTTCAATTGCCTCATCAAAATTACCCTTGTTGCTAGCCCATCTTGCTGAGTAAATTCCGGGAGCCCCATTGAGTAAATCTATTTCTAAACCCGAGTCATCTGCTAAACAAACTAAATTTGTTTTTTTAGAAAAATATGATGCTTTAATCATTGAATTTTCTTCAAAACTTCCCCCCGTTTCTTTCGGACCCAGAATTTTAAATTTTTTTATAGAAAATTTCTTAATTTTTTTTGGTAATAACCCGCATATTTCTCTATATTTTCCATAGTTATTTGTGCCAATGACAATCTCTTTAATTTTTTTCATTTTGTACTGGTTTTTTTTTTAAAAGTAACCATATATCAAACTGATGACAAAACCAGATAAAAAAGAAGAAGAAAATTCGTTATCAAAAAATAAAGAAAAGGAAGAAGAAAATTTGTTATCAAAAAATAAAGAAAAAGGAGAAGAAAATTCATTATCAAATAATAATGAAAAAGAAAGAGAAAAAACTGTTGAAGACAAGCTTAAAGAAACGGAAGAAAAGTTACTTAGAGCATTGGCCGATATAGAAAACCAAAGAAGAAGATTTGAAAAAGAAAGACAAGAAGCCTTCGACTTTGGAGGATTTAATTTTGCAAGAGAATCTTTATCTCTTTTGGATAACATTGATCGTGCTATCACATCGTTTAAAAATGATAATAATTTAAAAAACAACAAAGACTTAGATAAAATTATTGATGGAATTGAAATTGTAAAAAAAGATTTAATATCCATCTTCAAAAAAAATGATATTAAGGAAATAGAATGTATTAATAAAAAATTTGACCCTAACTTTCATCAAGCAATGCTTGAGGTGGAGGACAACACAAGAAATCCTGGAACTGTTGTCCAAGAAATACAAAAAGGATATATGATGAAAGATCGCTTATTGAGACCTTCTTTGGTTAGTGTCACTAAAAAAAGAGAAGAAAAAGCAGAAAAAACGACAGAGGCTGATGAAAAAGAACAAAAAAAATGATTGTTTTAACTTGTACTAAGAGAAAAAACACCCATATAGCTACAAAAGGAAACTGATTTTATGAGCAGAGTTATAGGAATTGATTTAGGAACCACCAATTCGTGCGTGGCTATTATGGATGGTAGCCAACCAAAGGTTTTAGAAAATGCTGAGGGAGCAAGAACAACACCTTCGGTAGTGTCATTTGGTGAAAATGATGAAAGATTAGTTGGTCAACCAGCTAAAAGACAAGCTGTAACTAATCCAGAACATACCTTGTTTGCTATAAAAAGATTGATCGGAAGAAATTTTGAAGATGAATCTGTAAAAAAAGATATTTCAAAAGTACCATTTAAAATTATTAAGGCAGAAAATAATGATGCATGGTTAGAAGCAAGAGGTAAAAAATATTCTCCATCGCAAATATCCGCTTTCATTCTACAAAAAATGAAGGAAACAGCAGAAAAATATTTGGGGCAAGCAGTTACAAAGGCTGTGATAACTGTACCCGCTTATTTTAATGATTCTCAAAGACAAGCAACAAAAGATGCGGGCAAAATAGCTGGTCTAGAAGTTCTAAGAATTATCAATGAACCTACCGCAGCTTCTCTAGCCTATGGATTAGATAAAAAAGGAGGAAAAAAAATAGCTGTGTATGATCTGGGCGGTGGTACATTCGATATATCTATTCTTGAAATTGGAGATGGTGTTTTCGAAGTTAAATCGACAAATGGAGATACTTTTTTAGGTGGAGAAGATTTTGATGATAAAATTGTAAGTTATTTGGCGAACGAATTTAAAAAAGACAATGGAATAGATTTAACAACAGATAAATTGGCTTTACAAAGATTAAAAGAGGCTGCTGAAAAGGCAAAAATTGAATTATCTTCTACAACACAAACTGAAATAAATTTACCGTTTATTACGGCGGACAAAACAGGGCCAAAGCATATTAATATAAAATTAACTAGAGCAAAATTGGAAGCTTTGGTTGAAGATTTGATTAAAAAAACAATTCCTCCATGTACAACAGCATTAAAAGATTCTGGTTTTAGCGCTGCAGAAATCAGCGAAGTGGTGCTTGTAGGTGGTATGACAAGAATGCCAAAAATATTTGAAACTGTTAAAACTTTTTTTGGAAAAAATCCAAGCAAAAGTGTAAATCCCGATGAGGTAGTTGCAATGGGTGCTGCCATCCAAGCTGGGGTATTACAAGGTGATGTGAAAGACGTACTACTTTTAGATGTAACACCATTGTCATTAGGGATTGAAACTTTGGGTGGTGTTTCGACAAAACTTATTGAAAAAAACACAACAATCCCAACAAAAAAAAGTCAAGTATTTTCAACTGCTGAGGACAATCAGCCTGCAGTTTCCATTAGAGTTTTACAAGGCGAAAGAGAAATGGCAACTGATAATAAATTATTAGGTAACTTTGAGCTGGTTGGAATTCCATCAGCTCCAAGAGGTGTTCCACAAATCGAGGTAACATTTGATATTGACGCAAACGGAATAGTAAATGTTTCCGCAAAAGATAAAGGAACCAGTAAAGAACAAAAAATTCAAATTCAGGCCTCTGGAGGACTTAGCGAAGAAGAAATTAATAAAATGGTAAAAGAAGCTGAAGCAAACAAAGAAGCGGACAAGAAGAAAAGAGAAACAGTAGATGCTAGAAATCAAGCTGATACAATTATTCATACAACAGAAAAAAATCTAAAAGAGCATGGAAATAAGATTTCCGATGCTGACAAAAAAGCTATAGAAAGTGCAATTTCTGATTTGAGAAATGCGCTTAAAGGTACCGACATTGAAGAAGTGAAGAAGAAAACACAAGCTTTGGTTCAAGCTTCAATGAAGCTGGGTGAGGCAGTATATAAAAGTCAGCAAAAAGATGTCGGAAAGAAAGGTGCTCAACAAAACAGTAGTTCGGAGAGTAAAGATAAAGACAAAGATAATGTTGTTGATGCAGACTTTGAGGAAGTAAAAGAGGACAAAAAAGAGGACAAAAAAGAAGATAAAGAAAAGAGTGCCTAAGACTAAAGACATAATGAAAATGTCAAAAAATTTATGGCAAAAAGAGATTACTATGGAGTCTTGGGTGTTATCAAATCAGCTTCTTCTGAAGAAATAAAGAAGGCTTACAGAAAATTAGCTTTAAAATATCATCCAGATAAAAATAAAGGCGATAAAGCTTCTGAAAATAAGTTTAAAGAAGCAAGTGAGGCCTACCATGTGCTTTCCGATAAGGAACGTCGGGCCAACTATGATCAATTTGGTCATGCTGCTTTTGAGGGGGGTCCTGGAAGAGGTGGTGGTTTTGGAAATTTTGATTTTTCGGAATTTTCATCTTCTTTCTCAGATATTTTTGAAGATTTTTTTGGAGATTTTGGTGGCATGAGAGGGGGAAGATCAAGAAGATCTTCTGGTTTCAGGGGCGACGACTTAAGATTTGATTTGTCAATTTCCTTAGAAGAAGCTTATCATGGTAAAAAGCAGGAAATTAGTTTTGCTTCTTCAAACAAATGCGAAAGATGTGATGGATATGGTGCAGAACCTGGCACGAGACCAGTTTCTTGTTCCATGTGTGGAGGGCAAGGTAAAGTAAGATCTAGCCAAGGATTTTTTACAATTCAGCAAGCATGTCCAGAGTGCAGTGGCTCTGGTGAGCAAATCTCTAGTCCATGCAGAGAATGCAGGGGCGCTGGAAAAAAGCATACAAGAAAGAAAATATTCGCTAACATTCCAAGAGGAGTTGATGATGGAACAAGAATTAGATTATCAGGCAAAGGAGAAGCAGGTATAAAAGGGGGAGGAAATGGAGATTTATATATATTTGTGTCAGTAGAAAATCATAGTATTTTTAAAAGGTCAGAAGAAAATCTTTTTTTTGAATTTCCTATTTCATTAGCTGACGCAGCTCTTGGTGCAACAGTTGAAGTTCCAACCATAGACGGAGGAAAAGCAAAGGTTAAAATTCCTGCAGGAACTCAAAATGGTAAACAATTTAGACTAAGAAGTAAAGGCATGCCAATTATGAGAAACAAAGAATATGGTGATCTATACATTCAGGCATTAACTGAAGTGCCGGTATCGTTGACCAGAGAACAAAAAAGTCTACTAGAACAATATAAAAAACTAGAGGATGCAAAAACAAACCCTAGTATTAGAAATTTTTTTGAAAAAGCCAAAAGATTCTGGAAAAACTAAATGATTATATATCTATTTTTTAATTTCTGGAAAAATTGGAACTGCAACTTTTTCATAAAAACAATATATAGCTCAGATCAATAAATATTCTTCTAATAAATTTAATTTAATTAATAAAATTTAATAGGAGAGGTTTGTGTGCAAAAAAAGATTGTTCTATAAAGCAATTATTTGGCAAATTATTGGGATAATTTGGATATCAATATTATCATATATTTGGTTTGGTGACTGGATAAGATCTGTTGGTTTTAGCATTGTGATAATGATCATAAGTATCTTTATTTATGTTTTATATGAAGTAGTATGGAATAAATTAACAAAAAATAATGAAAAAAATTAATTTAGCAATCACTGGATGCCTTGGAAGAATGGGACAACAACTCGTTAAATCTTCTAAAAATTCAAAAAATTTCAAACTAGTTTCAGTTACGGAAAACAGAATAATTAATAAGAAAGTATCTGATTTAAAACCTCAATTAAATTCAGAATCTGCATTTAAAAATGCAAATATAATTATCGATTTCACAGTTCCTAAGTGTACATTAGAAGTGTTAAAAATTGCTTCTAAACTAAAAAAAAGAGTGGTCATTGGAACAACTGGCTTTTCCAAAAAAGAAGAGAGATTAATAAAAAAATATTCTAAAAGAATACCCATACTTAAAGCGGGTAATATGAGTTTAGGAATAAACCTATTGGTGTATTTAACTGAAATAGCTTCCAAATCTCTTGGAAATAATTTTTTAAGCAAAGTTTTTGAGGTACATCATAAACATAAAAAAGACCATCCATCAGGAAC
>CAJXBA010000014.1 GCA_913050185.1 uncultured Pelagibacteraceae bacterium
AGGCCGCTAGAAGCGGCCTTCTTAATTCGTTTATTTAATTGGGTTACTTACATTCCCATGCCGCCCATTCCTCCCATACCACCCATTCCTCCTGGAGGCATAGCAGGGCCAGATTCCTTTTCTTCTGGCTTGTCAGCTACCATTGCTTCAGTTGTAATTAATAAGCCTGCAATTGAAGCAGCATCTTGAAGACATGTCCTTACAACTTTAGTTGGGTCAATAATTCCTTTTGCAAACATATCGCAGTATTCTTCATTTTGAGCATCAAAACCTTGATTTGGCTTTTTACCTTCTAAAAGTTTTCCAACAACAATTGATCCGTCAACACCAGCATTTGAAACTATCTGTCTTATTGGAGCTTCTAAAGATTTTTTAATAATGTCTACTCCGGCCTTTTGATCAGCTCCTTTAGATTTTACCTTATCCAGATCTTGAGAAGCATAAAGTAAAGCACATCCACCCCCAACAACAACACCTTCTTCCACTGCGGCTCTTGTTGAATTTAGTGCGTCTTCAACTCTATCTTTTCTTTCTTTCACTTCAACTTCGGTTGCGCCACCAACTTTAATTACAGCAACTCCTCCAGCCAATTTAGCTAATCTTTCTTGAAGTTTTTCTTTATCATAGTCGGAAGTTGTTTCTTCTACTTGTTGTCTAATTTGATTGCATCTAGCTTCGATGTCAGTTTTTTTGCCTGAACCAGCAACGATGGTACTATTCTCTTTATCAATCTTTACCTTTTTGCAAGATCCAAGGTCATTTATCTTTACGTTTTCTAATTTAATTCCAAGATCCTCCGAGATCACTTGAGCTCCTGTTAATATTGCAATATCCTCTAACATTGCTTTTCTTCTGTCACCAAAACCAGGTGCTTTAACAGCAACCACTTTTAATCCTCCTCTTAGTTTATTTACAACTAAAGTTGCTAAAGCTTCACCCTCAACATCCTCAGAGATTATCATAAGAGGGCGAGCAGCTTGAACAACAGACTCTAGCAAAGGAACCATTGGTTGTAAGTTAGTCAATTTTTTTTCATGAAGCAAAACAAGTGGATTTTCAAGTTCAGTAGTCATTTTGTCAGCATTAGTTATAAAATAAGGAGAAAGATATCCTCTATCAAATTGCATACCTTCTACAACATCAAGTTCTGTCGCAAGTCCTTTTGCTTCCTCGACTGTAATTACACCTTCATTCCCAACCTTTTGCATAGCTTTTGAAATCATATCCCCTATTTCTTTTTCACCATTTGCAGAAATTGTTCCAACTTGAGCTATTTCGTCATTGGTTTTAACTTTCTTTGAAGTAGATTTTATCTTCTCAATTACGTGTGCAACTGCATTATCAAGTCCTCTTTTAACATCCATCGGATTCATACCAGCAGTAACGTATTTGCAACCTTCCTTAACAATTGATTGTGCCAAGAGTGTAGCAGCTGTCGTTCCATCACCAGCCTCATCATTAACTTTGCTTGCTACCTCTTTAATCATTTGAGCACCCATATTTTCAAATTTATCTTGAAGTTCAATTTCTTTGGCAACTGTAACACCATCTTTTGTTGTGCGTGGAGCTCCGTACGATTTATCTAAAACTACATTTCTTCCTTTAGGACCCAAGGTCACTTTAACTGCATTTGCAAGAACATCTACTCCTTGCAGCATTTTGGTTCTTGCGTCTGTATCAAATTTTACAATTTTTGCCATTTTTTATCTCCTTAGTTTGCTATTTGCTTTTTGAAATACCCATAATGTCAGATTCTTTCATTATGCTGTACTCTTTTCCATCAATTTTTACTTCAGTGCCAGACCATTTTCCGAAAAGAACTATGTCACCTATTTTGACATCCATTGGGATAATTTTTCCATCTTCAGTTCTAGCTCCCGATCCTATTGCCACAACTTTTCCTTCTTGGGGTTTTTCTTTAGCTGTATCAGGTATAATTATTCCTCCTGAAGTTTTTTCCTCACTATCTAAAACTTCAATTAAAACGCGGTCATGTAAAGGTCTAAATTTCATATTAAATATACTCCTAATTTTATTGGTGGTAATGATATAGATATCAACTTTCAAAATATCAAGCCTAGTTCATAAAATTTTTTAAATTGTAACAAAAATCAGCTAAAATAGTGTATTTTTTAAGCTTCTTATGAACCATGAAAAGTAAAACAATTAGAGGTTTGGCAGAGATTTGCCACAAATATAATACCTTTTTTATAGATCTATGGGGCGTTGTGCATAATGGGGTAAAACTTTATTCTGGGGCAATTGAGGTTTTAAAAAATCTGAAAAAACTAAATAAAAAGTTTGTTTTATTATCTAATGCACCCAGACCCTCAAAAAATGTTGAAAAATTTTTATTAAAATTAAAAATGGAGAAAACTTTTGCAAAAAATGTTTTTACATCAGGTGAAGCAGCTTTGAGAAGTTTAAAAAAGAATATTTATGGAAAAAATTTTTATCATCTAGGTCCTAAAAGAGATATTGATTTATTCAAAGGATTTGAAAAAAATAAAAAAAGTTTAGAAGATTCTGATTTTATTTTATGTACAGGATTTTTAGAAAATAAGAAAAATTCACTAGATTTTTATAAAGATTTGTTAATAAAACATATTGAACTAAAGATGATTTGTACAAATCCAGATTTAGTAGTTCATCGCGGTTCTAGAAAGGAATATTGTGCTGGCACCTTAGCAGCGATTTTTGAAGAATTGGGTGGAAAAGTAGTTTATTTTGGCAAACCATATCCAGAAATTTATAATTTTTGTAGTAAAAAAAATGAAACTGTCCTTACAATTGGAGATAATATTCGTACGGACGTTAAAGGAGCAAATAATATGAAATTTGATTCACTATTTATTACTGGCGGCATTCACAAGGATGAATTTATGCACATACCACTGAGTGAGTATGATAAAGTTTTAGAAAAGTACAAAACTAAAACCAATTATTATCAAAATAAACTAACTTGGTAAAATATGAAAATTATTAACAATACAACTATTCCTAAAAAATACAAAGGCTCTGCTATAGTGATAGGCAATTTTGATGGACTTCATAGAGGCCACCAAAAAATTTTTAATCAAGCAAAACAACATGCAATAAAAAACAGTATTAACTTTGGCGTTTTAACTTTTTCTCCATTACCCATAATGTTTTTTAATAAAAGTATAAAAAATTATAAACTAGTTTCCAATGAGCAAAAGTTCAGGCTCTTTAAAAAATATGGAGTTAATTTTATAATAAATATTAAATTTAATAAAATTTTTTCAAAAATAAAGGCCGAAAAATTTATTAATAATATTATATTTCGGAGAATAAGCCCTAGCCTAATTTTTGTGAGCAATAATTTTAGATTTGGTTACAGAAGAAAGGGTAATGTGAAGATGTTACAAAAACTAAGTAAAAAATATAATTATCGGTTAATAAATACTAAAGCATTTAAACATAAAAAAAAAATTATCTCATCTACTTTGATAAGAAAAAGTTTGCAAAATGGACATTTAGATTTGGCCAATACTTTATTATCAAGAACCTGGTTTATCGAAGGTGTGGTTAAAAGAGGAAAAAAATTGGGCAAGAAGCTAGGTTATCCCACTTGTAATATTAATATTAAGAATTATGTACTACCAAAAATTGGAATTTACACAGTAAAAGTTTTAATAGGAAAAAATAAGAAAATTTTTAACGGAATAGCTTATCTAGGATATAGACCCACTTTTGATGGAAAAGAAATTGTTCTTGAAGTAAATATATTTGGTATTAAAAAAAATCTATACAAAAAGATATTAAGAGTTTATTTCTTAAAATTTATACGAGGAGAACAAAAATTTAGAAATTCAACAAGTTTAATGCGACAAATGAATAAAGATGTAATTATTGCAAAAAAAAGTTTAAAAACAAAGTTAGTTCTATATGAGTAAGGAAAATATTAATTTACCCAAAACTTCATTTTCGATGAAGGCGAATTTACCTACCAAAGAACCTGAAATTTTAAAATTTTGGGAAGAGCAAAATATGTACAAGAAATTAAGGGAGTCTCGAAAAGGAAAAGAGAAATTTGTTTTACATGATGGACCGCCCTATGCAAATGGACATATACATATGGGAACAGCGTTAAATAAAATTCTCAAAGATATGATTACAAAGTTTCATCAAATGGATGGAAAGGATTCAGTTTATGTTCCAGGTTGGGATTGCCATGGATTACCCATAGAATGGAAAATTGAAGAACAGTATAAAAAAAATAAAAAAAACAAAGACGAAATTCCAATAAAAAAATTTAGATTGGAATGTAGAGATTTTGCAAGCAAGTGGATTGATATACATATTAAAGAATTCAGCAGATTGGGAGTGAAAGGAGATTGGAAAAATTATTATTCCACGATGAGTTATGATGCAGAAGCACAAATCGTGAGAGAGCTAGGTAAATTTTTATTGGATGGAAGCTTATACAGAGGTTTCAAGCCCGTTCTTTGGTCAACTGTAGAAAAAACTGCTCTCGCTGACGCAGAGGTAGAATATAAAGATCATACCTCAAATACTGTATATGTAGGCTTTGAAATTAAAAGTTCGAAAAATGATGCTTTGAAAGATTGTGAGATTATTATATGGACCACTACTCCTTGGACTATACCAGCAAATAAGGCCTTGGCGTATAACAAGGATCTAGATTATTCAATTATTAAAATTAATGTAGCATCAAAAAACTTTGATGGCAAAAAAATTGTAATTGCTACTCGGCTTCTTGATCAGGTTTTGAAAGAGTGTGAAATAGTAAATTATGTACTAATTAAAAATCTTAAAGGAAAAGATTTTGAAGGAGTGGTCTGTTCTCATCCTTTTGAAAAAATAGGATATCAATACGATGTTCCTATGTTAGAGGCAAATTTTGTAACACTTGAACAGGGAACGGGTTTTGTTCACTGCGCTCCAAGTCATGGGCCAGACGATTTTAATCTGTGTTTAAATCATGGGATTAAATCATTAGATACAATAGATGATGATGGAAGATATACCAAACATATTAAAAAATTTGAAGGAATTCATATTTTTAAAGCAGACGAGATTATAATTGAAAATCTTAAAAAGTGTAAAAAGTTATTAGCAAACGGAAAACTTACTCACAGCTATCCACATTCTTGGAGATCTAAAGCACCTTTGGTTCATAGAGCTACACCCCAATGGTTTATTTCTATGGAAAAAACAAATTTAAGAAAAAAGGCACTTAAAGCCATTAATGATACAGAATTTTATCCAGCAAGAGGAAAAGAACGAATTAGATCTATGATAGAAACAAGACCAGATTGGTGTATTTCACGACAAAGGGTATGGGGAGTTCCTCTTCCAATATTTGTATCAAAAAAAAATCATGAACCTTTAAGAGATCCAGAGGTAATAGAAAACATCGCAAAGATATATGAAAAAGAGGGAGCCGATTGTTGGTTTGAAGGAAATTCGGAAAAATTTTTAGGAAAAAAATACAAGAAGAATGATTATATTCAATCAACCGACATCTGCGAAGTTTGGTTTGATAGCGGATCTACACATAGTTTTGTTTTAGAAAAAAGAAAAGATTTGTCTTGGCCGGCATCCATGTATTTAGAAGGTTCAGATCAACACAGAGGGTGGTTTCACTCGTCTTTATTGGAGTCTTGCGGAACAAGAGGTAGAGCTCCATTTAAAAGTATTTTATCGCATGGTTTTGTAGTAGATGGGAAAGGTCTAAAAATGTCAAAGTCTACAGGCAACATAATAGCACCAGAAGAAATACTTAAAAAATATGGAGCAGATATACTAAGAGCTTGGGTGGCTGCGTCTGATTATGCTGAAGATTTAAGATTAGATTATTCAATTTTAGAACAACACGCAGAATCATATAGAAAAATAAGAAACACTTTTAGATTTTTGCTGGGTAATTTGCAGGATAAAAAAATAAACTTCAATGTAAATTCTAAGGAAATTGAAAGTTGGCCCGAATTAGAACTTTTCATGTTACACCAAATTTTTATTTTAAATAAAAATTTTAAAAAATACTTCGAAGAATATAATTTTCATAAACTATACAGAGAACTATTAAATTTTTGTTCTTTAGAATTGTCGGCATTTTATTTTGATATTAGAAAAGATATTCTTTACTGTGACGAAAAAACATCATCAAAAAGAACAACATGTATTAACTTTTTAGGCATGATACTGGACATGCTGTTAAAATGGTTTGCTCCTATATTATCTTTTACTACAGAAGAAATTTTTCAAATTTTGAATAAAGAAAAAAAATCAAGCATTCATTTGGAATCTTTTCCAGACATACCAGCTAGTTGGAAAAATGAAAAATTGTTTGAAAAATGGAACAAGTTAAAAACTATAAAAAATGTTACCAATGCAGCCATTGAAGTTAAAAGGGCAAGTAAAGAAATCGGCTCAAGCTTGGAAGCGGATGTTCAAGTCTATCTTGGAGATGAGTATTTAAAATTTAGTAAAGGTGTTGATTTATCAGAATATTTTATTACTTCGAAAGCTATAGCAAATCCATTAACTGATAATGATAAACTTTTTAAACTAGATGGTGTGGACAATATTAAAGTTTTAGTGAAAAAAGCTAAAGGCGAAAAATGTTCCCGATGTTGGAAAATCTTGGAAAGCCCATGTAAGAGGAACAAATGTGGATTAAAGAATTAATTTTTTTATGAAAAAAATTATATTTATTTTAGCCATTTTTTTTTTTGATAGAGCAACTAAAATATATTTGATCAATTTACAATCTAGTGGAACTGATGTTGATTTTTATATATTTCCTTTTTTGAATCTTTATTTGACGTGGAATACTGGAATTGGTTTTGGTTTGGCGTCATTAGACGCAAATATGTTTTATCATGCACTGACCGTGATAATTCTAATAATTAATATTATTCTTTTATTTTTTGTTGTAAAAGCAAAGGGTATTTATGTTTACTTATTTGCGTTTATAATTGGTGGTTCCTTGGGAAATTTATTTGATAGAGTTTATTATTTTGCTGTCCCAGACTTTATTGACTTCCATTTGGGTAATTTCCATTGGTTCATATTTAATGTTGCTGATATTTTTATTACAGTGGGTATAGTTGGACTTGTGTTTACAGAATTATTAAAAAAGGAAAAGTTATCTAATAATGCTTAGAAACAAAATCATATATTCAATAACGTTAATATTTTTACTTACATCTTGCGGAGGGGGTTGGGATTCAGTAAAGCGTGGTTTAACTGGAGAAAAGAAATTATCGACCGATGAGTTTATGGTTAAAAAAAAAGATCCACTTATTTTGCCTCCTGATTTTGAAAGTTTGCCAACGCCTACCGACAGACGGGAGGCTGTAGAAGAAGTTTCAAGTTTTGAAAAAACTTTGACAAAATCAGTTGAAAATGTTTCTGAGTCGAAAGCTTCAGCTGAGCAGTCAATATTAAAAAAAATTCCAAAAACATCCTCAGTTCAAGAGACTTCTTCAACAACGAGTTCTTTAGAAAAATCAATATTAAAAAAGATTCCAAAAACATCCTCAACTCAGGGAACTTCTATAGCTTCAGGCTCAGCAGAACAATCGATATTACAAAAAATTAAAAAAAAATAGATGTTAAATAAAAATAATTTTTTTAAAAATTTTTCTTTTCATTCAAAAAAACTTAATCAAAATTTAACGAGAACAAAAAAAATTTTTAAATCTTTTAAATCAGATCTAGAAAATTTCGAAATTCCTTTACTCCAAAGTTATGAAAAAAAATATTTGCATGATTTTTCTTCAACAATAATTAAAAAATATTCAAAATATAGAAATATTGTCATTATTGGTATGGGGGGGTCAATTTTAGGCACAAAAAGTATTTATTCATTTTTTAAGACAAAAATTAATAAAAATGTATTTTTTTTTGATAATTTAGACGAAGATCTACATTTGAAATTTAGAAGACTCAAAATTTTAAAAAATTCTTGTTTTATAATAATCTCAAAGTCAGGAAATACACTAGAAACGATAACGAATCTTAGTGTAGTTTTTTCAAAATCTTTATTAAAAAATAAATCAATCATTATTACGGAAACAAAAAATAATAACCTTAATGATATAGCAAATAAGATTAATGCAGAAATTATTGAACATAAAAATTTTATAGGCGGCCGATTTTCTGTTTTATCCGAAGTTGGAATGTTCCCCGCTGCATTAATGGGACTCAATATAAACAGATTTAAAAATTTGAAAAAATTAATTTTTAATAAGAATTTCGTTTCTTCTTTAATTCAAAACGTTGCAAATATTTATACTTTTAATATGTATGGCAAGAAAAATTCTGTAATTTTAAGTTATGATTCTGACCTAAACGATCTGGGTTATTGGTATCAACAACTCGTTGCCGAAAGTTTAGCAAAAAAAAGAAAAGGGATTACTCCAATCATATCTACTCTACCCAGAGATCATCATAGTCTTTTGCAGCTTTATTTAGATGGACCAAAAGATAAATTTTTTACTTTTTTTAGTTCATCGAACTCAAAAAATAAATATAAAGTTTCCGGAAATATTATTCCCAGTAGCATGAAATTTTTAAAAAATAAAAAGTTAAAATCCATAATCGATTCACAATGTGAGGCGGCAAAAATTGTTTTTAAATCACACAAGATACCATTTAGACATTTCGTTTTTGAAAAAAAAACTGAGGAGGAATTAGGTATGACTTTTACATATTTTGTTTTGGAGACATTACTTTTGGCACGTTTAATGAATGTAAACCCTTTCAACCAACCTGCTGTTGAAAAAATTAAGATTGAAACAAGAAAAATTCTCTCAAGATAAAAATTTCCCAAAAATTACTTTTGATATTCCGTATCTTCTTTCATCAATAATTTCAAAATAATTTGGTAATTTTTTTTTATCGTTTTTATTTCTATGCAGAACTAAAATACCACTCTCATAAAGTAAATTAGCACTAAAAATTAATTTAAATAATTTGTCAGTATTGGTATTTTTAAAGGGTGGATCGCAGAAAATTAGATTAAATTTTGATTTGAAAATGTTTCGTTTTTTAATTAAATCAAAAACGTCACCAAAAAATATATCTACACTTTTTTTTACTTTTAATTCCTCAATATTTTTCTCCAATATTTTTTTCGCAATTTTTTCTTTTTCAACAAAACAAACTCTTCTAGCCTGTCTTGATAGACATTCTAACCCAAATGATCCTGTGCCTGCATACAAATCAAGAATATTTGATTCTTCAAATTGAAACGATATTTTGTTTGAATGAATTAACAAATTGAAAATGCTTTCTCTTGCCCGATCTTTAAGTGGTCTTGTAATTTTATTTTTGGGAAAGTGTATTGTACTTCCTTTAAGTTTGCCTGCTATTATTCTCATTTAAATTATTATATTATTGATATATCAATAATTACTTATAGATGAATAACATTAAAGCAAAACTTAAATTCAAACCAAACAATTTTGAAGTAATAGAAGAAGGTGATCATGTCGTTTGTGCTGTTTCAGGCAAACATATTCCTCTTAATCAACTATCTTATTGGAATGTTGAAATGCAAGAAGCTTATTTTTCTCCAAAAGAGGCACATCAAAGATATGAAGAGTTAAAAAAAAATGAGAATTCTGACTAGTTTAGTTTTATTATTAATCACAACCTCAAGTTTTGCCGCAACATTCAATGGAAAATTTGTACAAGGTTCATTTATTCTTGGAAAAACAGAACCAGATTCAGAAGTCTTTGTTGACAAAAAGAAAGTAAAAGTTACCTTCGATGGTTTTTTTGTTTTTGGATTAGACCGAGACAGAAAATACGATGTTGTAATAACTTTAAGCAAAGACGAGATTAAGAAGAAAATTGTAAAAAAAGTTTTTAAAAGAGAATATAAAATTCAGAGAATAGATGGGCTTGAAGAAAAGAAGGTAACTCCACCAGAAGAAGTTTATGAAAGAATTAAGAGAGAAAATAAATGGATAGGTGAGGCTAGGGCCATTAATAGTGACTTAGCTTTTTTCAAAAATAATTTTATAAACCCATTAGAAAACGCAATCGTCACTGGCGTCTATGGAAGTCAGAGAATTTTAAACGGAAAACCTAAATGGCCACATTACGGCATAGATTTTGCTGCTGAAGAAGGAACAGAAATTAAAGCTATGTTAGATGGAGTTGTAACTTTAGCGGAACCAGATCTATTTTATACAGGTGGTACTTTAATATTTGATCATGGGCATGGTATTTCAACGCTGTATATGCATATGAAAACATTAATGGTTCAAAAAGGTCAAAAAGTTAAGCAAGGAGATGTTATAGGAACTGTTGGGTCAACAGGAAGATCAACAGGAGCACATTTAGATGTTAGACTGAATTGGTTTCAAGTGCGATTAGATCCAGCAACTGTACTTGATATTAAATATTAAGAATTTAAAATTTTTAGTTTATTTTTACAAAGTATCAATCACTGATCTTTGTCTTGAATAGGCGCAATTTTTGCAGCTTTTATTTGATGTTGGTATTTTATTCGAATTAATTGTATTGATCATTTCTTGAATTTCTCCATCCAAATAATCTGTTTCTACTTTATGATGTATTAAAGTTTCAGAAAATATAATTTTTCCATTAAATCCTTTTTCTACTTCTAAACCATTAACTACGTATAAATAACTATCGTCAGATATTTTGTACTTTAAATTCAATCCTTTTATTAAATAAGCATAAAAATTTAACTGAGTTTTATAACTATCGTGAAAACCACCTTTTGGGAAATATGTATCCTGCGAAACTTCTTTAGAGCTAGCTTGAGATTTATAATCGACAACTATAAGTTCTTTAGTTTTTTTATTAAACCAAACATCATCAATACCACCTCTTAAAATTATATTTGTATCTTTAAACCTACGCTTAAGACCATGATGCTTAGCGTCCCTCCAAACATCAATTAGTGGTAGTTTTTTTTCCTCTCCTTTGCTATTTTTAATTATAGTTAGCCCAGCATCATAGGGAACTATATGATCGAGTCCTTTTTCAATAAATTTTCGATGAGGTTTTCGATCCTTTCTACATTGATCAAATTCTTTTTTTAAAAGTGTATCTGTTAATTCATTTAATTTGAATTGTGGCATACCAGGTTCTTGGAAACCTTTAACAATTTTTAAATAAAAACATCTAGAACATTTTTTAAAATCTTCAAATCCGCTGCGACTGATTGGAAAATCTTTTTTTTGATTTGGTTTATAAATCCGCCAAGCTTGAGAGTTTAATCCAGTAGCTTCTACAAACTCACCTTTAGAATTTCTTTTTAAATCAATCATTATTTCCACCTATTATGTGACCAAATCCATTGCTTTGGGTTTTCAAGTATCATTTTTTCAATAATACGATTAATTTTAAGTGTAATATTTTTTGTATCTTCTTCATCATTACCTGTTTTTTCAATTTTATAAGGTTCATGAATTGTCATTTCAAAATTAGGACCTTCTTTTCTTTCCAAAGAAATAGGTACTAATTTACAATCATACTTTAAAGCTAGTTGCGCAGGTATAGTTGTAGTGTGAGCAGGTTTATTAAAAAAATGAGTTCTAGGTCCTTCACTAACACGCTGGTCTACCATTAGAGCTATACTGTAACCATCTTTAACTTTGCTAATTATTTCTCTCATACCCATTCTTCCTTTAGGGATTTGGTTAGGGCAAATATATTTCATTCTTAGATACTCCATTAATGGGTTTAAAAAATAATTATTTAATGGTCTATAAATTGCAGCACATTTAATTCCAAATTTATCTAACTCCATAGCCATTAGCTCAAAATTTGCAAAGTGGGCCGAATAAAAAATTACTGGTTCATTATTTTTCTTAATTTCATCAAGGTGGTTCGTGCCGTTAATCTTCATATGGTCAAAATTTGTTCTATTAAACTTAAAATCTTTTAAAAAAACATATTCAGCAAAAGTTCTTCCAATGTTTGACCACATATCATTAATGATCTCAGATTCTTTTTGCTTATCTATTTCACCTAATCCAGTTTTTATATTTTCTTTAATAATTTTTTTTGACCTAAATGATGGACCAATAAGTTTACCTAAAATACTTCCAAGGTTTGAAGCATTTCTTAAACCTATTATTTTAAAGATACAAAATAAAGAAATTATGATTACAAATTCGAAAAAGTATTTAATAATTTTCATATAATTTTATTAATCTCTTCAATAAATTGTTTTTTATTTTCTATTTCAACTTTTATTTTCAGGTGTTTAATATTTTTTTTATGATTTTCTCCAATTCTAAAAAAATCTTTTTCAGTTGTTAATAAGGTAGCGTTATTTTCTTTTGCTTTATTAACCAAATTTTCTAACTCATTATCAGAATAATTATAGTGATCAGGAAAACTTATTTTTTCTAATATATTGATATTATTATCTTTTAATAAATTAAAAAAACTATCCGGGTTAGCTATTCCAGCAAAACATACCACTTTTTCATTTTTAAATTCGTTGATATTTTGAGCTTTATATTTTATATAAAAAATTTTTATCGTTTTATCTTTTTTTAATATTTCATTTTCAATATTTGTATTTTTTTTTCCATTTATTACAACCCAGTTTGCTCTATTTAAAGCAGACAGGTCTTCTCTTAATGGACCAGAAGGAATTACTAAACCATTTCCAATCCACTGTTTTTCGTTGAAACAAACAATGGATAAATCTTTTTTTATAGAGAAATCTTGAAAACCGTCATCGAGAATAGCTATATCAGCCTTATTATAAATAGCTTTATTTAAAGCATCTATTCTTTTCTTGCTTTCATAAAGTGGCCCCACTTGTTTTTGTAGGTTTGTTTCATCTTGAAAAGAACTATATTTTTTTCTAATAAAGACAGGGTTTTTATTTAAATTTTTTAGTATAATAAATATTTCTATGCATAACGGAGTCTTTCCCGTCCCCCCCAAGTAAACATTACCCACGCAAATTATTGGTATGGAAAATTTGTGCGTTATTGTTGTATTTTTTTTGACGAAACTAAACGATTTGATTAGTAAAGTAATTGGAAAAAGCAAAATTGAAAAAAATGAGATTTTATTTCTATCCCAAAACTTAGGTTTGAAAAATTTCATCTCTAATTATTAATATATGTTTTTATTTCTTTGAGAACATTATTAAGTGTACTTTGTCCATAGTTTTCTATTTTTTTTATAATTTCTTCATTATTTTTTTTTTCATTCTTTAGCTCTTCAACCAGAGATTGGCTTAATTCCGGAAAACTAGATATTTTATTAGCTACACCTAAAGATCCTAAAAATTCATAAATTTCTTTAAAATTACTTACATTAGGGCCGTGAAATATTTTGCAACCATATCTTGCTGGTTCAATAGGATTTTGACCGCTATCTTCAATTAAAGATTTAACAGTTGATTTTCCAAGAAAAACACATTTTGAAATTTCATAAAATTTTAGGGCTTTGCCATATGTATTAATCAGCAATATGTCGGCATTATCACTCATTTCTTTAAAATTAGTATATAGCGCAGTCTTTAGGTTCAATTTGGACAACTCTTTAACGATTAGTTCAATTCGATGTATGTGTCTAGGGATGATAATCGTTAAAATATTATTGTAGGTTTTTTTAAGTTCCATGTGTATTTTTGCACAAAATATTTCTTCAGTTGGATGAGTACTTGCCGCACACCAAACTTTTCTACTTTTTATTTTTTCTAAAAAAACAGGATCTAATTTATTTTCCGAATTAAATTTTGTTTTTGCAAATTTTATATTTCCGTAATTTTTAATATTTTTTGCTCCCAAAATTTGAAGATATTTTTCAGTTTCATTGTTAGAAACCAAACACGAATCAAATTTTTCAAATATTTTTGTTGCAAAATTCCTTACGAATTTCCACCTTAAAAAAGTTTTTTTTGTTATCCTAGCATTTATTAGTAGCAATGGAATATTTCTTTTTTTGATATCGAAAATTAAATTTGGCCAGATTTCAGAATCGATAAAAATAGATAAATTAGGAGACCAATGATTTAAAAATTTATTTGTAAATTTTGGGATATCCAAAGGTAAAAATTGATGAACCACTTTTTTGTTTTGCGCAAATTTTTTTTGTAATACTTCTGCGGAACTTAAAGTAATTGTCGTTATAAGAATTCTATTAATATTTTTTTCTTCTTCAAAATTTTCAATTAAAGGCAAAATACTCATGGCCTCGCCAACACTGGCTACGTGAAACCATAATAAAAAACCTTCATTTCTAGGTACGTTTATTTGGGACAATTTTTCTTTATATCTTAAAAAATGTTCCTTTTTTTTTATTTTTCTTAAAAATAAATAAACATGAGACAAAGGATAAAAAAGGTATGTAAAAAATTTATACCAAAAAAGCATAACTTAATTAGCACTTAACTGTTTGCTATAAAGATTTTTATAGATCATTGAATTTTTAAGCAGATGATTATGAGTACCTATTTCCGCTATTCTTCCTCGGTTAACAACAATAATTTTATTTGCTCTCATAATAGTTGATAATCTATGGGCAATGACTAGCGTAGTTTTATTTTTTGTTAAATTTATAATTGCATTTTGCACTTTTTCTTCTGAGTCTGCATCTAGCGATGAAGTTGCTTCGTCCAAAAGAATAATGTTTGAGTTTTTTAATATAGCTCTAGCTATAGAAATTCTTTGTTTTTGCCCCCCTGATAGTCTAAGTCCATTTTCTCCAATTATTGTTTCATAAGCTTGTGGCAAATTATCAATAAAATCTGTTGCAGCAGCGAAATCACAAGCTTTTTTAATTTCTTCATCGGAAGCACCTAATTTAGCATATGCTATATTTGCGCGAACAGTATCGTCAAATAATATTATATCTTGACTAACCAAAGAAATGTTTTTTCTAAGGGATGATAGAGTAACCTCGCGAATGTTTTGCCCATCGATATAAATTTGACCTTTTTGAGAATCATAAAATCTTGGAAGCAAATTTATAATTGTACTTTTTCCAGCACCACTATGACCAACAAGAGCTGTAGTGCTACCACCTTCTATTGAAATATTAATGTTTTTTATAGCCTCATCGTTTGTTTTTGGATAAGCAAAACTTACATCCTTAAATTTTATATTCACTCCATCAATTTTCAATTTTGGTAAATTTTTTTGTTCTTTTATAGTTACTTTGGTATCGATAATGTCAAAGACTCTTTCCGCAGCTGCTGCACCTTGATAAAACAGCATGTTAATTGTGGCTAACGATCTTATTGGTTGGTAGGCTAACATCATTGCAGTTAAAAAAGAAAAAAAGTTATTTATTTCAATTTCACCCGTTGAAACCAATATGCCCGCATAATAAATAAATCCCGCAATCATAAAACCTGTTAAAATTTCCATGATCGGTGTGGCTCTGATTAATACGGAAGCCATCTTGATTTGCTTTTCCATAAAGGTTCGTAATATTTTGCGCGATCTTTCAAATTCAAATTTTTCTTGCTGATATATTTTGATCATTCTTGATCCCTTGATCATTTCACCTAAAAATGAAGACAATGTTCCAGAAACTTCTGCACTTTCGCTGGTTACTTTTCCAAGTCTTTTTCCTAAAGATTTTGCAACAATAACTGCAAGCGGCATCATAATAAGTGCAAAACAAGCAAGTTTCCAATTTTGGTAAAACATTAGGCCAACTAAAATAGTTAAAGTTAGTGAGTCTTTCATCAAATTTAAAACTCCAGTACCAACCATATTTGCCACGATACCAACATCATAAAGAAAATGAGAAATATATTTACCAGAATGCTTTGAATCTATCGTATGAGTATCAGATATTAAAATACTGGAAGCCATTTCTACGCCAAGCTTTCTTGTAATTTCTTGACTTACTTTGATTAAAGCTATTCTAGAAAAATACAAAGATAAGCCTTTGATGGTAAATGCAAGAACAATAGCCGCGGGGATTAACAACGTGAGCGTTTTGTTTTGTTCAATAAAAATTTTTTTGATTGCGGGGTCTAACAACCAGGCTATTGCTGCAGTTCCACCAGCAACTCCAAAAGATAATATAAGGGCAATTATTATTTTACCAAGATGTTCTTTTATATAATCGTTATAAAATCTTAACAAAATTTTTTTGAGCGTAGGCAATTTCATGAGAATATAAATGAAAAAGTAAATATGAAAACAAAAAAACCAGTTAAATTATTAATTCTGAAAGCATTGAGGCACGATTTTGGATTTTCAATTTTGAAAATTTTTATTTGATAAATTAAGGATAAAATAAAGAATATTGATAATACCAAAAGATACTTATCTATTTCCATCATAAAGTATAATATTAAAATAAACAAAACACATAAGCTATAACAAGTTCCAACAAAAATTTTTACACTATTTTTAAATTTAATTGACGTTGATTTGATGCCAATAATTTCATCATCACCCATGTCTTGAAGTCCATAGATCGTGTCATAACCTAGTGTCCAAAATATGGCTGCTATATATAAAATGATTGGTTCAGCAGAAATATCATTTGCTATTGACGTCCATCCTATAATTATTCCCCAGTTAAAAGTTAACCCTAAAAACAATTGGGGCCAGTAAGTAATTCGTTTCATAAAAGGATAAGTGAACGCTAGGATCATCGAACTTATGCCAAGTGCCACAGTTAAAAAATTAAATTGCAATAAAATGAACAAAGATAGCATACAAAGTAAGGCTATATAAAAAGAAGCATTTAGAATAGATATTTTGCCGGAGGCAATAGGTCTTTTTTTTGTTCTCTGTACTTTTTTATCAAAATCTCTATCTGCAATATCATTAAAAATACAGCCAGCACTTCTCATCAAAATCGATCCTAAAAAAAATAATATTATATATTTTAGGTATAGAATTGTTTCTCTATTGTAATAATAAGCAAGTGTGAGACCCCATGCACAAGGCCAAAATAATAGTAAAAAACCTACAGGTTTATTTAGTCTGGTAAGTTGAATGAATATTTGGAGTTTTTCCATTAAGGAGTAATAATAGCTGGACCAATTATTTTTCTAGCTTCCAAGTCTTTATGGGCTTGAATAGCATCTTCTAATTTGTATTTTTTGAATATTCCTATTTTAACTTTCCCCGTTTGAATTTTTTCAAATAATTTTTCCGCTCCCTCTTTTATTTCATCCTTTGTTCCCAAGTATTGGCTCATAACAGGTCTTGTAAAATAAAGTCCTTTGGGCTGTATCATCTTTTTTACATCAATATTTGCAACAGGTCCTGATGAATTTCCAAAGGAAACCATCATGCCTCGTGTTTTTAAACATTCAATTGAATCTCCAAAAGTATTTTTACCTACACCATCAAATACAACTGGAACACCTTTTCCTTTAGTAATTTCCAAGACTCTTTTTGGAAAATTTTCTTTAGAGTAATTTATTACAAAATCACAACCATTTTTTTTAGCTATGTTGATTTTTTCCACAGACCCAACTGTTCCAATAATTTTACAACCTAAGCTTTTTGCCCATTGACAAAAAATTTGTCCAACACCTCCTGCTGCAGCATGAAATAGAATTGTCTCATTTGCTGAAACAGGATAAGTTTTGTAGAGCAAATAGTATGAAGTTAAGCCTTTTGTCATTAAAGTAGCCGCAATATCAAAACTTATGTCGTTAGGTATTTTTACCAAATTTTTTATTGGATAGTTTCTTTCAGATGAATACGCTCCAAGTGGAACACCCGCATAAGCTACACGATCACCAATTGAAAAATCTTTAACTTTTGATCCAATTTTTTTAATGACACCCGAGCCTTCCCCTCCTATTTCTGACGGTAATTCAAGAGGATATAAACCGGATCGATGATATGTATCTATAAAATTTAGCCCTATTGCTTTGTGTTCAATCAATACCTCATCTGGATTTGGTTCACCAAGTTTGATTGTTTCAAATTTTAAAACTTCCGGTCCTCCAGTTTTTTCTATTTTTACAACTCGGGTCATTTTTGAACAAAATTTCCGTTGTGATAATCTTGAACCGCTTTAATTATTTCTTGTTTAGTATTCATTACAAAAGGGCCGCCTCGTGCAATGGGTTCGCCAATAGGCTTGCCTGCTATTATCAAAAACTGGCTTTCTTTGACAGATAATATTCTTAGGTCATTTCCATCTGCCAAAGAAATTAATGTAGAATTTTTCAATTTATTATGAACTTTATTTCCAATCTTAATTTCCCCAGAAACTAAATAAACGAAAACATTACGAGAAGATGGAATGATATAGTCAAAAATTGCCTCGTTTTTCAATTGAACGTCTAGGTAAATTGGATCTATAGAAGTGCCTTTTACTGGACCTGTCTTGTTTTTATATCTGCCAGCTATTATTTCTATTTTTTTCTCCTGATCTTTAAATTCAGGAATATTACTGGATTCGATATTTTGATATGAAGGTTTACTCATTTTAAGTTTTGCTGGCATATTCACCCACAACTGAAAACCATGTAACTTTCCTTCTTTCATCATAGGCATTTCAGAGTGAATTATACCTCCTGCGGCAGACATCCATTGCACACTACCAGGTCCCATTTCATCTTTGCTCCCGGTGCTGTCCTCATGTTTAAATCTTCCAGCTAACATGTAGGTTACAGTTTCTATGCCTCTATGAGGGTGCGGAGGAAAGCCTGCGATATAGTCATCTTTATTTTCTGATCCAAATTCGTCAAACATTAAAAATGGATCAATAAAATCCAGTTCTGGAACTCCAATACTTCTTTTCAATTTAACGCCTGCACCATCAGACGTTTGAATTGCTTCAACAATTTGTTTTACTTCTCTAGTAGACATGAATTGATTCCGTTCTAAACATTATACTATTTCAAGCAATTGGTTTAAATTATTGATAACAAACTGAGGTTTGTAGCTTAATTTATCAAAAACTTTATTGAACCTGTTTACCCAGACTGCATTGTAACCAAAAACTCCTCCGCCAGAAACATCCCAGGTGTTTGAACTTATAAAACAAATATTTTCAGGCTTACAACTGTATTTTTTAGTTGGTATTTCATAAACTTTTGCATTTGGTTTGTATACCCCAACAGATTCAATAGACATGATATCATCAAAATAATTTTGAATATTATTACTTTCCACCAGTTCTTTTAAAAGATCTGGAGTTCCATTCGATAAAATGGCTGTCTTAATTTTTTTTGATTTCAAACCTTCCAAACATTTTTTGACCTCAGGGTAAGGGTTAAGCTCCTTATATAAGTTCAATAACTCACTTCTCATCTCTTTTTTAATTTTAAATGTTTCCATGGTGTGATCTAAAGAATCTTCAGTAATTTTCCAAAAATTTTTGTGTTTTTTCATAAGACTTCTGAGCCATGTATATTCGAGCTGTGTTGTTCTCCAGGCATTTGCAAAACTTTCCCATTGACTACCAATTTTTTCTTTACATTTTGCCGCGGCAGAATTGACATCAAATAAAGTTCCATAAGCATCAAACACACAAGCTTTGATATTTTCTATTTTCATAATAAATCTTCTAATTTTCGAACTTCACCAATTTTAAATATAATAGCATCATCTCTATGATAACCATACATATTGGTTGCGTTTTTAAATCTGATTGATGGTTCAAAAGGATCTTCTAAAGAAAGTACCGCAGTTCCCCAATGCATACCTAATACTTTTTTGCTTTTTAAATCTTGGCCAATATTTAATGCCTCTTCAGGATTTGCATGATAAATAGACTTATCTTTTCGTGGCGACATGGGGTAAAAATTATAGGCTCCTATATTAATAAAAGTTAAGTCAACAGGACCATATTTTTTTCCAAGCTCTTTATAAATATTTCCATAGCCTGTATCACAAGCAAAAAATATTTTTTTATTTTTGTATTCAATTAAAAAACTTCCCCATAGAGTTTTATTAGTGTCAGTCAATGATCTTTTTGACCAGTGAACGGCAGGTACAAATGTAATTTTCAAATCATTAATTACTGTTTGATCATACCAATTCATTTCTTTTACTTTTTCAAATTTATTTTTAGTAAAATATCTTCCCAACCTCAGAGGAGCTAGGACATCTGCTTTTTTATAAGGAAATTTTTTTATTGTTTTATAATCTAAATGATCATAATGATTGTGAGTTAACAAAAACAAATTTACCTCTGGAATTTCGTTTAGATCAACCGCAGGATCAACATATCTTTTTGGCCCAAAAATCCATGGACCCATATTTTTTGAAAAAACAGGATCAGTAATTATTGTAGTATCACCAAGCTTAATTAAAAATGTTGCATGCCCAATCCAGGCAACATAGTCATCATTTTTGTATTTGTTTAGATTTTCTAATACTTTCTTTTTATCTATAACATGATCAGGGGGAATATTAATTTTAATTTTTTTCTTTTCTTCATTAAATACTTTAAAACTCCAGTTAAAACCAAAATCCTCTATCCTAGGTGAGCCCTCGGGATTTCTGAACATGCCGTTTGGTAGATGATGATAAGGTAAATCTTTCATAGTTTCTGCAAAAGTATTATAGTTTAATGAAAATAATATTATCAATAACGATATTAGGAAATTTTTTTTCATGTCTTCAAAAACAAGATTATATTTTCCAAATAAAATTCAAAGCAATTTAATATCACATCTGACAAAAGATCAATCACATTATACAAAGGATGTCATGAGATTAAAAATAGGGGATAGCTTATCAATTTTTAATAGTCAGGGGGAATGGAATGCCATTATTGAAAGTTATGAAAAAGAAGGTACTAGAATAAAAATATTAAAGAAAGCAAGAGATAAAGATAATGAAAAAAATATTTGGCTTGCTTTTTCTCTTATTAAACAAAATCCATTAAATTTTCTAATTCAAAAAGGAACAGAATTAGGTGTTCAAAAATTTGTTCCAATTTTATCGGAAAGAACAATTGTCAAAAAAATTAATATTGAAAGAATAAAAAAAATTATTGTTGAATCTAGCGAACAATCCAACCGAATTTCTGTACCAGAAATAAAAAATTTAGAACCCTTAAAGAAATTTTTATCTCAATTTCCAAAAAATGGATACTTAATTTTTTGCGATATTAACTGTAATAAAAATAACTTAAAAAATATTTTATCAAAAAAAATAGAAGGTCCTATATGCGTTCTTATCGGTCCGGAAGGAGATTTTTCTGAAACAGAGAGGCAATCAATAATTGAATTAAATCAAGCTCACTCTTTGTCTTTAGCAAATAATATTTTAAGAGCCGAAACAGCAGCTGTAACCGCTGTCTCAATTATAAATTATTACCTTAATTTTGCTTGATTTTAATACTGCATCAAGTTGACACAGAGATTTACCAACAATAAAAATCAACAGAAATACGCAATTATTGATTTGATTTAGATCAAAAAAAAATTTAAAAGTGTGCCTACAAATTTTATTAAAAATATTGGTAAAGCATAACAATGTTTGTTGCATTTATATTGTTTTTAGTTGTCGTCGGAACTCTCGTATTTCATTTTTGGAGTCCTTACTGGTTAACACCTGTTGCGTCAAATTGGGGTAGCATGGATCAAACACTCATTCTTACATTTTGGGTTACCGGAGCTGTGTTTATGGCGGTCGGCCTATTCATGGTTTATTGTGTATGGCGTTATCGTTATCAAAAAGACAGAAAAGCGGAATACAAACCTGAAGATAAAAAATTAGAATTCAGACTTACTTTATTAACAGCAATTGGTGTTGTAGCTTTATTAGCGCCTGGACTTATCGTTTGGAAAGATTTTGTAACAGTACCAAAAAATGCTGTTGAGGTTGAAGTTGTGGGTTATCAATGGGGCTGGAATTATAGACTACCTGGAGAAGACGGTATTTTGGGGAAAACTGATATTAAAAACATATCAGACAATAATCCTTACGGACTGGATTTGAATGATTCAAATAGCAAAGATGACATAATGGTTCAGGACGCAGATCTTCATTTACAGATCGATAAACCCGTAAAGTTACTATTACGCTCTATAGATGCTCTCCATAACTTTTACGTTCCAGAGTTTAGAGCAAAAATGGATATGGTTCCAGGCATGATTACTTTCTATTGGCTTACCCCCACCAAAACGGGAGAATATGAAATTCTTTGTGCCGAACTTTGTGGTACCGGCCACTATGCAATGCTCGGAACTGTTTTAGTAGAAGAAGAAAGAGACTACTCTAATTGGTTAGCACAACAAATAACTTTTGAAAATGCTCTAGCTCAAAACAGAACAATACTACAACTAGCGGAAAACAAAAAATGAATTTAACTATAAAAAAAGGTAAAAAAAATGCCTGATGAGTTTGGTTATAAAATAGAAGCTAAAGTAGATATGGCAGCGTCAGGTACGTCTGTTCCACCAATTGATTATGTTCCGGTAGCTGAAAGACCAGAACAAGAACTTTATCATTCAAAAAGTTGGTGGACGACATATGTATTTTCGCAAGACGCAAAATATATTGGAATTCAGTATACTTGCGTTGCAACTGCAATTGCTTTGGTGGGATTGACGCTTTCATTACTGATGAGAATCCAACTTGCTTTTCCAAATCTTTCTCTGCTTGATGCTTCTGTCTATTATCAATTTATCACCATGCATGGAATGATTATGGTGGTATTCTTTCTTACCGCATTATTTTTGGGAGGTTTTGGCAATCTTCTTATTCCGCTGATGTGCGGAGCCAGAGATATGGTTTTTCCTTATGTGAACATGCTGAGTTTTTGGGTGTTTGTATTAGCTGTTTTAGTTTTAGTAGCAAGCTTTTTTGTTCCCGGCGGACCTACAGGAGCTGGATGGACTTTATATCCTCCTCAGGCAATTACGGCAGGTACACCAGGAAATTTATGGGGAATAGTATTGATGTTGGTATCACTAGTTCTCTTCGTAGTTGGTTTTACAATGGGTGGTTTAAACTATGTAATTACAGTTTTACAAGCCAGAACTCGTGGTATGACTTTAATGAGATTGCCACTGAGTATTTGGGGAATTTTTGTAGCTACCATCTTAGCACTATTAGCTTTTCCAGCTCTTTTAGTCGGCGGCATAATGTTATTACTTGATGCTGTGTTTGGAACAAGTTTTTTTATGCCAGCCTCAGTTTCAATGGGCGAATTGCTTCAGACAGAAGGAGGTAGTCCAATATTATTCCAGCATCTGTTCTGGTTTTTTGGTCACCCCGAAGTTTATATCGTAGCCTTGCCTGCGTTCGGAATTGTTTCTGATCTTATCTCAGTTCATGCAAGGAAAAATATTTTTGGTTACCGAATGATGGTTTGGGCTCTTGTAATTATCGGAGCTCTTAGCTTTATTGTTTGGGCTCATCATATGTATGTAGCAGGAATGAATCCATGGTTTGGATATTTCTTTGCAACCACAACTTTGATTATTGCGGTTCCAACAGCCATAAAAGTTTATAACTGGGTTTTGACTCTTTGGAGAGGAAATATTCACTTAACTGTTCCAATGCTGTTTACATTAGGTTTTATCATCACTTTCCTTAACGGAGGACTAACTGGCTTGTTTTTAGGTAATGTGGTTATTGATGTACCTTTGTCTGATACTTATTTTGTAGTAGCTCACTTTCACATGGTGATGGGTATAGCACCAGTGCTTGTCGTATTTGGTGCTGTTTACCATTGGTTTCCTTTAGTTACTGGACGTATGTTAGATCAAGGATTGGGAAAACTTCATTTCTGGATTACGTTTGTCGGAGCTTACATGATATATACCCCAATGTATTATCAAGGCTTTCTTGGAGTACCTCGAAGATATTTTGAAATGTATGAAAGTTCATATATATCTACGGTTGGTTTGAATGTATTTATTACCTTATCTGCCTTAGTTGTTGGCCTAGCTCAAATTATATTTTTTTATAATGTCATTCGCAGTGTTTTGAAAGGTGAGAAAGCAGAAAAAAATCCTTGGAAAGCTAATTCTTTAGAATGGCAAACACCCAAGATGCCTCCAGAACATGGAAACTGGGGAGAGAAATTACCCGTAGTTTATCGTTGGCCGTATGATTTTAGTGTGCCGGGAGTTGATAAAGAACACATTCCACAAAATGTTTCTCCGAGCGAAGTCGCTGGAGCAAAGGTTGAAAAAACATGAAAAAAAAAGAAGAAACCTTTTTTCAATTAATTTCCCAAAAACCTTGGGAGGCATCACAGGCAAAACTTGACAACAAACATGATGGAAAAACATTAAAGCTAAGCAGAGAAAAAATTGGCGTTAGAACTATTATGGTTGTAAGTACAGTCATCTTTTCGTTTTTCGTCGTTGCTTATGCGGACAGGATGTTAATTCATGATTGGAAAAACATGCCTGAACCATGGCTGCTTTGGATTAATACTTGTATTTTGATGATTACTAGCTATTTTTTTCACAAAACTAAAATTGCCTCAGATCGTAGTGAAAATGTAAAAGTAAAAAATGGTCTTTTTACTGTTGGATTTTTATCTTTCACTTTTATTTTCGGACAAATGTTAGTGTGGTATCAACTTCTAAATCTAGGATACTTTGCAGCTTCTAATGTAGCAAATGCCTTTTTTTATATGCTTACAACCATACATGGATTGCATCTGCTAGGTGGATTAATATTTTGGGGACTAACTACATCAAAATTTTTAAAAGGAAATTATAGAATATCAAAAATGCAACGAAGCATTGAGCTCTGTGCTATTTATTGGCATTTTTTGCTTATTGTTTGGTTTGTGTTATTTGGCTTAATGTTATTTACATAATGAGGATAAAATAGATGGATCATGTAACTGATAAACTTCCAAAAGGATTAAGCGGCCTTACACACGACCTGGGGTCGGATCAAACAGCTTTCAAAAAAGTTCCTTGGGGCAAGGCAATGATGTGGATTTTTTTACTCAGTGATACATTTATTTTCAGCTGTTTTTTAATTTCATTAATGACAGCTCGCGCATCCACAACGGTCGAATGGCCAAATGCAAGCGAAGTGTTTGGTTTAAATTTTTTTGGCGTAGAGGTTCCTCTTCTCCTAATTGCGATCATGACATTTGTTTTGATTACAAGTAGTGGAACTATGGCGATTGCTGTGAAATTTGGTTACGAAAAAAAACGTAAATTATGCGCTTGGTTCTTATTACTTACAGCCATAGGTGGATTGACTTTTGTCGGCATGCAGGCATTTGAATGGACAAAATTAATTTTTCATGAAGGTATTCGTCCTTGGAGCAATCCTTTCGGTGCAGCACAATTTGGTTCTTTCTTTTTTATGGTCACTGGTTTTCATGGAACACATGTTTCAATTGGTGTGATTTTTCTGTTTATCATGGCTAGAAAAACATGGAGAGGAGATTTCGATACAGCCCGAAGGGGATATTTTACTAGTATGAAATCAAATTATGAAGCAATTGAAATTATGGGACTCTACTGGCATTTTGTTGATCTCGTTTGGGTCTTTATCTTTGCATTTTTCTATCTCTGGTAAGGAAAATAATGGCACAAGAAAATAAACAAGAAGTAACAACACATAAAATTGGAGTTTATCTTTGGATTTGGGGACTGTTATTTGTTTTTAGTTTTTTTTCCTACATGGTTGATTATCTAAACTTTGAAGGTCTGCTAAGATGGGCTTTAATTCTGTTATTTATGTTTGCAAAGGCTGCCTTAATAATGGCCATATTTATGCACTTGTTCTGGGAACGTTGGACCATAGTTAATGTTCTCTTGTGGCCAATGAGTTTTATTTTAGTCTTTATCGGCATAATGGTTGCAGAATCAGAATATACGTTCTTTACAAGGCTTTTTTATTTTGTAGTAGGAACCTAACCTCGTAAATAATCACCAGCTTCCACTTGTTAATTATTATAAGTAGTAGGCGCAAGCTCATGGGGGTTTTTCCAGTCACTTGATACGTAATTTATGATTAAAGATTTTATAATTCCTCTAATATTTTGTTTTGGAAAGCCGTACCACGTATTATCACCTGGAACAAACATAAAACCTGAGTTTGACTTATAAGGTACCTGAGAAAAAAAGTTTAGATCCTTATCGTACATTGCGGTTCCCCATTGACTCGATTCAGCGTCTTTGGAAAGATAAACCAGAATAGTTAATAGTTTTTCTCTTAAATCACGATGTGGTTCGAGCCAAAAATTACCAGTATCCAAAGCATATTCTATGCGCAATTTCCCTTTTGATAAACCAATATTACAAATATTTTCCAATTTTAATATGATATCAGGATTATTAAAAATGCTGACAATGTTATTGAAAGTTGAGTCTACTCTACAATTTTTACTATTAAAAAAAATTCTTGTTGAGTTGTAGTTTTCTCTTTTGCCACAATGATCAAAAATTACCGGAGGCTTTAAAGGAAGTTCTAAGAGATTATTTACATATTTTCCGGAAAAAATATTATCAAATGTCCAATGAACAAAAGGTTTGTCATTAAACTTTGCCTTTTTCAAATTGTCGCCGACCGTTTTTAATAAATTTTCTTTCATACAATCCTTTATTTCTGCATCACAGCGTCGCATTAGGACCAGAGGTACAGAACTTTATCTCTATAGTTCAAGCAAAAATTAATTATTGTCTTTGAAACATAATAAAAAAAGGCAAGAATATAATGATCTAGATCAACGCTTTTAAATTTGATACATATCAAAATAATATCATGAAGGATTTAGATAAGTTTCAAAAAGCTTTGGAAGCTATTAAAAAGGAAGGGAAGTATCGAATTTTTAACAATATATTAAGGGAACGCGGAAAATACCCTAGTGCTATTTGGTATTCGAAGTATGGGGTTAAGAAAATTATAAATTGGTGTTCGAATGATTATTTGGGCATGGGCCAACACCAATTTGTTATTGATGCTATGAAGACTGCACTGAACGCTGTAGGCGCAGGTTCTGGTGGTACAAGAAATATATCAGGGACAACAAAATATCATGTTACGCTAGAAAGTGAATTAGCGAGATTACATAAAAAAG
>CAJXBA010000015.1 GCA_913050185.1 uncultured Pelagibacteraceae bacterium
GATCAAACTCTCAAGTTTAATAACGGCGCACACTAGCTTCATATAAATAAAAAAATTATTTATATTTTCGTTGAAGTGTGTACGACAAATAATTTTGGTAACCTAACCGTCCACACTTCTCTTCTTCTTTTTTTTACAATAAAAATAGCTAAAACGCTTCAAGACAAAATCGTACTTAATGAATTCATCTTTGCATTTACATTATCGACCTGTCAATAAAGCAAAGAAAATTAGGCTTTTTGAAGATCGGACCGTTGCTTATAAGCTAATTAAGAAATAAATCAAGGCGAATATTAAAGTTAAATGGTGGAGAAATTAAGGGTTTTTTAACAATATTATTAATTACTTGATATATAAAATTGGTAAAATATAAAATTACAACTGTGACTATTATAAATCTTGCTATGTTTCAAATGCTAGGAAAAAATAAGGAAAAAACTGTATATTTCGCCTTATTTACGTTGATTTTAACATCGGTAATTTTAGCTACAATTTTTTTTAAAAACGATAAAGAAATAGTAAGTCAAAAAACAAATACTTCACAACCGGATGAAGATATAACTTTAATCAAGGAGTTTTTTCTACAAAAAATCAAATCTCCGTTCATAAATATAGACTATGAAATAAAAAGTGGTGACAGTATTCAAAAAATTCTAAAAAAATTAAAAATACAAAATAAAGAAATTCAATCTATTATAACACAATACAAAAAATACGGTAGTGCTAATCGATTACTAGCTGGAAATAAAATTAATATAATTATTGAAGAAAATTTATCTAACAAAGATCACTCTATAATAAAATTTTCTGTTCCAATTACTAAAAGTATAATTATAGAAATATCCAAAAATAATGAAGAAGGTAAAATTCTATCAAAAAAAATTATCACCAAACTTTACAAAAAAAACTTTATCGCAGAAAATGTAATTACAAATAATCTTTATTCATCTGCAATTGACGCAAATATAAACCCCAATACAATTATCGAATTTGCAAGAATTTTTGGTTTTGAGATTGATTTTCAGAGAGACATCAGAAAAAATGATTACTTTAGAATCGTTTACGATAAATATATTGACGAAAATGGCGAATTTATAAAAAGTGGATCTATTCATTACGCATATATGTCTGTTAACGGACGTGAAATTACACTTTACAAATTTGGTAATGACCAAACTTATAACTATTTTGATATAAATGGAAAAAGTGTCGAAAAAGCCCTAATGAAAACTCCAATAAATGGAGCAAGGCTTTCGTCATCTTTTGGAATGAGAAAACATCCTATTCTTGGTTTTAACAAAATGCATCAAGGTACTGACTTCGCTGCACGAGAAGGAGTTCCAATCATGGCTTCTGGTAGTGGAACCGTTGTTAAATCTGGATGGTGCGGAGGAGGAGGAAATTGTATAAAAATCAAGCATAACTCCACTTATGAAACAGTTTATGCACATTTAAAAAATTTTGCTAGAGGTATTAAAAAAAATAAAAAAGTTAAACAGGGACAAATTATTGGATACGTAGGAACAACTGGATTATCTACAGGCCCTCATCTACATTACGAAGTTATAGTAAATGGAAAAAAAGTTAATTCTCAAAAGTTAAAATTACCTTCAGGAAAATCGTTAAAAGATAGCGAAAGAGAACTTTTTGAAATACACAGAATTAAAACCGACGTGTTAATAGCAGAATTGATTTCAGAGAAAAAATAATTTTAAAAAAAATTACTCCTTTTCTTCTTTGTCTATTCTTGAAGTTTTGCCTTGATCAATGCTAATATTGTTATCTATATTTTTGCCAGCTGCTTCTTGATTTTCAAAATCTTTAACTCTATTTTGACTTTGATTTAAATTTTTTTCATTAACAATTCTCATATAATGATCTGCGTGTTGAAAATAACTTTCGGATAAAGTCTTGTCTCCTTTTGATAAAGCTTCTTTCGCTAAAATTTCATATTTCTCTGCTAATTTCGTCGCGCTTTGATATTGATTAATATTATTTCTTCCTTGAAAATTGGTTAATGAAATAGATTCCATTCCTGTGCGCCTGAACCCATTATCTCGAGACTGGCGATTTCTACCACTCGACGAACGACGTCTAAATCTTCTTGGTCTATGCTGAAACATACATCTTTTACTGAAATACCCCTTCCTCAAGGGATATACACCATCCTACTCATTACCATTTTGCTTTGTCAAAATAATTATTTCTAATATCTAATAAAATCTCGCCTTTGTGCTTATTATGCAACGTACATTACGATTACTATCGTATTCTTTGCCTACCTCTCTAAATCCTCGTTGTTTCAATATGGAAGAAATCTTTCTGTATTGACCGTACCCAATTTCTATGGCAAGCAATCCATTCCTCTTTAATAGAACATCCGATTTATAGATAACTTTTTTTATAAGGTCAAGACCATCAAGTCCTCCGTTTAAAGCAACTAAAGGCTCATAATTTATTATATCCCTGCTTAATTTTTTTATATCTTTTGATGATATATATGGTGGATTCGAAACGATTAAATCATATTTTCCCACATTAAATTCATTTATATCGAAAATCTTAAATATTGACCTATAAAATAAGTGAAGTTCTCTAGAATTTGTTTTAGCCATTTGAATTGCTTTCATAGAAACATCTATGCCCGTACCTCTTGAAAAATTCAACTCTTTTAGTATTGAAAGTAATATGCAGCCCGAACCAGTTCCAATATCCAAAATATTTATTTTTTTGTTTTTAAAAAAATTTACTACTTTATAAATTAATAGCTCGGTTTCTGGTCTTGGAATTAGTGTTGAATGATTAACCGCAAAGCTGTGACTCCAAAATTCTTTCCTTCCTGTGATATAGGCAACCGGTTCTCTTTTAATTCGCCTTTTAATTGCGTGAAAATATTGTTGCCTCACTTTTTTTGAAACGTTTATTTTATCATTTGTTATTAAAAATTCTTTTGAAACTCCCATAACATTAGAAAGAATTATTTGAGCATCAAGTTCACATGAATCAATATTGTGATTCCTTAATAGTTGTGACGCTTGTTTAATCGTGTTTGCTAAAATCATTTTATTGGTTTAGGTTTGCTAATTTTATTTCTTGATCTCGTATTCTTAAATTTTCATTCAATTCTTCAAAAGCATCTCCGCTTAAAAAGTCCCCAAGATTATGTAGCGTCAAATTTATTCTGTGGTCTGTTACTCTGCTTTGGGGAAAGTTGTATGTTCTAATTCTTTCTGATCTATCTCCTGATCCTATTTGTTTTTTTCTATCTCTCGATCTTTCTCTATCTTTTTTTTCTCTCTCAGCCTCATAAATTCTTGATCTTAATATCTTTATAGCCTTTGCGCGGTTTTTGTGTTGTGATTTCTCATCTTGCTGACTTACCACAATTCCCGTCGGTAAGTGAGTAATTCTCACCGCGCTGTCTGTCGTATTAACTGATTGGCCTCCTGGTCCACTCGATCTAAAAACATCGATTCTTAAATCTTTTTCATTTATTTTTACATCTACTTCTTCAGCTTCAGGCAAAACCGCAACAGTTGCGGCTGATGTATGAACTCTGCCTTGAGTTTCGGTAGCCGGCACCCGCTGTACTCTGTGTACCCCGGACTCAAATTTCAAAAAAGAGTAGATATTCACACCCCTCACCAACAATATAACTTCCTTAAATCCTCCGGCTTCACTTTTTGATAAATTAATAATCTCAAGAGACCAGTTTTTATTTAAACAGACTTTTTCATACATTTTATATAGGTCGGCAACAAATAAACTGGCTTCCAACCCTCCTGTTCCTGCTCTAATTTCTAATATAGCATTTTTTGAATCTGCCTCATCTTTCGGAAGAAGATATATTTTTAACTTTTTTTCATCTTCTTCATTTTTTTTAGATAATTGAAGTAGTTCATTTTTGGCAAGCTCGATCATATCATTGCCACTCTTTTTATCTTCTATAATTTTTTTTAATTCTTCTTTTTCTTTCTTAAAACCTAGATAATCTCTAGCCTGAGCAACCACCTCTCCTACACTCGAATATTCTTTGGATTTTTTTACAAAATTCTTTTTGTCAATATTTCCTGATGCAAGTTCTTTTTCCAAAGTTTCGTAAGTACTAATTATTTGTTTAACTTTATCTAACGGTATCATTTTTGGTAATTTAATTGTTTCTAAGTTCTTTGGACTTTTTTTCCACTAGACTAACAACTTCTTTGATTATCTCATCGGTAACCACTTTATGGTGAGGCAAACCTGAAAGATACATCATATGACTACCTTGTCCTCCACCGGTTAATCCTATTTGGGTTTGAGAAGCTTCTCCAGGACCATTAACTACACATCCTATAACTGATAGCGTTATTGGCTCTTTCAAGTGTGAGAGTTTTTCTTCTAAAATTTTAACTGTATCAATAACTGGAAATCCCTGTCGAGCACACGAGGGACAAGATATAATATTTACCCCTTTGTGTCTTAGGTTTAGAGATTTTAAAATTTCATAACCAATTTTTATTTCTTCGATAGGATTTGCTGATAAAGAAACTCTTATGGTATCTCCAATTCCTTCCATTAATAAAATACCTATACCGATTGAAGACTTAATGCTTCCCGAAGTCAAACTTCCTGCCTCGGTAATACCCAAATGTAGAGGATAATCACAAACTTCCGAAAGAGACCTGTAAGCTTTGGTTGATAGAAAAACATCCGATGATTTCACACTTATTTTAAAGTTAAAGAAATCTTTATCCTCTAAAAATTTTATATTATTTAGGGCACTTTCAACTAATGCCTCCGGACACGGCTCTTTATATTTTTCTAATAATTTTTTTTCTAGAGATCCTGCGTTAATCCCAACTCTAATGGAACAATTATTATCTTTTGCAGCCTTAAGAATTTCACGAATTTTTTCTTTGGAACCAATATTTCCTGGATTTATTCTTAAACAGTCTGC
This sequence comes from uncultured Pelagibacteraceae bacterium, assembly GCA_913050185.1. Lineage (GTDB taxonomy): Bacteria > Pseudomonadota > Alphaproteobacteria > Pelagibacterales > Pelagibacteraceae > AG-414-E02. Next base: position 4,940 of record CAJXBA010000015.1, read on the forward strand.
TCCTGAATTCGCAGCTTCTATCGCTCTTTTGTGGTGAAAATGAATATCTGCAACTATAGGAACATTAACTTGATTTATAATTTTTTTTAAAGATAAAGATGAGTCTTTGTCGGGACATGAAACTCTCACAATATCAGCACCAGCTTCGGTTAACTCATTAATTTGTTTTACTGTCCCTTCAACATTAGTTGTTAAAGTGTTTGTCATCGACTGAACAGATATTGGTGCTCCGCCACCCACATTAATTTTGCCAACTTTAATTTTTTTAGTTTTTTTTCTTTTAATATCTCTGAATGGTCTAATACTCATTGGTTTCTTAATTAAGTTCAAATGATTTGTGTAGTGCTTTTACTGCTTTTTGGGTCAAATCTTCTCGGATTAAAACAGAAATTTTTATTTCTGAAGTTGAAATCGCTAAAATATTTATTTTCATATCTGCTAAAGCTCTAAACATTTTATATGTTACTCCAGGATTAGCTATCATGCCTGCACCAATAATAGACACTTTGGCAAGCTTATCATCATGTATTATTTTATTATAATTTAATTTTTGTTTACTTTTTTCAATTAAACTCAGTGTTTTGTTTAAATCTTCTCGTTTAATAGTGAAAGTCACATTAGCTTTTTTGCCATCAAGAGAAGTATTTTGAATTACCATATCAACATTAATATTATTTTTTCCTATTGGTTCGAAGATATCAGCTGCAACACCAGGCTTGTCTACAACGCCGATGACAGAAACTTTAGCATTCCTTTTTGAATAAGCTATTCCTGTTACTGCTTTTTTATGATCAATCTCGCTTTCAGAAATTATTTTTGTTCCGGGTTTTTCGGAAAAAGTAGATTTTACATGAATTGGAATATTGTCAACCATCGAAGCTTGGACTGCATTTGGTTGCATAACTTTTGCTCCCAAAGAGGCCATTTCAAGCATTTCTTCGTATGATATTTTGTCAATTTTTTTGGCATTGTTATTTATGGAAGGATCAGTTGTAAAAATTCCATCTACATCAGTATATATTTCACAAGAATCTGCTCGAAAAAATTTTGCAATTACAACAGCTGACAAATCTGAACCTCCGCGTCCTAATGTTGTAATTCTGTTATCCATTGAAACTCCTTGAAAACCAGTGATTACAGCTATACCTCCCTGTGAAACAAAATTTGAAATTTCTTCGGTTTTAATTCTCATTATATTAGAAGATGTGTGGTTAGCATCTGTTAGAATTGGGATTTGCCAACCTTGCCATGATCTCGCTTTAAGTCCCAAATCAATAATTGCTCCTGACAAAAGTGAACACGAAACCTGTTCACCAGATGAAAGCAATACATCCAACTCTTTGTCATCAAAATTATTGCTAATTAAATTAGACTTTTTCTTTAACTCATCGGTAGCACCCATCATTGCAGAAACAATAACAATAATTTCGTTACCCTCATTAAATATTTTTTTGATAATATTTGCTACTTTTTTAATTTTTTCTATAGTTCCAACAGATGTACCACCAAACTTAAGAACTAATCTTTTCATGATAAAATATCTTGTTTACTTTATATAATTTTTAATAATAAATACTCTTAATTGCAAAAATGTACAAGTATAGCTAGATAATTATTATTTTGACTACAGTAGACAAAAAAGAAATAGAAAAATTTTCGACATTGGCAAAAGATTGGTGGAATCCAAAGGGAAAATTTAAACCCTTGCATCTTTTTAATCCAACTAGGATTAAATTTATCAAAGAAAAACTAATTTTTCACTTTAAACTTGACCCGGATATTTCACTACCACTAAGAGGATTAAAAATTTTAGATGTCGGATGTGGTGGTGGACTTTTATGTGAGCCGTTAAGTAGACTGGGAGCAGAAATGACAGGAATTGATGCCTCTAACATTAACATTAAGGTTGCAAAGTCGCATTCTAAGAAAATGAATCTAAACATCAAATATATACATTGTTCACCTGAAAAATTAAATTTTAAAAATAAATTTGATGTAATATTAAATATGGAAGTTGTTGAACATGTTTCAAATGTAAATGTGTTTATTCAAAATTGTTCAAAGCTAATTAAAAAAAATGGAATTATGTTTGTTGCCACTATAAATAAAAATTTAAAATCATATTTCTACGCAATCTTGGGAGCAGAATATATTTTGAGATGGTTGCCAATTGGTACACATGATTGGGAAAAATTTTTAACACCACAAGAATTAGAAATAATTGCTAGCAGCAACAACTTCATAATTGATGAGGTGGTTGGAATAAAATACAATTTATTTTTGAAAAAATGGCATATGGCTAGTGATGCTTCGGTAAATTACATTTCAACTTTTTCGGTAAATTAGTTTTCTGATTTATTTACCCAGGGTATGGTAGTAACGTCAATACCTTCTTCAATTAGTTCTGTAGTTTCTTCTGGTGTTGCGGTGCCATAGATTCCTTTAGAAGTCTTCTTATCATAATGAATACTTCTAACTTCGTGAGAAAAATTATCTCCGACATTTTTGCAATTCTTTTCAATATATTTTCTTAAGTTCAAAAGTTGCTTTTTCATTTTCTTTTTTAATTTTGTATTTTTCGAAATCTTATTTGTTTTGCTAAATAAATTCGGTGCCATGACTGATTTTTTAACGGAAGTAGAATTGCAATAAATACAATTGATCAACTTTTTTTTCCACAACGTGTCGTAACTATCTGAGCTTGAGAACCAGCTTTCAAATGTTTTTCCACATTTACATATCAAATTATATTTTATCATCTATATTTGTATTATTTAATTTTAATTAAAAAGAACAAGTATTAATTTCGGTAATCAGCATTTATGTCGATGTAATCATGTGTAAAATCACATGTATATACTGTGTAATCAGCTTCTCCAATATTTAAATTAACTTCTATATTAATTGAATCCCATTTCATATATTCCTTTACTTTTTTTTCACTATAATCTTTGGCTACCTTGCTTTGATCAACTATTAATTGGTCCCCAATTTTTATCTGTATTCTATTTGGAATAATATTCTCCTTTGATTTTCCTATCGCCATAATAATTCTTCCCCAATTTGGATCTTCACCTGCAACAGCTGTTTTGAATAAAGGAGAGTTGGCAATCGAAAAGCCAATTTTTTTTGCCATAGATATTGATCTGGCTCCAATAACTTCTATCGTAATGAATTTTTTTGCTCCTTCTCCGTCTGCAACAATTTGTTTAGCAAGATTTAGTGACAATCTATGTAAAGCTTTTTTAAAATCTTGTAGATTGGGATCCAAGACGTTATATATTTTTGCATTTTTTGCCTTGCCTGTAGAAAAAATGACAACCATATCGTTAGTTGAAGTATCTCCATCAACAGTTATGGCATTAAATGTCGTATTGGCAACTGTCTTTAAAATAGCTTTTAAGAAAATAGAAGGTATATTTGCATCAGTAAATATGAAAGACAACATAGTTGCCATATTTGGAGCAATCATACCAGAACCTTTGGCTATTCCAGAAATTTTCACTGATTTATTACCTATTTTACATTCTTCGTAGGCAAGTTTTGGCTTTACATCGGTTGTCATGATTGCACTTGCGGCCTTAAACCAAACAAATTTATTTGTTTCCGTTTTTAATTTTTTCACTAATTCTGGGATTCTATTTTTAATTTTAATATACGGAAAATCTTCACCAATTACCCCAGTTGACGCAAACAACAAATCAGTTATCTTTACAACTTCACTAATCCCTTTAGGTGATTGCGATGATCTTATTGTTAGAACTTTCGATAATACGTGAGCAACTTCTTTTAATCCCTGGGCTCCTTTTATGCCGGTAAAAGTATTAGCATTTTTTGTATTTACTAAAAGTGCTTTCGCAAAATTTTTTTTAATTTTTAAATTCCAGTTTATGCTTGCCGAGGTAATTTTTGACGTTGTATATATCGCGGCAAAATTGGCTCCTTCTTGAAAGTAAAACAACGTAAGATCATCTCTACCATCACCGTACAGATCTGCTGATATTGACGATATTTCTAATCCTTTTATGGGTTGTAATTCTTGAAATTCACCCATTTTTGCCATCTTGATTTTAGGATTTAGAAAATTTTTCAAGTTTATTGTCATGGGTATTTAAAATCTTTTATTATTGATTATATATATAAGTCTTAATTGGACTAATATACCTTTATACTGTCTTAAAAAAAAAATAAATATCTATGTTAAATATTGGCAAAATTATTGGCAAATTTATTAAGAATTCAAGCCAAAGAGAGCTTGAACGTTTAAAATCAACCGTAGAAAAAATTAATGACTGGGAATCAAAAGTCAAAGAAAAATCTGACGAAAATTTCCCTATAAAAACTGCAGAATTCAAATCAAAAATTCAAAAAGGTATTAAACTTGAAGATTTAATTCCAGAGGCTTTCGCTTGTGTGAGAGAAGCTTCTAGAAGAGTCCTTGGCGAACGACATTTTGATGTACAACTAATGGGTGGCATTATTCTTCATCAAGGAAAAATTGCTGAAATGAAGACAGGAGAGGGCAAAACTTTAGTTTCTACATTGCCTGTATATTTAAATGCCTTGTTGGGTAAAGGAGTTCACGTAGTAACGGTAAATGACTACTTGGCAAAAAGAGATTCGGAATGGATGGGTAAAATTTATAATTTTTTGGGTTTGTCCGTAGGATGTATTACAAATGAAATGGAAGATGAAATTAGAAAAAAAAATTATAACTGTGATGTGACATACGGTACTAATAATGAATTTGGTTTTGACTATCTAAGGGATAATATGAAGTATAATATTGAGCAAATGGTACAGAGAGATCATTTTTTTTGTATCGTTGATGAAGTGGACAGCATTCTTATTGATGAAGCAAGGACCCCGCTGGTGATTTCAGGAGCAACGGAAGACAAATCTGATCAATATTTTGTGAGCAATAAATTTGTTAAACATCTTGAAAAAACTGATTACGAATTAGACGAAAAAAACAAAAATGTAATGCTTTCTGAAAAAGGCATAGACAAAATAGAAAAACTATCAAGAACATATGGAATTCTAAAAAATAATAACTTCTATGATCCGCAAAATATTAATTTAGTTCATCATATAAATCAGGCTTTAAGGGCAAATTTATTATTTTCAAAAGATACAGATTACATTGTTAGAGATAATAAAGTACAAATTATAGACGAATTCACTGGTAGAGTGCTTGAGGGTAGAAGATTTTCAGATGGACTCCACCAAGCCCTGGAAGCAAAAGAAAAGGTAGAAATTCAAAGTGAAAATCAAACTTTAGCCTCGATTACCTATCAAAATTATTTTAGATTGTACAACAAACTTTCGGGAATGACGGGCACTGCACTTACTGAGGCAGAAGAATTTTATGACATTTATAAACTAAAAACGGTTTCAATTCCCACAAATAAATCAATGATTAGAACTGATTTAAATGATCAAATTTTTAGAACGGAAAAAGAAAAATACAAAGCCATAATTGAAAAAATAGAAAGTTGTTATTATAATAGTCAGCCAGTCCTAGTTGGAACAACAAGCATAGAAAAGTCCGAAAAAATCTCCTCCCTGCTTAGCACAAAAAAAATAAATCATAGCGTTTTAAACGCTAAACAGCATGAAAAGGAAGCCAAGATAATTGCTGACGCGGGCAAATTAAAAGCTGTAACAATAGCTACAAATATGGCCGGCCGAGGAACTGACATTCAGCTGGGAGGAAAACAAACCAATTTAAACGACAAGCAAAACTCAATTTTACAAGAAAAAAAAGAAGTTATAAAAAATGGTGGGCTGTATGTAATTGGAACTGAAAGACATGAAAGCAGAAGAATTGACAATCAACTAAGAGGACGATCAGGAAGACAGGGTGATCCAGGTAAATCAATATTTTTTATAAGTTTGGAAGATGACTTGATGAGAATATTCGGATCAGAATCTATAGATGGAATTATGCAAAAATTTGGATTAAAGGAGGGAGAATCAATTGATCACCCCTGGATCAATAAAGCTCTTGAAAGGGCCCAACAAAGAGTCGAGTCTCGAAATTTTGATATTAGAAAAACTTTATTAAAATTTGATGATGTAATGAATGATCAGAGGCAAGTTATCTTTGAACAAAGAAAAGAAGTACTTAAATCAAATCACATTAATGAAATAATAAATTCATTTTTAAACGATTTGGTTGAATATTTTGCAAATGAGAAGGTAATCTATTCTAGGGAAAATCAACTTGATGCTTTCAAAATGAAAATTAAGCCTATATTGGGAAGATCAATTAAAACAGAAGAATTTGCAAATATTACAGATTTAAAAAATGAAAACTTTGGAAATACTATAAAAAAGCGCTTCCACGAATTCAGAGACGAAAGAAATAAACAGCTTACAGAAGTCGTAAATTTGGAGCTTGAAAAAAGAATATTCTTGCAAACTATTGATTTTCTGTGGAGATCTCACTTGCAATACTTAGAACATTTAAGACAAGTTGTGGGATTGAGAGGGTATGCACAAAAAGATCCTTTAGAAGAATATAAAAGAGAAGCGTTCAAATTGTTTGAAGATTTATTAAATAAAATCAAAACCGATTTTATTACTTTTTTGAACAATCTTGAAATTTCCCCTTATGAGAAACAAACAAGCAAATATTCAACTGTAAACAATAATAAATTTAAAAATAGCCCAAAATGTTTGTTAGTAACCAAAAAAAACGAAAAAATATCAAGAAATGAAAGGTGTTTAGCTACTGGAAAAAAATTTAAAAACTGTTGTGGCGCCCTATAAAATGTTTAGACAAAAATTAGCAACATTATTACCAACAATAATAAAGCTAATATCAATTTATTTTTGTGTTTAAAAAAGTTCTTCCCAAAAGATGTAAAAAGGCTATCGCTTTGCACTAAATTACCTTCATTTTTTGAAAATGGTGTGATGTTTTTTTGTCTACCGATTTGTAAAAACTTTTTTTTCCTTTGCTCGAATATTTCTTCTCTGGTGTAATTATTAAATTCTTTAAAATATTTTATTAATACTATTTTAGTATTAGAAACCGATTGTTTTTTATTTCTGTGAGCACCACCAAGTGGTTCTTTGATAATTTCATCTATAATATTCATTTTAAAAAGTTCGTTGGCGGTTAGCTTCATGGCTTTTGCCGCTTCTAAAGATTTACTTGGATCTCTCCATAATATAGATGCGCATCCTTCGGGGGAAATAACAGAATAAATTGCATTTTCAAACATTAGCACTTTGTTTGCGGATGCCAAAGCGATTGCGCCACCCGAACCTCCTTCGCCGATAATGACTGAAATGATTGGAACTTTTAATGACATGCAACACTCTATTGAGCTAGCAATTGCTTCTGCTTGTCCTCTTTGTTCAGCTCCAATTCCAGGGTACGCTCCTGGTGTATCAATAAATGATATTATTGGAATATTAAATTTGTCTGCTAGCTTCATCAGTCTGATACATTTTCTGTAACCTTCTGGCCTCATCATGCCAAAGTTTCTCTTAAGTCGACTATCCAAATCATCGCCCTTCTCTTGGCCTATGACCAGTACAGATTTGCCTTCGAAGACAGCAAACCCGGTAATAACAGCTTCATCTTCAGCAAATTTTCGATCACCAGATAAATTAATGAAATTAGTAAACAAATTATTTATAAAAAATTTTGCTTTTGGTCTTTCTTCGTGTCTAGCAACTTGAGTTTTTTGCCACTCATTCAAATTTTCGTACGAGATTTTTAGCTTTTGATCGATTTCACCCTGTATACGAGATATTTGCTCTGTATCTACCTTTGATATTCCTTCTTTGTTAAAAGGATCCTTTAATTTTTCAAGCTCTTCTTCTAAAGTTTTTATATCATGCTCAAAATCTAGATAACTTTTCATTTGATTAATCGAATAATACTTGATTAAGAATATATATATACATAAATATTGAATCGATTAATAAAAATATAGAAATTAGTGGCAAAATTTTGTCCAAATATGAATTATACCCTACAAGGTAAATTGTCTGTTGCTACAGAACTATTAGAATTTGTAAATACCGAACTTCTGCCAGGCACAAATATTGATCCCGAAAAATTTTGGATGGGGTTAGATAAAGTAGCACACGAACTAACGCCAAAAAACGGAAAACTTCTTAACATTAGAGAGCAGATGCAACAAAAAATTGATAACTGGCATCTTTCTCGCAAAGGTCAAAAAATCGATTTTAACTCTTATATAAATTTTTTAAAAGAGATTAAATATCTTATCAAAGAAGGGTCGAGTTTTTTAATCGAAACAAAAAATATAGATGAAGAAATTTCTAGTATTGCTGGTCCACAGCTTGTTGTCCCAGTAATGAACGCACGTTATGCTTTGAATGCAGCTAACGCTCGATGGTGCAGCTTGTACGATGCTCTTTACGGAACAGATATAATACCAGAAACACGTGAAGCAAACCGCAGAGATAAATATAATCCAGAGCGAGGGAAAAAAGTAATCAAATATGCTCGTAACTTCTTGGATAAAACCACACCACTAGAACAAGGTAGTTGGAAAGATGTTTTAAAACTTCCCCAGGTTCATAATGGCCTGTTACTTTTATATATAAACGATGAAGGAATAAAACTTAAAAATCCTAAACAATTTGTGGGATATTCTGGAAAACTTTCTAGCTTATCATCACTTTTGCTAAAAAATAATAATCTTCACATAGATATTGTGTTTGATCCTAATGGTTCTATCGGAAGCCAAGATAAAGCTAGTATACAGGATATAATTTTAGAATCAGCCATATCTACAATTATCGATCATGAAGATTCGGTAGCGGCAGTAGATTCTGAAGACAAAGTTTTAGGTTATAGAAATTGGCTAAAGCTTATGAAGGGAAGTCTACAAACTGAAGTAGAAAAAAATGGAAAGAAATTTACAAGAAAATTAAATTCCGATCGTCAATATATAGCACCTGACGGTAATAAAATTAAATTATCTGGAAGAGCATTAATGTTGAATAGAAATGTCGGTCATTTAATGACCAGCCCTGCTATTTTATTAAAAGATGGGTCCGAAATTCCAGAAGGTATAATGGATGCATTTATAACTGTTACTGCGTCAATCCACGATTTTAAAAGAAAAGAAAATTCAAAAACAAATTCTGTTTATATTGTAAAACCAAAAATGCATGGTCCAGATGAAGCCGCATTTACTGATTTAATTTTCGAAAAAGTCGAGGAAGTTTTAGGATTAAACAAATACAGTATAAAGTGTGGCCTGATGGATGAAGAAAGAAGAACAACAGTAAATCTAAAAGAATGTATTAGGGCTATAAAAAACAGAGTTGTTTTTATTAACACTGGTTTTTTAGACCGTACTGGTGATGAAATTTTTTCGTCAATGGAGGCTGGGCCAATGATAAAAAAAAGAGATATGAAGTTCTCTAAGTGGATTTCTGCATACGAAGATAATAACGTTGATGTGGGTTTAGCTTGTGGATTTTCAGGCATAGCTCAAATTGGAAAAGGAATGTGGGCTGCTCCAAATAAAATGGCAGATATGGTTGAACAAAAAATTGGACATCCGAAAGCGGGCGCAAATACTGCATGGGTGCCTAGCCCTACTGCTGCAACTTTGCACGTAATGCATTATCATCAAGTTGATGTTTTTTTGGAACAAAAGAAATTGAAAAATAGAACACCTACAAAACTTTCGGATATTCTTTCAATTCCAATCGCAGATAGACCAAATTGGTCAATGGAAGAAATTACTAAGGAACTAGAAAATAATGCACAAGGAATTTTAGGCTATGTTGTTAGATGGATTAATAATGGAATAGGTTGTTCAAAAGTACCTGATATAAATAATATCGGACTTATGGAAGACAGAGCCACCTTAAGAATTTCCTCTCAACATATTGCGAACTGGTTACATCATGGAATCTGCACTAAAGATCAAGTGATGCACGTACTGCGCAAAATGAGTGGTATTGTTGATAAACAGAACATAAATGATCCTGCTTACAATAGACACGGAAGATCAGATTATGAAGCAATAGCTCCTAATTTCGATGGTATAGCATTCAAGTCGGCGTGTGATCTGATCTTTAAAGGCAGAAAACAGCCTTCGGGATATACAGAACCAATTTTACATCTTCGGCGTCTTGAAAAAAAAGCTAGTCATTAACTACTGGACTCCTATTTTTAAAAGCTGCAATCAAACTACCATCGTCAGCAAATGAGACCTCCATTCCGACCGATATTCCTTGAGCAAGTTTGGTGATTTTTACTTTCATGTCTTTTAAACTATCTTGTATGTAGTGAGAGGTAACTTGACCTTCGATTGTGCTGCCACATGCAAGTATGACTTCTTTGATTTTGCTATTGTTTTTTACCCTATTAATTAGTGACGAAATTAATAATCCATCTTTTTTTTTACTTTCTAAAGTGGGTAAGGTTCCGCCTAATATATGAAATCCGGACTTATAAATACCCGATTCTTCTATTGTCCACTTATCTTCAATATGTTGCACTACACAAATTTGATCATAATTATTACTGGAGCAAACACATTTAGAATTTATGTTAAAATAATCTCCACATATTTGACACCTGCGTAAATTTTTATAAACTTGCGCTAGCGTGTTTGACAAAGGCCTTATAAGTTCTTCTTTATTATTTATAAGTTTTAAAACTATTCGGCGTGCTGATTTGGGGCCTAGAGCAGGTAGTTTAGCAATTATTTTAACTAAATCTTCTATCTCTTTATTGCCGGTCATTTTTTGTTTTAAAAAGGAAGTTTAAATCCAGGCGGTAAATCTATACCACCTGTAACTTTTGCAATCTCTTCTGAAGTTTTTTTCTTTAGCTTAGTTCTGGCATCTGAATGAGCAGCAATTATCAGATCACAAAAAATTTCTTTTGATTCTTTTAATACTGAATCAGCAAGAGAAATCTTTTTAAGTTCACTCTCTCCATTCATAACAACTTTGACTGCGCCTCCTCCAGAAATGCCCTCTACTTCAATTTTTTTAAGAGATTCTTGAGTCTCTTTCATTTTTTCCTGCATTTTCTTAGCTTGTGATATTAAATCAGTAAAATTTTGCATAAATTAATCTTCTTTTGAAACTTCTACTAGTTCTCCGTCTGAAAAAATATTTTTAAATTTTTTATACACTTCGCCTTTTTTCTCACTTTCTAATATTTCTTTTTTTTTAATAAATTGCTTTTCTGCAAATGTTTTTTGACCCGGTCCTTTAGTTAATGTGATAACCCATCGTTTTTGTGTCCAAGCTAACAATTTTTCACTTAAATTTCTTACAAAATTTTTCGACAAATTTTCATTAAATGCTATATCTATTTTTCCATCAGAAAACTTAATTAGATTTACATTTTTTTCTAAATCGTACTTCAATTCAATTTCCTTTTTTAACGATGATAACTCAATTAATTCCTCAAAAGACTTGATGCTTTTTTCTTCTATTTTATTAGAAACTAAGGATGTTAATTCAGGTCTTGTTTGTGATGTATTTTTTATTTGATCTTTAGAAGCTTTTGTTACTTCGTCCTTTTTCTCTTTGCTTAAATCTTCTTCCATAACTTCCCCTACTATCGCAGGTTCGTTTTTTTGATATAAAATATTTTTGTTAATCAAATCTTCATAGGATGGCATTCCTTTTAAATGTAAAAGTCTAATAACTAACATTTCAAGTGACAAAAGTGGATTGGCAACTATAGAAAGTTCATCTAATCCCTTAAGAAGAAATTGCCAAAAAAGTATAAGCGTCGACGTATTAACATTTTTTGAAATTAAGTCAATAATTTCAAGCTCTGCTTCGGAAATAGTTAAATCAGACTCAAAATTTCCTAGATTTCTTTTTTGCAATACAAAATAAATTATTTCCAAAAGATCGTTGATAAAATTTATCGGATCAAGACCTTCGTTGATCATTTGTCTTACGCAAAGAATTGATTTTGTTTGATCTCCATCTAATATAAATTTTAATAGATCCAATATTTTTTCTCGAGTAGCCAAGCCCAACATTTTTCTTACAAACGTTTCGTCTATTTCTTCGTCAACAATCTTCTGGCTTACAAGTGCTCTGTCCAGAAGACTTAGCGCATCCCTTACGCTACCTGTTGCTGCCTTAGCAATTAAGCTAATCGCCGTGTCTGATATTTTGCCATTTTCAAGCTTTGAAATTTTTTTCAAATGTTCATATAAAACTTTAATAGTTACTCTGTGTAAGTCATATCTTTGGCAACGGCTTATGATCGTAAGAGGTACTTTTTTTGGTTCGGTAGTACAAAAAATAAATTTTAACTGATCGGGAGGTTCTTCAAGAGTCTTCAGTAAAGCATTCCATGATGATCGACTTAACATGTGACATTCGTCGATTATGTATATTTTGTACCTTGAGGTTGTGGGTTTATAAATTGCTGATTCAATAATTTCTTTTCTAACATCATCTACGCCAGTTTTTGAAGCTGCATCCATTTCAATTATATCAAGATGTTTGCAATTAGTAATTTCCTCGCAGTGACAAAATTCTTCCGTCTTGCATTTTACACCTTCAGTAAAATTACCAGCACATGTTAAAGCCTTGGATATAATTCTAGCCGTGGAAGTTTTTCCGGTTCCCCTCACACCGGTTAACAGGAATGCATTTGCAACTCTATTAGTTTTTATTGAATTGGTTATTGTTTGAGCCATCAGATCCTGACCTATTAATTGATCAAAATTTAAGGGACGATATTTTAACGCTAGAATTTTATGATTGACGTTTTTCATATCCTTAATAATTAATAAGGAGACTCAACAACGACCTAAAATTTACAGTTAAGTCTGCTCGATTTCTCGCCTGAACTGATTATGCTATAAACTCCACCCATTGCGAGCCTCCTGTTTTATTATATCAGTATAAAAATAATAACTACAATATTCTTATTGGTTGATAATTAATTATTTGATCTATAAGAACTCGCTGGATAGCACCCTAAAATAGTAAGGTCCTGGGTATGAAACCCCAACTCCTCCAAAGCCTTTTGCATAACTGGATCTTCAATATGTTTTTCAATTTCTATATAAAATGCAACCTGTCGAAAAGTATTTCTAAGTGTGAAGGATTCGAGTCGACATAAGTTAATTCCATATCCGCTAAAAGAGCCTAAGGCCTTGTAGAGAGCGCTTGGAATCGATTTTAATTGGAAAATGCAGCTTGTTATAAAATTCTTTTCTTCAATAAATTCGGGATGTTTGGTTTTTTTCCCCATTACAAGAAATCGAGTTACATTAGAATTGGGCTCATCCTCAACATTCGATTTTAATACTTGTAAGTTGTATATTTTTGCCGCAAGTTCACTTGCAATTGCTGATTTACTTTTGTCATTTTTTTCAGCAACATATTTTGCACTATATGCTGTATCAGACTCAATTACTTCCTTTAATTTTTGATCCAAAATAATTTTTCTACACTGTCCGAGTGCATGTATATGTGAATGAACATTTTTAACAGTGGATCCTAATTTTGCTCCTTTAACACCAAGCAAATTATGACTAATTTTTTCAAAGTGCTCAGAGTAAATCTGAAGAGAATATCTTCTCAAAAGAGAATGAAATTCAGGAACTCTTCCTGCTACAGTATTTTCGCAAGGACAAACTAAATTAAACTCGGGTTTATGGGTTGCTAACAAAAACGCCTCCTCAAAAGTTGCACAAAACTTAATCTCTGCTTTTGGAAATATTTTTAAAGTAGCCATGTGACTGAATGAGCCAGCTTCACCTTGTATGACAATTTGTTTTGTCATGTTTAACTCATTTCCTTTGATATCTTTTTAAGATCTTCAATAGTATCTATACCCAGAGGGATGTTGTCGCTTAAACCTACTTTTATTACAAAATTATTTTCCATTGCTCTCATTTGTTCCAAATTTCTTTCTATTTCTAACCTAGATCTAGAAAGCTTTACATACTTTGTTAAAGCAACATTTGTAAAGGCATAAATTCCTATGTGATGATAGATTTTTTCATTTGTTAAATTTTTTTTTATACGAAAAAAATCATTTGCATTTAAAAAATTGTTATTTTCTAAATCCTGATCAACATGAACCTTTACAATATTGGGGTCAATAATTTCTTCCTTATCTTTTATGTGAGAGGCTAATGTTCCAATATCACAATGATTTCTCCTCATAAGATCCACAAGTTTAGGAATAGAATCGGGCTTTATATTGGGCATATCGCCTTGCAAATTAATTATTAAATCAACATTATCTTTTAATTCCCTTTTATATGCTTCGTAAACTCTATCGCTGCCCGAAAAATGATCGTTCCTAGTTAAAATAGCATGACCTCCATATTCTTTCACAATATCAACAATTTCATTATCTGGTGTTGCCACGATCACCCTTTGAATATGCGATTCCTGTGCTCTGTTCAGAACATGAATAATCATTGGTACCCCATTAATTTTTACTAATGGTTTATTTGGAAACCTTTTGGCCCCTAAACGTGTAGGTATAATTATGGCGCTATTTTTCATAAATAATAAAATTATGCGTCCAACAGTCGCAAAATAAACCCGCTAAAGTTCATTTTTTTAATCAAAGTCATGATATATCTTAGAATGAATTTGTACTAAATTTGCAAACTTTTTAAAATGAATAAAATTATAGTTTCGGTCATATTGGTTATACTCCTAATTTTGGGAATAAATAAAATTACCGACATAATATTTTATGTTGAGAAACCAGAAAAATCAATCTATCAAGTTGAGGGTGTAACAACTAAAACTACAACTAAAACAGCTTCCACAAACTCTGATGACGAACTGGAAAATATTATGACACTATTAACTACAGTAAATGCTTCCGATGGTGAAAAAATTTTTAAAAAATGCGCTGCTTGCCACAGTATTACTAAGGGAGGAGGTAGCAAAATTGGACCAGCTTTGTGGGGCATTCTAGGTAGACAAGTTGGTTCGGCGTCTGATTATAAATACTCCAAGGTCATGGCCGCATATGGAAAAACTTGGTCTTTCAAAGAAATGGACAGCTTTATAAAAAAACCAAAAGATTGGATCAAAGGTACTAAAATGTCTTTTGCTGGATTAAAAGATACAAAAGAGAGAGCTGCCCTAATCCTTTATATGAACAATAATACTGATATTCCTTTACCTCTACAATAATTTTAGACACCATTGAATAACACTTTTTTGCACATGCATTCTATTGAGTGCTTCTAGCCAAACAGCTGATTGCTTCCCATCCATTACCTCATTGGTCACTTCTTCTCCTCTGCTAGCAGGCAAGCAATGCATAAAAATTGCATCTTTTTTAGCTAATTTCATAATTTTTTTATTCACTTGGTAAGATTTTAATAATTGCTTTTTTTGTTTTTTGTTTACATTAATATCTCCCATAGAAATGGGTTTATCCGTCATTATGGCATCCGCATTCTCTGCAACTTCTTTAGGATCTCTTGTTATAAAAATATTTGCTTTCTTGTTGTTTGCCCACTTGATAACTTTTTTGTTGGGTTCGAATTTTTTTGGACAAGCTATGGCTAATTGAAAATTAAACTGTGTTGCAGCTTCAATTAAACTATAAACAACATTGTTACCGTCTCCCAGCCAAGCAATTTTTTTATTGGTTATAGGTCCTCTTAGTTCTTCAAAAGTAAGTACGTCAGCCATCACCTGACAAGGATGACTTAGATTTGTTAAACCATTGATGATAGGAATTTCTAAATGTTTAGAAAATTCCAAAAAATGTTCATGTTTGCCAGTACGCATCATTACAATATCTCCATATTGAGACAAAACCTTTGCGGTATCATAAATACTTTCGTCTTTGCTACCGTAATGACTTTCTTTTAGATATAAAACTAAAACGTGTCCGCCCAATTTTTGCATTGCAGACTCAAATGAAAGCCTGGTTCTGGTTGAAGGTTTTTCAAAAATCATAATTAATGTTTTGCTTGTCAAAGGAGTATTTAAATCTTTGGTAGATCCTTTTTCTTTTAGCGATTTTGTATGATCGATGATTTTTCTTAGTTCTCTTTTATCTATATCTGCTAAATTAATAAAATTTCTCATAATTAATTCATTTCTTCACAAGTTTTTTTTATAATTTTAATACCCATGTCTAATTCATCAATTGTACTTAATAAACTAGGAAATAATCTAATACAATTTTCTGAAGCTTTAACAACAAGCAGTTTATGTTTCATTAATTTCGACATAAAATCGTTATTATCTACTTTTAATTTAAAACCTTTAATAAAGTTAATGCCTCTTACCTCTTCTATTATTTTTGGAAATTCATCTTTTAATTTTTTCAATTCTTTATCAAAATATTCACCTTTTGTTTTAACCTCTTCAAAAAAACCTTTTGCTAAAACAATATCAAGAACAGCGTGAGCTGCAGCGCATGCTAACAAATTGTTCCCAAAAGTTGATCCATGCGAACCATGTTTCATTACTTTTGCTACTTCATTTGTTAGTAAAATTGCACCGATAGGAAATCCATTTCCAAAACCTTTCGCCACACAGCATAAATCTGCGGAAATTCCTGAATTTTCAAATCCCAATAGAGTCCCAGTCCTAAAAGAAGTTTGTACACAATCAAAAACTAACAATATTCCGTGCTCATCACATATTTCTCTTAAGCCTTTCAAGCAATAGTCTGGGAGAGTCTTGATTCCCCCTTCTCCTTGAATAGGTTCCGCAATTATAGCAGCTGTATTTTTGTTTATAGCTTTTTTTAATGCTTCATGATCACCAAAAGCAACTTGATCAAAGCCATCAACTTTTGGGCCAAAACCTTCAGTATGCGATTTGTTGTTAGCTAAAAATAATGCAGCAAGCGTCCTACCATGAAAAGCACCAGACATCGCTATGATTCTATTTTTTTCTAGCTTTCCAATTGTATGAAAATATTTTCTAACAATTTTTATGGCTCCTTCAACACTTTCTGCACCGCTGTTACAAAAGAAAACTTTATCTGCAAAAGTATTGTCTGTTAACCTTTTTGCTAAAGATTCTGCTTCTTTTATAATAAAGGCGTTTGAAACGTGAATAAGTTTTTTAGACTGATCTTGAATAGCTTTAACAACATGAGGATGACAGTGTCCTAAAATGTTGGTCGCTATGCCGGCAACCCAATCAAGATATTTTTCTCCATTTTCTGCGTAGAGATAACTGCCCTCTCCCCTATTAAAAGAAATAGGGTTTCTTGCATATGTGTCAAGAACTGAACTCATAAATAAATTAAAATTTAATTTTATATCCCCGCTTAAAAAGAATGTACGAAGCAAACCAAGTTAAACAACTTAATAAAATAAGGTATAATAGGCCGAATTTTAGTGAACCGTCTGACGTACCTAAAAAACCATATCTAAAACCATCGATTATATAAAAAAACGGATTCCATTCGCTTATTTTCTGTAAAATTTCTGGTAATTTTTTTATCGAATAAAACG
Organism: uncultured Pelagibacteraceae bacterium; assembly: GCA_913050185.1. Classification (GTDB taxonomy): domain Bacteria; phylum Pseudomonadota; class Alphaproteobacteria; order Pelagibacterales; family Pelagibacteraceae; genus AG-414-E02. The sequence continues at coordinate 22,393 of CAJXBA010000015.1, forward strand.
TACCGCTTAGGAAACTCAATGGAACAATAATAAAATTTGTTGCTGAAGCCATATTATCAAATTTTTCAGCCCACAAACCCACGACAAAACCAATAGCACCCAAAATAAAAGAACCTAAAAATGTGTATATAAAAATATAGTAAAAATTGTGGAACACCAGGTCAATAATAAAACTAAAAGCTATTATAGATACCATTGCGATAATCAGACCTCTAGTAACAGCAGCTAAAATAATGGCCAGTGTCACTTCGCCTGGTGATAGCGGGGCATACAAAACATCGACAATATTGCCTTGTATTTTGCCAATCATGATAGAAGATGATGTATGAGAAAAGGCTTGCTGTATTATTTGCATCGCTATAAGTCCTGGAGCAAGAAATGTTATAAAGGGAAATCCCAATGCTCCACCTCTTTCGTTTCCTATTGCCAATGAGAGCACTAATAAAAAAAGTAGCGCTGTTACCAGAGGCGAGATAATAGTTTGTATAACAACCTTAAGGAATCTCAGTATCTCTTTATGATAAAGAGCAAAAAAGCCTAACCAATTTACATAACCAAATTTTTTCTCATAAATCTTATATTTTTCTTCAATTTCAACCATTGAGACGCTTATACCTTAAAAGAAAGCTTAATAAATAAATTGTAAACAGTTGCAAAATTTTTATAATTTTCGATTTTTTAGTTATCCACATGTTGTAAATTTTTCCTTTTATACTACTACATATTGTGATCTTATTTATTACAATAATAAAATGACTTGGACGCCTGAGAGAGAAAATAAATTAAGAGAATTATGGAAAAAGGGCCATACAGCAAGTCAAATAGCTGTCTTGATTGGGAGTACAACACGTAACGCTGTTATTGGGAAAGCTCACCGATTGAACTTAGAGGCAAGAATAGTTTCAAAAAAAATTCCTGTTGCCACGAAAATGAAGAAAGAAAGTAACAATGTTGAAATCAGAGGTGGAAAACTTAGTCGAAAAGCCAGATTTAAATCTTTGTTATTAGATAAAAGCTTTGAACCGGAAAGTCCAAAAAAACTTGAAGAGCTCACTGATGAAACTTGTAGATGGCCCATTGGTCACTCTTTTGAGAAAAATTTTTACTTTTGTGGACGGAAGCCGATGGAAAAATTTCCTTATTGTAAATTACATGTTTTGTATGCCTTCCAACCTAAACACGCTAAGGAAGATGATATTATTAGCGAAGAGGATGTTCCCCAATTCATTAAAAAGAAAATTAAATCTGCTTAGTTGTGCTTTTTTTTTAAGTCTTTTTTAAGATCTTCATGGTCACCAATAGCAATATGATGTTGGCTTTTCGTTACATACCTTTCTAAAAAAGGAATTAATATCAAAGGCATCAAGCCTCCCAAAACAATTCCTAATGCAGCTGTTCTAAGCTCTGGATCTAACGTTGCAGCTATATAGTCGGCTATTACATGAGCGATAACAACGCCAAAAATCCCCGCAACAAATCCATTAGAAACAATCTTTAACAGTCTATTGATACTCCAGCCTGTATAAAAACCAATCAGCATAATACTAACATGAACAAGACCAAAGACAAATCCTCTCAAAAATATTTTGTCCTGTAACCACGTTATTCCTTCAATTAAATGTTCCATTGTTATGTTATAGCATAACAAAAATATATGTTAAGTTTAATCAAAAAATACAACTAGACAAAAGTTTAAAATATTATAATGGTGAAAGTTTCAATCTAGAGATTAATAAAATGATTTAATTTTCAGCTAGACTAGTTTTCGACATAAGCTAATATGGTGACAGTCATTAAAATGACCATATGGAACTATCATTAATTTATACTATCTTTGGTTTCGGCTTAGCTGCATGGAGTGTGACGGCTAACGACTCAATACAATGCTTAGGAACCTTCATCGCTAGTAAGCAAAAGTGGTTTAAGTGGTATACTTTAGCTGCTTCAGCATCCTTGGCTATGATTGTTACGGTAAGTTATGGATGGTGGATACATGACGGCGATATTTCATACGGAAGATTAACTCAAATACCTTATCAAGAAATTCAGTGGTATCACGCTGTTGCTCCTGGAATATTATTGTTACTTACAAGAGTTGGAATTCCGGTTTCAACGACCTTCCTTGTACTAAGTGCCTTTGCTTCAACAGTTGTTTTAGAAAAAATGCTTTTAAAAAGTGTTGTTGGTTATGGTGTCGCCGCTATCGCAGCTTATGTTTGTTGGATCGGTATTTCTAAATTCATTAATGAGAAATTCGATGAAATTACCACTGCTTGGAAAATTGCTTTTTGGCGTAATTCAGTTTGGGTAACTACAGCCTTTTTGTGGGCTACTTGGTTAATGCACGATGTTGCTAATATTGCCGTTTATTTACCAAGAAAACTTGATTTTTCATTATTGGTCATTGTTCTTATTTATTTTACAATTCTTCTTTTCTATATTTTTTATATTCACGGTGGACCCATACAGAAAGTCGTTTTAGACAAGACAGGCACACGTTATGCAAGAAGTGCGACCATCATCAACATAATCTATGCATTAGTTCTTTATTACTTTAAAGAGTTAAACAACTTGCCCATGAGCACTACTTGGGTTTTTGTAGGATTGTTATGTGGAAGAGAGTTAGCAATCTCTACAATGAATAAAGATTATAAACTTAAATATGTGTTTCCACTTATCGGTAAAGACTTTGTTAAAATGGTTTTTGGGTTGAGCGTGTCAATTGGAATTGTGTTAGTGATCCATTATATAATTATTCCTAACGACATATAACAAATTTTACTAACCAAACTGCCCTCCTGACCTAAAACGATAAATGTATTTAGGTAAAATGCTCTGAATGGCTGTTCCGCTAATACCAAGATCTTTTAAAGTGGGATATTCATCCGAAACAATATTATTCGAATTCTTTAGAATCTCAACTTGATCTTGCGTTAAAATTTTATTCGGTAATATTTGCAAAAAATAAGCTAAAGGGAATTTGGCTATACCAAAAGGAATATTTAGTAGAAATCTTTTCTTTTTAATTTCTTTTAATAAAATTTCCATAAGTTCCTTGAATGAATAATTTTCGGGTCCACCTAATTCATAAATTTTTGGTTCTGAATTATTTA
>CAJXBA010000016.1 GCA_913050185.1 uncultured Pelagibacteraceae bacterium
TAAAGTAATATTAAATCCACACACAAAAAAACCAAAAGTTAAAAGTATAAAACCTCTATGATTAAACGCCTCTTTTAATGCCTCGGGAATTGTTTGTTCATGTGTTTTGGTATTGGAGTTTGTTATTATATCTTTTTTAACTGGAAAAAGAAAAATAGCTGCAATCATCCCAAAAATAATAAAGTACAAAAACGTTTGTAGTGTTTTTTCCCAACCAAATTCTGACAAAGCAAATTTTGTATACATTGGAGAGAAAAAATAACCTATTGAAGCCATGGCTACGACAATGCCGATAGCCAGGCCTCTCGTTTTATTTGGAAAATGTTTACCAACTTCTCCTATTTGAACACTTATTGCTGTTCCACCAAGACCTATACCAACTAATAAACCAAGATTAATTTGAAAGAAAATACCCGTATTTGGCCCAGAATAAAGTAGATAAATTCCAAGAGCCATGAAAGCAAACGCTATTATCGAAACTTTGTTCCCTCCTATTTTGTCCGCCATCGCACCAAAAATAGGAGCAAACATTCCCCACATCAGCATTTGTATACCGATGGCTAAACCAAATTGAGTAACTGTGCACTGTAAATCTTTAACAAAAAAATCAGAAAATAAACCAAAGGTTTGACGGATTCCCATAGAAACAGCAACAATTCCACAGGCAGATAAAAGTGTAATTAAAGCTAATTTATTTTGAAAAAATCTTTCCGTCATTATTACCTAATAAATTTCAAAGATCTTTTTAGATCGTTTATTAGGTCATTTGTATCTTCTAGACCGATATGCAATCTAATCAAATGATGATTTTTTTCTAATTTAAAAAACATTCTGTTGCCCATTTCAACAGGATCATTATAAATCGCTAAACTAGAATAGCCTCCCCAACTATAACCAATGCCAAATAATTCTAAAGAATTCACAAATTTGTAAACGGAAGATTTGCTTTTGCTCTTAATTATTATTCCAAGTAAGCCAGAAGCTCCTGAATAATATTTTTTCCACATCTTGTAACTTAAAGAAGATGTTTTGTGAGGATACAAAACTTTTATTATTTTTTTTTGTTTGGATAACCATTTCACAACTTTTTTTGTATTTTCTTGATGTTTTTCTAATCTCAAATCTAAAGTTCTCAAACCTCTTATAATCAAATAGGCATCATCAGCTGATAATCGATGTCCTGAAATTTGATTATACCACCAAACCTTTTTATAAACTTTTTTACTAACAGCTAATGATCCTGCCATTACATCTGAATGGCCTGAGTAATATTTGGTTGCCGATGTAATCGATAAATCAAAACCTATCTTAATAGGTTGAATGAAATATGCTGTTCCCCAAGTGTTATCTATTGCAGTAAATATATTTTTTCTTTTTGCTATTGCAACTATTTTTCCTAAATCTTGAAATTCAAAAGTATTGCTTCCTGGATTTTCCACGTAAATAAGTTTTGTTTTTTTTGTAATTTTACTTTTAAGATCTTCAAAACTATCTGGATTATACCAGATTGCTTTAATATTAAATTCTCTTAGAAATTGACTAGTGAGTTTATGAGTAGGACGATAAACAGAATCCGATATTACAATTTCATCTCCGGGCCTGCAAACACTCATGATCGCAAGTACAACAGCTCCAAATCCAGTTTGTGTCAAAAAAACATCATAAGCCTGCTCTAATTCTCTTAGAATATTTTGTAAATGAATTGTAGTTTGGCTCCCCTGTCTTCCATAATCCCAATGACTAACTTTTTTACCTTTTGCTATATTTTTTTGATGTTTACGCATCTCTTGCATTGTTCTAAAGTAAATAGTAGATGCTCGAACAATTGATGGATTTGCTGATTTAGCAATTTCATCCTTAGCAGCAAACTTCAGAAAAGTTTTTACATTTTTTTTCATAAAATTATTTGATATGCAAACTACACAATGCTATATCCAAAATCAGGGGTCAATAAAATAAAATACGAAAGGAGAAAATATGGGATATCCCAAAAAACACAGAGGTAGAAGAAAAATAGGCTCAAAAAAAAGAAGAGCGCGTAAAAAGAACAAAAGAAAATAAATTCTAAAGTGGAAGATATAAATAGAATTAGAAAAATAAGTATATGGATTTTTATAGTGCCTGTGGTTGTGTTGAATTCATGTTTATTTATCTCTGTTAATGCCCATCTACTTCAAGACACAATATTCCAAGTTGATGCAATAGGCGTGTCAAGTTTCACCGTGCCATATATTGACGGTAAGGTATCTATTAGTAGATCGGTAAGAACTTATCCTACTTACCTTCTATTTAAACCGGGGATGATAATAACAGCCATCCTTCTAATTAAGTACTGGATAGCAAACAATAGATTATTTCAAGCGATTAATGATGGGACCAATAAAAACAAACACTTCTTATTGTTTGGTGTAGGATCTGCTATATTTTTAATTTCACATTCAATATTTCTGGGAATTAATTTTGAGTCTGATTTGTATAAATTCTTTAGACGGTTCATACTTTTAGGTTTTATCATTTTTGAAATAGTTGCCCAAGCTTTGTTGGTCATAAATATAGTGAAAATAAAGAAAAAAATTGAATCATTTTTTAACAAAAAAATACTCATCTTAAAAATAATTTTGGTTTCTGTGCTTGCTTTTGTGGCTATTTTATCAGCGCCCATTTTAAATTCTTCAGAATATACCCATTTCAAACATGCACTAGAATGGAACTACTTTATTGGTGTAGTTTCATTTTATTTGCTAACTTTTCTTTTTTGGAAAAAAGGATCAGTAAGTTTCTAAAAAAACAAAAGATTCAGTCACTTTCGTGACCAAACCTTTGTTTTGAGACGCTGTTGAAGTGCTACCTTCGTCTCATTCACAGAGTGTGTTTAGCACTACTTCACCCCATTTTCTGCCCGCCAAGCTTGAACCTCTCGGTCTTTCCTTAACTGGCCAGTTAAGAGTTGCCTCTTAATTCATTTTCATTAGAACACATCAATAAAAAATTTTATATCACTTTTTGATTGTTTTTATATTTATAATCTACATGTGTTAATTATGTGGATAAATAATTGTTCTCTGTTCTTTCTATCCATCCACCACCTAAAATTTTATCCCCAATCTTATTTTTTGAGTAAAAAACACAGGCTTGACCAACAGATATTCCTGCTTCTAATTCTTCCAAATCTACTTCTGCACTAGTATTGTTTATTCTTACTTTGGCTTTTATCAATCTTCCTGTTGATCTTATTTTTATAAATAAATCTTGTTTGTAAGCATCAGTGTCGGCTAACAGATTTATATTTTTTAAATAAATTTTTTTGATATTTAAAGTTTCTTTATTACCAATAATCACCTCGTTTTTTTTGGGATCAATGTTTACAACAAACAACGGTTCTTTATGCGCAATACGGATGCCTTTGCGTTGACCAATTGTAAAATTGATTATTCCATCGTGTTTTCCAACAATGTTGCCTTTAATATCCAAAATACTACCTTTCTTAATAGATTCTGGCCTATATTTTTTTATCACAGAAGCATAGTTTCCGTCGGGTACAAAACATATGTCTTGACTGTCTGGTTTATCCGCTACATTTAATTTAAGTTCAGAAGCTATGCTTCGTGTTTCTTTTTTTTGCTTTTTACCCAAAGGAAATCTCAAAAAATTTAACTGTTCTTTTGTTGTATTGAAAAGGAAATAGCTCTGATCTCTAGTCAAATCAGCAGCTCTATACATTTCGATGGTTCCTTTATTTTCAATTCTATCAACATAATGACCAGTGATTAGAGCATCAGCTTTCATTTCTTGAGCATAAAAGTATAAATCTCTAAATTTTACGGTTTGATTACAGTGGATACAAGGTATAGGAGTTTCTCCAGCTATGTAACTTTCAACAAATGAATCGATGACTTCTTTTTTAAACCTTTTTTGATAATATAAAATTTTATGAGTAATATCTAATTGTTGTGATACCCTTTTTGCGTCCAAAATGTCCTGGCCTGAACAACATTGTCTGTTGTTTTTTTTTGAGGATTTTACATCGTCATAAAGTTTTAAAGTAACCCCAATAACATTGTAACCATCCTTTTTCATAATCCCTGCAACCGTAGAAGAATCTACGCCTCCCGACATAGCTACCACAACTTTTGTATCTTTAGCTGGCTTTAAAAAACCCAGAGAATTAACTTTTTTTGATAGAATGCTCATTTAATTGCAATGTTAATTAAATAATATATATGTTCTAATATATAATTGGGTAAAATTGAATAATTTAAATTTAAGAAATATTACTGAGAATCTCATAGATACTTTTCTAGAGGCTGGTGAAGTGGCTAAACAAATTAGTCATAAGGGAGTAAAAATTACCATCAAAAATGATAAAACGCCTGTGACTGATGGAGATTTAGCTGTTGATCAACTATTAAGAAACAAAATTAAAAGTTTAACTCCCGAAATACCAATAATTTCTGAAGAAACAGTTAATTTTGAAGTAAGAAATAATAATAAAGACTTTTGGCTAATTGATCCAATAGATGGAACAAAAGATTATATAAAAAAAAAAGACGAATATACTTTAAATGCAGCTTTAATATTAAACTCAAAACCCGCCATTGGGGTAATTTATGCTCCAGAAAAAAAAAGATTATTTTTCACCTATGGTAAAGATTTTTCTTTTGAAATTTGTAATGGAAAAAAAATGACTTTAAATTGTAATAAAATAAACTCTAAGGAAATAATTGCACTAGCCAATTCAGATAATACTCCCGATGAAGTTCTTGATATTTATAAAAAATACAATGTTTCTCAAACAGTTAGAATGTCCAGTTCTCTCAAATTTTGTGTATTAGCTGCAGGTGAGGCAGATATCTACGCCGCCAAAGCTAGAGCTTTTGAATGGGATATTGCAGCCGGGCATGCAATTCTAGAAAACGCGGGCGGATCAATAACCACACATGATGGGGAAAAATTTCTTTACGGTAAAGAAAATTTCAAAAACTTATCAATCCTTGCAATGAGATCTACAAACTTAAAAAAATAATTATTCTACCTAAGGTTGCACTAAACACACATTGCTTTTCAAAATTTTTTCTTTGATATAAATCAAATAAAATATAGACTGAATGTAATTGGGAGAATTGATGATAGGAAGATTGCTGGTTATGGCAACCTTATTATTCGTGTTGCCTGGATGTATAATGGTGCCCTTGGTGTTAGTGGGGCCAGCTGCGTCTGGTTTTAGCACAGCGTCGATTGTGCAATCAGCCACAACACAGACTGCTAGTTACATTATAAAAAAGAAAACGGGTAAAACATTTGCCGAACATGTCTTTAGTGCAATTGACAATAATAAACAAGCATTTAACTCCATAACCGAGACTGTATTGCAAAACTCGTATCTTCCTGAAGAAAATAATGCTCCGTTAATATTATTGCCGGCAAAGAAACCTACTGAATAATAAAAGAAATAGTATTAATTATAGTAGAGTATGTTAAAGACAATATTATTCATAGTCCTATCTGTAGCCCTATTAGGTATCTTGTTTTTTTTGTACGTGAAAAGATCTTTAAAAAAAAAACTAGATTATTATTTATTAAAAAGTAACAAAAAAAAGTAAAACATCAAGATTGTAATTAAATCATTTTACAGAACTTCTTAAACTCATCCTTGGGTATTTCTAAAACCTTTTTCGAAATCTCATAACTAAAACCAGATCTAGCAAGAATTGAAATATCCTTCTTATAAAATAAAGGTCTATTATTCTCTTCTCTGCTAGGTCCTATTTTCCTTCTTTTGCAAATCTTCACTGCTGAAAAAAAATCTGGATCTGTTTCATTTTCTCTAATTTTAGAAATGCTTGCTTCAATATATTTTTTATCTATTCCTTTTTTTATGAGACAGTATCTAATTTTATTTAAAGAGTATCCTCTTCTCAAAAAAACTTGACTTTTTGCTTCAGAATAATATCTATCGCTTATAATTTTATCACTACTCAATGAAGAAATAATTGTATCAATTAAATTAAATAATTCTTGTTTATTTGTTTTTTTTTGATTTTTTTTAAAAAATTTTTTAATGAGATAGGTTTTTAATTGTTGCTTTGAAGGGTTGTATTTGTCCAAATAGCCATAAGAAAATTTTCTTATTTCTTCAATTGTTGTTTCAAAATCTTTCTTCTTTTTTATAGGATTCACAGTTATTATATACTATATTGCAAATTTAAACTTATATGTTAATCCAATTCCAAAATTTCTTAACATTTGAAAACATATACTTGTGGACCAATTTTGGTGTCTTGCCTTTTTGGCTTATGTTAATTTTCATTCCAAATTCAAAAATTACCCGAATATTCGTTAATTCTATAATCTTGCCGTTAATCTTATCTTCTATTTATTGCTACATTATTTACCAAACCATTCTGCTGGATGAACCTGTGGTTGAAATTTTTAAGCAATATTTAGACTTAGACAGCCTCTACACAAAATTTACAACGGAAAGTTTATTATTATTGTTTTGGATACATTATGTAACACTAAACCTTTTCTTGGGTTCTTGGATATCAAGAGATGGTGTAAAATACAGTATACCTCGCGGCTTGGTTCTTATACCTTTAATTTTGGTTTATTTTATGGGTCCTGTAGGACTCGTTTTATACTGGTTGATAAGAATCTTTTACGCAAAAAAAATAGAATTTCATGATTAAACCATTCGAATTTTATTTTGATTTTGCAAGTCCTTATACTTTTATAGCTCACAAAGAAATTAGAAAAATTGAAAAAGAAAACTTTGTTAAAATGAAATACATGCCAATTCTAGTAGGGGGCCTTCTCAAATTATCTGGCATCAAAGCCAATGCAGATATTCCAATCAAGGCCAAATATATGATTAAAGATTGCAAATTGTGGGCAGAAAAATATAAAATTATATTTAAATTTAATAATTACTTTCCGATAAATACCTTGAATTTAATGAGATGTGTTTTAGTTGCTGAAAAAAAAGATATTGCACCAAATTTTATTGATAAAGTTTTCGACGTAATATGGAAAGATGGTTTAAATTTAAATGACAATATAATTGTTGAAAAGTTGCTTAAAAATTTAGATCTAAATCCTAAAACTTTTTTAATGGAAGCTGTAAATCCTGTGATTAAAGATGAATTAAAAAGAAGAACAGATGAAGCGTATAATAAGGGAATTTTTGGAACACCTTCTTTTATAGTTAATAACAAGATGTTTTGGGGTCAAGACCGATTAGAATTTGTATTTAATGAAGCAAGAAAATAAAAATCATATTAGATAATTAAGAAAGATTCATGAAAGAAATAAATAATATTAACAAAAAAAACTTTTTTAAAAAAATTTTTATAAAAATTTGCAGAATTCTTGGCTTTGAAATAATTGACCAAGGTCTTTTTTATGTCCCAACCCAAAAAAAATTTCTCAATGAAAATTTAAATGTTCAAGGAAAAAAATCAATTACCCTTCCGCTTGGAGAAACAAAAATTTCACGTAAAGTCAAAGCTCTGACGGTAATTTATAGATCTTGTACGAATATTAACATGTTAACACAAAATAAAAAAAGATTATTTGATAGAGAAAAATCGGAATATACTTTCCGATCCCTTAATTCAATAATATTATCTTTAAACTTAGCCAAAAAATCTTTTCCACGCATTGAATTTGATATTGTAATTATCGACTATAATTCAATGAAAAATAACCTAGAACAAATGAAAAAACAGTTAAGTAAATCACTTTTAAAAAATTCCATCATTTCATTAGATCCTAATGAATTTAGAAATGAAATTAAAAAGGTCAATGCGGAAAATAAAAATGTGACAGAAAATCAAATATCTAATATGTCAAATATTCATAAATCTTTACTGTTAGCAAAAAAACAATGTGAAGATTTAATATATTTTGTTGAAGATGATTACTTGCATCAACAAGAAACCTTTAGAGAAATGATTTTTACTTACGAACGTATCTCATCTCAAATTAATAGAGAATTAATTTTATGCCCAATTGACTATCCTTATTTGTATACAAGAACAGATCCAACAAATGTCTTCCTTGGTTCAACTAGACACTGGAGATTAGTTGGTGAAACTTTGTGCACCTTTCTAACCAGCTCAAATATATTGAGAAAATATTGGGACAAGTTTGTCTCTATGTGCCAATTTGAACATTATCCATTTGAAAAACCTCTACACGATATATATAAGTCTGAATATTGCTTATCGCCACTACCTTCTTTGGCTCTCCATTGCACGAATGTAAATTCTATCTATGGACTATCTCCCATAACAGATTGGAAGAAGTTATGGCAAGACAACGAAAATTATTAGACAAATTCTATAGCTAAAAAAACAGCCTTTACTAAAGATCGAAATAAATAAAGGCTGCTTTTTAACGCTATTTATTAAACATTTCTTTCAGAGCTTTTGCCGGCAAAAATTTAACTTTCTGAGAAGCAGCAATTTGTATTTGCTCGCCTGTTCTCGGATTTCTACCAACTCTAGCTTTTCTTTTGGCCACTTTATAAGTGCCAAAACCAGCAATTTTAACCTGCTCGTCACCTTTTAGGCAGGTTAAAATAATCTCAGTAATTCCGTCAAATTGGCGTTCCGCATCAGCCTTGCTAAGATTCATAGATGCTGATATTTTCCCTATTAGTTGTTTTTTGTTCATTTTTAGCCTCTTTTATTTATATTTTTTACTGTTCTCATAAATACCAAGGAAATCAACATTTTTTTTAGTACTTACACAAAATATCAACACTATATGTAGTAATAGATTAAAAAGTGCTGATTTTATTGGTTTTTTTAAATTTAATATTTTCTCTTCAAAACAAACCAATATCTTTTAAATCATTAAAAGTCACGAAAATCATCAAAGAAAACAGCAAAAACAGACCGATTCGAAAAAATCCTTCCTGAGTTTTTTGTTTAAGTGGCCTACCCAAAATTTTCTCGAAAAAATAAAACATTAAATGACCTCCATCAAGCATTGGAATTGGAAATAAATTTATCAAACCTAGGCTAATTGAGATGTAAGACATTATGCTTAAAAACGGCACTATTCCATATTCTGCTATTTGACCAGTGATTTTCGCTATTCTTATTGGTCCTCCCAATTGAGAAGAATCTGCGGTTCCAACTAACATATTTCCTAAATATTTCAACGAAGTCACACTAACAAACCAAACTTCTTCAATGGCATAATATATGGCTTCACTTGGACCTAAAGGTTTTTTTATAAATTCGTTATTTAATGGAGATAATTTTATCCCTATCATTCTTTTTTCGACCAGATTTCCCAAAGAATCTTTGCTTTGTACTAAATTAGGTTTAGCGAAAAGCGCAATTTCTTGTTCATTTCTCAATACAGTAAGTTCAATTCTTTCAGATGTCGAAGTGGCGATTATTGTAGAAACTTCCAAAATACTATTAATTTTCTTATTATCTATAGATATAATTCTATCATTTTTTTGTATACCAGCTTCGTAAGCAGGACTATCAATTTGAACTTCATTAATAACGGCTGGAGTGAAATCTTTTCCGATAAACATATTAATTGTTGAGAAAATTATTACGGCTAAAACAAAATTGGCTAAAGGGCCCGCTGCAACAATTAAAGATCTTTGGTACAAAGGCTTCAATATAAATAATTTGTTTCTTTCCTCTTCATTGTACTTATCGAGAACATTTTGCTGCTCGGTCTGGCTAAATACATTGCGATCTCCAAAAAACTTGACATAACCTCCCAAAGGAATCCAACATACTTTCCAACGAGTTCCTGATTTATCATACCATCCAAAAATTTCATTGCCAAATCCTATAGAAAAATCGGTCACACCTACCCCATAGCGTTTTGCAAAATAATAATGCCCATATTCATGAATAAATACAACAATCGTTATTAAAATAAGAAATGGTATTATATAATTCATTAACCTCAAGGTCCTTTTATAACTTTAGTTTTTCTTTTAACTTTTTTATTAAAAAACAATATCAAAATCACACCTGAAACAAAACCACCAATATGTGCTGCATACGCAACTCCGCCATCTTGTGACGACATCATGCTCGAATTAATAAATTGCAATATAAACCAAAAACCAAGAACGTATAAAGCTCTTATTTTTTGCCTAATAAGAAAAAAACCAATTGGAATTAGAACATGCACTCTGGCATTAGGATGATTAATTAAATAAGCTCCCAATACTCCTCCTATAGCACCACTTGCGCCAATCATTGGCACTTGAGAGTGCGTATCCATTAAAACTTGTGCCATAGCGGCACCAATTCCTGAGAGAAAATAAAAAATGATAAAATTTATTGTACCTAGGCTATCTTCAATGTTATCTGCAAAAATCCACATGTATAACATATTTCCAATTAAATGCATAAAACCTCCATGCATAAACATAGAGGTAAAAATGGTTACATAAGCTGGTATTACATAAAGATCTAAGGGCAACTGATCGTGACCCATTAAAACAGATGGAATTAACCCGTATGAAAAAAAAAGTTGTCCGGTCTTATAAGACTGAGATCCAAGCTGCAATAAAAAAACCAAAACACATAAACCTATTATAAAATAAGTTACCGTGGGTCGGCCAGATGTAGGATTATCGTCTTTTAAAGGAATCATGGGCCATTATAACAATTGCTGGCGTAAGTGTTGCTATCAAAAAAGACCAGAATAACAAAGAGTTGGATATGACCTGATGAAATAAATCAAATGGCAGTAGTGTTCCTACTAAAATACTTCTAGAAAAATCGGGATTAGGAAAGAACAATAAACCCAAAAACAAACCTATTAATATCGATACCACTATATTTTTTTCTTTTAAATTTTTTTGATAAAAACCATAAAAAACACTAAAAACGGCCGCACAACATAGGAGATCCGCAAGTAAAAATAAATACAAAATGCTATATCCCTTTGAGGCAATAATGAATGAAATAAATGATAAAATAATAATAAATATTTTTGATAATTTTAAAAAGTTCTTTTTCTTATAATTGTAATAAAAATGTTTTCCATCAACTATAACCAAACTTGAAATAGCATTTACTAAGGTGTCGATCGTACTTACGGTTAACGATACGGCCATGACAACGATCACTACAGACAAAAAATATGTTTTTTCTTTTAACAGAATTGAAAAGAATGCTAGATCTGGGTTTACTTTACTGTCTAAAGATACTGCGATTATTCCACTCATTCCCATAAAAAACACTATAGGAATTATAATTATAAAAGAAATCCAAAGACTTTCTTTTAAAACTTTTTCATTTTTCGCCGCAAATACTCTTTGCCAATTTCCTTGATGAAAAAGGTTTGTCGCAGCAACGGCAATGAAAAAAGTTAGACCAGCAGTATAGTTTGGAACATAATTGTGGCTTAGTAAATGTTGTGAGTTAGTTTTAACAGTATGGAATAAAGAATTTTCAGAATTAAATAAAAATATATAATAGACACAAATAAAAAACAAAATAATGACAATAAAAAATTGCAGATTATCTGTTAAAATTGATGCTCTTAATCCTCCATATAAAGTATAGACAAGAGTTGTCGTAATAATTAAAATTGCAGTGATCCACAAAGGAGTGCCTGAAATGTAGTTAACCAACATTGAAATTGCAGTTACCTCTGCGCAAAGAAAAATAAACATGTAGAAAATGATCAAAACTAAAATTAATTTAAATAAATTTTTTCCAAATTTATGATAAATAATTTCTGTAAGAGTTTTGCCTTTAGGAAAAGCTTTTCTTATTTTTATTCCTAAAAAAATAAGTGTAACCATAGGAAATGCTGTACCAAGTGAATAGCCTATAACAGAACCAATCCCTCCCCATGTCGCCGCAGATGCTGGACCAAACAATATCCAAGCTCCTAACGCAGATGCAGTTAAACTTGTCGTCAAAGACAACGTCCCAACACTTCTGCCCGCTATAAGATAATTTGATATACCTTGGTGTTTTCTTGCATGTAAAATTCCAATTAATGCAAATGTTAAACTAACTACGATAATCAATAATAATACTGAATTTTGATTTAAAAGATATTGCTGGTTCTGCATTCTATTCCCTCACTGAATTACCGGTCAGGTTCCCAGGGTTTCATCTCAGTCTGTTAGGACACCCCAATTAACAAAGTTTTATAATGATACTATTTTAAAAGCAAACTAAATGATCAATATGAATTGGCTTTCTAATCCCAAATTTATCTTTAATTCTGTGCTGATGCGCATGATGAGAGTCGACAAGTACTGGGATAAATTTGTTGCTATTTGTTTTAAGGATATAAATGAAGTTTGTTCCTCTAAATTTTCTATCTACCACTTCTAATCGTAAACTACTTTTATCATCGTGACTTAAATCTTCTGGTTGTATCAAAAGTTTAACTGATGATCCTATTTTCTGTTTTTTGACAAAATTCCCCATTATTATACCCAATTCTTCGTTTTGTAATGTCATCTCACCTGTTACCAACGCGTCAATTAAAACGCCTCTGTTCAAAAAATTAACAATCTCTATAGAATTTGGGTAGTGATAAATATTATATGGAATATCAAATTGTTTTAAAGATTGATCAAGAATAATACCACATTTATTTCCCATATAAAAAGCTTCGTAAGAATCGTGAGTAACTATTATTGTTGAGATTTTAATTTCATTTATAATTTCTTTTATTTTTTTCTGTAATTCCTCTTTTAAGCTTTGATCTATGTTGGAAAATGGTTCATCTAAAAGTAACAGATCTGGCTTGGATATTAATGAACGCGCTAAAGAAACTCTTTGAGCTTCACCAGCGCTAATTTCATGAGGATATTTTTTTTTAATATCCTCTAAGTGTAATAAATTAATTAGATCATTTGTTGAATAAATAAATTTTTTGTCTTTGTTTCTTTCAGATCCAAATTTAATATTATCGATAACACTATAATGAGGGAATAAACTATTTTCTTGAAATGAAAGAGCTATGTTTCTTTTTTCGGGCTCAAGATGAAAGTTAGATGATGAAATAACTTTGCCTTTTAAAATAATCTTACCAGATTGGATTTTTTCCAAACCAGCAATTGTTCTCAATACAGTAGTTTTTCCTATTCCCGAAGGTCCCAATAGACATATAATCTCACCTTCTTTTACCATATCGAAGGTAACATTATTAACTTTATTTAATTTGCTCACAGCAAACGTGACGTCTTTAATTTCTAAAAAACTATTACTCATGTAATATATTATTTATCAGATAATATATATCTCGAAACTAATAAAATAAATATACTAGCTATTAGAATAAGAAATAATGATGGTGCCGCTGCAGCTTCCAACAAATCTTGCGAGGCGTAAATATATGCTATTGTAGCAAACGTTTCAAAATTGAACGGCCTAAGAATTAAAGTTATTGGCAACTCCTTAATTATTTCAATAGCAATTAAAATGCTTATTAAGAGCACACTATTTTTTAGGTACGGAATATGTATTTTGCTAAAAGTTTTGAATTTCGAATATCCTAAAAGATAAGCACTCTCATCTATTGAGTGATTAATTTTTAAATATCCAGATTTTATACCATTTGCAGATAGAGCAAAAAATCTAACAAAATAAACTACAACCAAACCAAATATAGAACCGATAAACATTGTTTTGAAATTAAAAAAAATAAAGTTATCCAAATAAGAAACTAAAGTAATAAACGCTACAGCTAATATAACTCCTGGTATCGCATATCCAGATACGGAAAAGGTTGTTAAAATTTCTAAAAACTTGCTTTTAGTAATTCTGCAACCATAATTCGCAACAAATGAAAAAATGATCATCAAAATACAAGATAAAACAACTAATAAGAGGGTATTAAATACTAAATTCAGAATATTTAAATCTTGCAAATATTTGGGAAATTTCAAAACCCAGTATAACATTTGTAATACAGGAAATAGAAAACTACAAAAAAATAATAAGCCACAAAAAGAAACAGTATAAAATAATTTATAACCACTAAGTTTAATTTTAATTCTGGTATCAAATCCACCTTTTGATGGAGTGTGATATTTAGCTCTTTTTCTAGAAAAATTTTCAATAAAGAACAAAAATAAAATAAATAATAGCAATATGAATGAAAGTTGATTCGCTGACGCTAAATCATCAAATGCAATCCAAGCATTATAAATTGCTGTGGTTAATGTTGACACACTGAAAAATGAAACAGTTCCAAAATCAGATAATGTTTCCATTGCCACTAAAGAAAGGCCAACAACTATAGCTGGTCTAGCGGATGGAAGTATAATTTTTAATAAAGTTTTTTTTGGTGATAAACCCAAGTTTCTGCCAACATCAATCAAATTTTGCGATTGATAGTAAAATGAAGCTCTTGTCAAAACATACACATAACCAAATAAAGAAAAGGAGATTGAAACTATTGATCCAAATAATCCGTCAACTTTTGGAATAATAGAATTGTATTCGTTTGGACCAAATAGATAGGTAAGAATTGAAAAGGCAGTTCCATAATTTTCAAAAAATGCTGTAAGAGCGTACGCATAAATATATGCTGGAACAGCAAAGGATAAAATTAAAGCCCACTTAAAAAAATTTACTCCGGGAAAGTCGTAAAAGGAAACACAATATGCCGCTCCGACACCAAATAAAAATGATAACAATAAAACTCCAAACAGAAGTAAAATAGAATTAGAAATATATTGTAATAGAAATGTATTTTTTAGAAGAAAAAAATAGTCTGTAGTCGTTTCAAAAAAACTAAGAAATACTGTCAATATGGGTAGCGCTACCAATAGTGATATGAAAAAAGAACTTATATACCATAAATTAATTTGTTTTATTTTCATCTATTTTTGTTTAATTGATTAATCTTTTCTATCATTCGGCCTATTTCTAAATCTTTAACTTGTAGACTATTTTTTAATAGACCAATTTCATCTTTTAAAATTAATTCTTGTTTATTTTTTTTATTTTTCTTTGATTGTTTTTTTTCAAATTTTTTCATAATAGGATTGAGGCCTAACTGTCAGGCCTCGCGTGTGTATTAAGGCACAACCCTAATTTTTTTATTGCCAACCAGCCTCTGTCATAATTTTCAAAGCTTTCGCTTGCCTCTTTCCATAAGACGAAACTTTTGTCTTTAAATCTTGCTTAAAATCTAATCCAAATTGGGCAATTAACTTATTTGGTTCCACGGTATCAACAATTGGATACTCATAAGTGTTGTTAACAATATGTTTTTGAGCATCATCAGTTAACAAAAACTCAAGAAGTTTTATTGCATTTTCTTTATTGGGGGCATATTTTAATACTCCGCCACCACTAATATTCATGTGAGTGCCTCTACCTTCTTGATTTGGAAAGAAAGGTTTAATTTTTTGTGCCGCAATTTTTTGCTCTTCACCTTTTTTTCCTGATAACATCAATGCTATATAATATGTATTAGCGACTGCCAATTCCGCTTCTCCAGCTGCAACTGCTAAGATTTGTGCTCTATCGTTTCCTTTAGCAGGCCTTGCCATATTAGCAACAAGTCCATTTGCCCATTCGGCTGTTTTTTTTGCACCATTATTTTCAATTAATGAAGCTACTAGAGATTGATTATAAACATTATTAGATTGTCTGATTACAACTTTGCCTTTCCATTTTGGATTAGCAAGATCTTCATAAGTCAAACCTATTAAATCTGATTTACTTAATCTATCTGGCGCGTAATAAATAACTCGCGCTCTTTTAGCTATCCCAAACCAATAATGGGACCTAAAATTTGAAGGTATTTTTTGTTTTAAAATTTTAGATTTAACTCTTTGAAACATTCCTTTAGTTTCAGCTGCTCCAAGTCTTCCGGCATCAGCTGTAATATACAGATCTCCTATGCAGTCCTTGTCTTCTTCTAATATTCTCTTGGTTAAAGCTTTGTCTTTTCCTGATACAACATTTACGGAAGTACCAGTTTTTGCAGTGAACTTTTGATACAATTGAATATCTGAATCATAGTGTCTTGAGCTAAAAATATTCACTTCATTAGCATTCGAGATGCCAATAAGAGTAAAAAAAATAGATATTAATAAAATTATTTTCCTCATTGTTATTGCTTTTCTCATCTTTCCATTTAATTAATAGTTAGATTGTAATAATTATTGCAATTGATAATCATTTGCAATAATAATGACTATCATTATGTCGCACATAATACAACCAAAAAGTGTATATGAGATTAGATCCTATATGTATATGTTGAGTTGTAAAGTGGATTTATGACTGAAGAAAAAATTTCAATATTACTGTCAGATGTCTCTGTTGAGGGAAATATAGTAGAAAAGGATAAGATGATAGTGGATGCAAAAGTCCGCGGCAACATTGAAGCTAATGATTTAGATACACACTCAAATTCAATCATAGATGGAAATATTAGATGCAAAAAAGTTTCCATAGGCGGAAAATTAAAAGGCAATATAAAATCTGACAAAATTAATATAAAAAAAACAGCTGAAATTGAAGGTTCTCTCAATCAGAAAACTTTATCGATTGAGGAAGGTGCGTTTCTCAAAATCAAAACGGAAACGTATAAGTAGTAACTAGAATTCCCATTTGCTAACTTTGCTGTACAGAAAATTTCTGAATGCGATTACGCGTGCCACATTTTTAAGTGACTGCGGATAAACAAAGTAAGCTTCTGTTTTAGGTCCTTCAATATGAGGCAAGATTTTCACAATATTTGCTGTGGACATAGTTATATAATCGGGAAGAGCTGCTAAGCCAACTCCACTCTGTACTGCCAACAGTAGGCCATAGATACTATTTACTTTCATAATTGGTTTTCTTTTTTTATTATACTTCATACCCAATTTTAAAGCCCAATCAGGATTAAAAACTGGAGAAGGCGTTCCTCTACCAAAGGAAATAAATTTATGTTTATTTAATTCCGTTATAGTTTTTGGATACCCATATTGTTCTAAATATTTAGTTGAGCCATATATATGATAATTAATATCAATCAATTTTTTTTGAATGTAGCTTAATTGTTTTGGACGTCTCATCCAAATACCTATATCAGCCTGTCGTGTACTCAAATCTAATTCTTTGTCATCAAAAATTAATTCTATTTCTATTTCTGGATTTAATTTCATAAATTCTTGAATTCTGGGTGTCAACCAAATTGTGCCAAGAGTAACTACGGTAGTTACAGTCAATTTACCACTTGGTTTATTTTTCTTGTCCATTAAAGTGGATTCAACATCCCTTAACTTTGCAATAACTTCACTTGCTGTTTTAAATAAATATTCTCCATTTTCAGTTAGTGATAAACCTCTTGCGTGTCTTTCAAACAAAAGAGTTTTTAATTCATATTCTAGTGATTGAATTTGTCTACTAATTGCAGATTGACTTAAATTTAGTAAATAGGTTGCTTTGGTAAAGTTTCCTGCTTCGGCAACTGCATAAAATATTTTAAGTTTATCCCAATCCATTCTACTTGCTCAAATCTACCAATATTCTTCCTGCGATTTCACCTTTTAAAATGCTAGGAAAAATATCTAATAATTCTTCCAAATTAACTGTTTTTGTATATTTTTCTATAATTTTGAAGTCTATAAACTTAGATACTTCAGACCATATAAACTCTCTTCTTTTTTTGCTAACCATTACTGAATCAATTCCCCAAAGTTTTACGCCTCTAATTATAAAGGGCATGACCGTCGTATGAAGCTTGTAATCGGACGCTAATCCGCATGCAGCAACAATTCCGCTCGGTCTAGTATGTGAAATTGCTTTTGCTAAAATATTACCCCCAACAGTATCAACCACTCCATCCCATAGCGCTTTATCTAATGGTCGATTTTCTTTTTCCATTTCCGTTCTACTTATTACTGTTGATGCTCCTAATTCTTTTAAGAAATTTATCTTATCTTTTTTGCCAGTAACCGCTGTAACCTTATAACCCATCTTTGATAAAATTATAACCGACATACTTCCAACTCCACCTGTGGCACCAGTTACTAATACATCGTTTACTTTTTCCCCTAACAATAGATCTTCTCTAGCTTTTATTGCAAAAGCACAAAGCAAAGATGTAAATCCGGCTGTCCCAAGAATCATTGCATTTTTACTTGAAATGTCTGCTGGTTTCTTCAACAATAATTCGCTTTTTACTTTTACAACCTGAGAATAGCCACCGGGATATATTTCTCCTACTCTGCAACCAGTCAAAACTACTTCGTCGCCTGTTTTAAAATTTGCAGAATCGCTCTCTATAACTTGTCCAGAAAAATCTATGCCAGGTATGTGAGGATATTCTTTAACAAGTTTGCCACCATTTTTTAATATTAATGCATCCTTGTAATTTAAACTTGAATAATGAACCTTAATCAAAACATCACCATTTTTAAAAAAGCTTTTGTCTAGAATTTTTATTTCTCGAGAAAATTGTTCTCCAGATTGATTAAGGACTATGGCTTTAAACCTTTCATTCATATTAAAAATTAAGAACCAAATGTTAATAAATATTAATCTTTGTTAATATATCGCAAGTAGCGGTTTTGAAAACTCAAATCATCCTTAAAAGCTCCAAGGAAATAGTTAGTTATGGTTGTTGTGTTTTCTTTTTTAATTCCCCTATTAGTCATACATTGGTGTACAGCATCGATGGTTACCGCAACGCCTCTTGGCTGCAAAACATCCATTACAGTTTTCGCTATTTGCATTGTTAAACGTTCTTGTGTTTGTAATCTTTTTGAAAAAGCTTCGACAACTCTTGCTAGTTTACTTAAACCTACCACTTTCTTTGATGGAACATACGCTACATGGGCAACACCTATAATGGGAGCCATGTGATGTTCGCAATGGCTTCGTATACTAATATCTTTTTCTATTATCATATCATCATAACCTTCCACCTCGTTAAAAGTTTTTGTTAAATATTCTGCTGGATCTAAATCGTAACCTTGAAAATATTCTTTATAAGCTTTCACAACTCTCTTCGGCGTTGATCTTAAACCTTCACGCTCTGGATTTTCACCGATCCACTCAATAATTGTTTTGATAGCTTCTTCGACCTTTTTGTCTGAAATTTCCTGCTTTTTATTGTCCTTTTGTTCAGTATCTTTCACTAATTTCATGTTAATAACGTCGTTATTATTTTAAATATATATATAGTGCAATTAATGTTTAAAAAAAGACATAGTATTAAAGAAATTGAGGAAGGCAAGTTTTTATCACCGAAATTCGACGAAAATGGCCTAATTCCAGTAGTTACTACCGATTTTAAAAATGGCGACTTACTAATGCATGGATACATGGACTATGAAGCTTTAAAAAAAACTATAGAAACTAAAGAGGCACATTATTGGAGCCGCTCCAGAAAAAAAATATGGCATAAAGGTCAGGTGAGTGGTTTCGTACAAAAAATAAAAGAAATTAGAATTGATGATGATCAAGATTCTGTTTGGTTGTCTGTAGATATAGGCAATGGAGCTAGCTGTCACGTAGGTTATCGCTCCTGTTTTTATAGATCTATACCTCTGGGAAAAATCAAAAACGAGGAAGAATTGGAAATGGAATTTAAGGAAAAAGAAAAAACTTTCGATCCCAAAAAAATTTATAAAGATGGATCAAATCCAACTAAGCTATAATTGATAACGAAGCTTCGAAAAAAATAACTCTTATTTTTTAAATTTATATTTACATATTGCCATAACGAGGACCTCCGCCGCCTTCTGGAACAACCCACGTAATATTTTGAGATGGCTCTTTGATGTCACAAGTCTTACAGTGTATGCAATTTTGCGAATTAATAATAAATTTTGGATTTTGATTTTCCTTATCATTTTGAACTTCATATACTCCAACAGGACAATATCTCTGCGCAGGTTCATTAAACTTCTTAAGGGTATAATTAATTGGTAAACTGGAGTCATTCAATTGAAGATGAACAGGTTGATTCTCTGTGTGGTTTGTGCCTGTTAAATAGACCGAACTAGTTTTATCAAAAGTAATTTTTCCATCAGGTTTTGGATAATTTATTTTTTGCATTTGATTGGCTGGTTTTAAAGCTTCATGATCAGCATACTTGTGATTTAAAGTTAATGGTAATCTTCCTCTGAATAATATCTGATCCAAACCTGTATAAATAATTCCTAAAATTAAACCCCAGCCAAAACTTGGTTTCACATTTCTAGCTGTATATAATTCTTTGTAAGCCCAACTTTTTTTAAATTTTTCTTCATAAATTGCTAAATCTTTTTTATTTTTTATATTTTCTATTATTGTTTCGGCTGCAATAATCCCGCTTTTCATAGCTGTATGAGATCCCTTAATTTTTGGCATATTTAAAGTTCCGGCATCACATCCAATTAATAATCCACCTGGCATATGCATTTTAGGTAAACTCTGAAGACCTCCTTCAATTAAAGCTCTTGCTCCAAAAGCAATTCGTTTTCCTCCCTCCAGCATTTTTCTAATATCTTTATGTGTCTTAAATCTTTGAAATTCATCAAAAGGTGACAAATAAGGATTTTGGTAGTCAAGGCCAATGACATAACCAATATAAATTTGCTTTTTTCCAGCATGATAAACAAAGCTTCCCCCATAAGTTTTGTTATCAAGTGGCCAACCAGCAGTATGTATGACCAAGCCTTCTTGATGTTGTTGATCACTTACTTCCCAAATTTCTTTAAAACCGATGCCGTACTGTTGAGGATTTTTTCCTGTATCAAGTTTATATTTTTTGACTAATTGCTTTCCTAAATGACCCCTGCAACCTTCAGCAAACACAGTGACTTTTGCATGAAGTTCCATACCTTCTTGATAGCTTTCTTTTTTATTTCCATCTTTATCTAATCCCATGTCTAGTGTCGCAACACCCCTTATAGACCCGTCTTCATTATATAAAATTTCACTTGCTGGAAATCCTGGCAATATTTCGACGCCTAGTTTTTCTGCTTGTTCAGCTAGCCAACGACAAAAGTTTGCTAGACTAATAATGTAATTTTTATGATTTTTTTGAACAGAGGGTAAAAGCCAAGTTGGCCAACTTAAAGATTTATTTTTTCCTAAAAATAAAAATTTTTCTTTGGAAACTTTGGTCTTAACAGGCGCTCCCTCTTCTCTCCAATTAGACAATAATTCATCTAAAGCCTTGGTTTCAAAAACATTTCCGCTTAGAATATGAGCGCCAACTTCAGATCCTTTTTCTAAAATGCAAACATTTAAATTGGAATCGAGTTGTTTTAGTTTTATTGCTGTGGATAGTCCTGCTGGACCGGCACCAACGATAACTACATCGTATTCCATCGCTTCTCTTGGCATATGGCGACTATATCAAACTTTTTATTTTTGGATAGTATTGAGTTTATTCAGCTCTTCTAGGAACTGGGGTAATGCTTCAAATAAATCTGCTTCTAAACCATAGTCAGCAATACTAAAAATTGGAGCCTCTCCATCTTTGTTTATTGCAACTATAATTTTGCTTTCCTTCATTCCAGCCAAATGTTGAATAGCTCCAGAAATACCTACGGCGATATATAAATCTGGAACGACGACTTTTCCTGTTTGTCCCACTTGATGATCGTTGCTTATATAACCGGCATCAACTGCTGCACGTGATGCACCCACTGCTGCATTTAATTTATCTGCAATAGCGTTTATTAGTTTAAAATTTTCACTACTTTGCATACCTCTCCCTCCTGAAATAACAACTCTGGCTGTTCCAAGTTCTGGTCTTTCTGATTTAGTTTCCTCTCTTTTAATAAATTTAGAAATGTTTGGGGCTTCTGTTGCGTCAACTTTTTCAATAGGCGCAGATCCTCCAGAAATTGGGGCTGGATCAAATGATGTAGGTCTTATTGTAATACATTTTATTTTATCTGTGCTTTTAACTGTTGCAAATGCATTTCCTGCGTAAATCGGTCGAACAAAATTATCAGGGGCATTAACTTTAATTATGTCACTTATCTGAGACACATCTAATAAAGCTGCCACTCTTGGCATAAAATTTTTTCCAAATGTATTTGCTGGCGCTATTATATGGGTATATTTGCCTGCCAATTTTACAACTAATGGAGTCAAATTTTCCGCAAGATAATTTTCATAACTGGTTGAATCCGAATGTAAAACTTTTTTAACCAAAGGTATCGCTGATACTTCTTTACAAACATTTTCACATTTATTACCCGCAATTAAAACATGTATATCCAAATCAATTTTAGAAGCGCAGTTAATCGTATTTAAAGAAAAAGTTTTTAAATTTATGTTGTTGTGCTCTGCAATTACTAAAATGGACATTAAATTACCTTAGCCTCATTTTTAAGTTTATTTACAAGCTCAGCTACATTGGCTACCTTTATTCCACCTTTTCTTTTTGGTGGTTCTTCTACTTTTAACTGCTGAATTCTATTTGAAATATCAACACCTAAATCTTTAGCAATTAATTGCTCAATTGGTTTTTTCTTTGCTTTCATAATATTGGGAAGTGAAGCATAACGTGGCTCATTAAGTCTTAAATCACAAGTAACAATAGCCGGAAGATTTATTTCTATTGTTTCTAAACCTTCGTCAACTTCTCTGGTAACTTGAATTGTTTTATCTTTTACTTCTATTTTTGATGCAAAGGTACCTTGTGGCCAACCTAACATTGCTGATAGCATTTGTCCTGTCTGGTTGCAGTCATCATCGATAGCCTGCTTGCCCATAAAAACAATATCAGGTTTCTCTTTTTCAACGACTTTTTTTAAAATTTTTGCAACACCCAGAGGTTCAATATAGCCCTCTGCTTTTATGTGAATTCCTTTATCTGCACCAACAGCTAAAGCTTTTCTAACGGTTTCTTGTGCTTTCTCTTGTCCTATAGTAATAGCAACTACCTCTTTAGCTTTACCTGCTTCCTTGAGTTTTACCGCTTCCTCAACAGCGTTATCATCTGGTGGATTAGTAGACATTTTAACATTGTCAGACTGAACGTCTGTGCCGTCCTCTTTAACTCTGATTTGAACGTTGTAATCAATTACTCTTTTTACTGCTACTAAAATTTTCATTTATGATCTTAATAATTTATTTTCAGGATCGTAAGGACTTTCATCCAAAATTGTAGCGTCGTGCATTTTGCCTAGAATATCAATTTTTAATTTTTGACCTGTTGTCGCAAGCTCTGGTTTAACCATGCCCAAAGCTATTGATTTACTTAATCTAAAACCAAAATCTCCTCCTGTCGCTCTTCCAACAACTTTACCATTTTGGTAAATGGGATTATTTCCTAGAACATCTGCATCAATTATATTATGCACTTCAAGCGTTACTAATTTATTTTGAAAACCTTTCTCTCTCCATTTATTCAGAGCTTCTAAACCAACAAAGTTTCCTTTATTTGGATGTATAAATCTATCTAGCCCGGACTCATATGGAGAATACTCAATGGATAATTCTGTTCCTACTAATTTATACGATTTTTCAACCCTTAAACTGTTCATAGCTCTTATACCATAAGGTTTTAAACCTAAATCTTTTCCAGCTTCCATTAATTTATCAAATATATGATTTTGGTATTCCATGGGATGGTGAAGTTCCCAACCTAACTCTCCTACGAAGTTTACTCTCATAGCATTAACGGGTGCATAACCCACATTAATTTGCTTTGAACTTAACCATTTAAAATTTTCATTCGAAAAATCATCTTTTGAAACTCTTTTCATTAATTCTCTTGCCTTCGGTCCTGAAACTACCAGCACTCCAACGCTATTTGTTAAGTTTTCAAACTGTACAGATCCATCTTTTGACATCCATTTGAGAATCCAATCATGATCTAGCCTTTGAAAGGCTCCTGCTGATACTAAATAAAAACTATCTTCAGATTCTCTCATAATGGTAAATTCTGAGTGAACACCACCTTTTGTATTAAGCGCATGACACAAATTTATTCTACCAATTTTTTTAGGAAGTTTGTTCGCAACTAAATAATCTAAAAATGTTTCTGCTTTTGGCCCCTTAATTCTGCATTTTGCAAATGCTGTCATATCTAAAAGGCCAACATTCTCTTTTACATTTTTGCATTCTTTTTCTACTGCTTTAAACCATTTTGATCTTCTAAATGACCAGTCATCTTTTTGTTCCATTCCATCAATCGCAAAGAAATTTGCTCTTTCCCAACCAAATTTTTGTCCAAATACTGCTCCCAATTTTTTCATTCTTTCATAACACGGTGCGGTTCTTAAAGGTCTCGCAGCAGACCTCTCCTCATCAGGATAATGAATGATAAATACATTTCGATAAGCTTCTTCGTTCTTTTCTTTTAAATATGATTTTGTTGCATAATCACCGTATCTTCTAGGCTCAACTCCAAGCATATCAATTGTTGGTTCTCCATCTATAATCCATTCTGCAAGTTGCCATCCTGCTCCACCAGCTGCTGTAATACCAAAACTATGTCCTTCATTAATCCAAAAATTTTTTAAACCCCAAGCAGGGCCTACGATTGGATTTCCATCCGGAGTATAACAAATTGCACCGTTATAAACTTTTTTAACACCAACCTCTTTAAAGGCTGGCACTCTATGATACGCTCCTTCAATATGAGGCATAAGTCTATCTAGATCTTCTTGAAATAATTCATACTCCGAATCCTTTGATGGCCCGTTCAGATAACAGCATGGCGCTCCATCTTCATATGGGCCTAAAATTAATCCTCCCGCTTCTTCTCTCATATACCAACGACCGTCGCTATCTCTGAGAACTCCCATTTCCGGAAGACCTTCTTTTTTCCTTTTTACAATTTTTGGATGTGGCTCAGTAACTATGTATTGATGTTCAACTGGTATTACAGGAATATCTAACCCAACCATTTCACCTGTTTGCCTTGCAAAATTTCCAGAACAGGAAACGACATGTTCACACTCGATTGTTCCTTTATCAGTTTCAACAACCCATCCACTTTTTGTCTCTTTAATTCCTACCACTGTTGTATTTCTATAGATTTCTGCACCTCTATTTCTAGCGCCTGTTGCCAAAGCCTGCGTTAAATCCGCTGACTGAATATATCCATCCTCTGGATGTTGAATTGCTCCAATTAATCCCTCAATATTACATAAAGGCCAAATTTCTTTTACTTGTTCTGGTTTTAAAAATTTTACATTAACTCCAATTGTTTGTGCCACTCCAGCATATTGATG
>CAJXBA010000017.1 GCA_913050185.1 uncultured Pelagibacteraceae bacterium
TATTGGGAAGGCACGGTTCGAGAAAATCCAAATGAGTTTGATCGTTATGTCAGCGAAGTACATCTGCCATTGGTCGCCAAGTATCCGAATCTACAGAAACTTCTGTATTTGAAAGGAGAGACCAGAGGAGGAGTCACACCGAAGTATTATCAATCATTCGAACTTTATTTTAATTCATGGGAAGAGTTTGAAGTGGCTAAGCATTCCTCTGAGCGTGCTGACGCAGTGATGGATGCGAAGAAACTGGAAGCGATGTTTATGGGCAATATATATCACGTTGTGTATGAGGTTCACGATTTCTCGTGATTTTTGATAACATAATTAATTATAACTTAAAAATCTTTATATGATAAAATGCAAAACTAACTGCGAATTAGAAAATAATTAGTGACACTTGAAAATTATAAAATTGGTTTGGAAAAAAATAAGGCTAACTTTGTATCGCTTACACCAATTTCATTTTTAGAAAGAGCGTCAAATATATTTCCTAATTATACATCAATTATATCTGAAAATAATAGGTTTACCTGGAAAACTACTTTTACTCGTTGCAGACTGATTGCATCTGCTTTGCAAAAAAGAAATATTAAAAAAGGTGATACAGTTTCCATTATGGCTCCTAATACCAGCGCAATGTACGAAGCGCATTTTGCAATTCCTATGGCGGGCGCCGTTATTAACACTATCAACATAAGACTAGACCCAAAGACTATTAGCCATATTCTTAATCATTCTGATTCAAAATTAATTTTTTCAGATACAGAATTTTTACCTGTGATTAAACAAGCATTTAAAATAAGCAATCATAAGATTCCAATTATTTTCATAGATGACTGCAAGGATTTTTCAAACAATATTGACGAAGGTCAATCATATGAAGATTTTCTTAACGAAGGCAATCCACAAGATTTCAAATTTAATTTGAACATAGAAGACGAATGGTTTCCTATAAGTTTGTCTTATACTTCAGGAACCACCGGAACCCCAAAAGGAGTGGTTACACATCATCGTGGGGCTTATCTTAATGCTATTAGCAATCATTTAATTTGGCACATGAAAAAGAATCCAGTGTACTTGTGGACGTTACCGATGTTTCATTGTAATGGATGGTGTTTTCCGTGGAGTATTGCAGCATTAGCTGGTACCAACATTTGTTTACGTAGAATAAATGCCAATAAAATTTTTGAATTAATCAAAAAACATAATGTTTCTAATTTATGTGGCACAACGGTTATAATAAAAATGCTTATTGATGAAGGAGTTAAACTTGATCATACCGTTGAACTTATGACGGGCGCCGCACCACCTCCCATTTCGGTTTTAGAAAAAATCCAAGAACAAGGATTTAATATTACACACACTTATGGTCTAACGGAAGTTTATGGGCCTGCTGTGGTATGTGAATGGCAAAAGGAATGGGACGATGCAAAAAAAAGTATGATTGCTGAAATTAAATCAAGACAAGGTGTTAAATGTCCCGGACTTAGTGATTTACAGGTTATAAACAAAAAAACGAATAAACCAGTTGATAAAAATGGGAAAGACTTAGGTGAAATTTATATGAGAGGGAATACTGTAATGATGGGTTACTATAAAGATAAAAAAGCTACACAAAATTCTTTCGAAAAAGGATGGTTCCATACTGGTGATATTGGCGTGGTTTATGAGAATGGATACATTCAAATAAAGGACAGATCAAAAGACATTATTATTTCGGGAGGTGAAAATATTAGTACTATAGAAATTGAAAACGTACTTTTTCAACATCCCGATATTATCGATGCAGCCGTTGTTGGAAAAAAAGATGAAAAATGGGGAGAGACTCCATGTGCGTTTATTACCTTAAAAAATAACTCATCTCTTACTGAGCAACAAATTATCGATTTTTGCAGTTCAAACATGGCAAAATTTAAAATTCCAAAAAAAATTATTTTTAGAGTTATTGAAAAAACACCAACTGGAAAAACACAAAAGTTTTTACTTAGAAAAGAAGCAAATCAAAAATAATTTGTTAGATGATTTTTCTGCAATAAACAATAATTCAATTAAACAAACTCCTTCTCTGAGTTGATAGTCGTTTGCTTCATATTAAATGAATATAAACTATTTTTTTAGAATTTCGGAAAGTCTTTTGGAAGAAATACAGCCAACATTCTTATTTTGTTTATCTTGAACCACAATCATTTCTGGTTTTTCTTCAACCACTCTATCTATAAACTTTTCAATAAAATCGTTTTCATTAACTTTAATTGCTTTAGATATATCTTCTCCATTTAATTTTTGCATAATATGCTTTGCTTTTAGAACGCGAGATCGGTTAACGTCTTCTACAAATTTTTTTACGTAATCAGTTTTTGGATTTAACAAAATGTCAGCTGGCAAATCATCTTGATCCATTTTTCCGTCTTTAAGAATGGTTATTCTATCACCAATTTTAAGAGCCTCATCTAAGTCGTGGGTTATGAACACTACAGTTTTATGTAATTCTGACTGCAGTTCTAAAAGAATATCCTGCATATCTTTTCTTATTAATGGATCCAAAGCGCTAAATGCTTCATCCATTAATAAAATATCCGCATCATTGGTAAGAGCTCTAGCAAGACCTACTCTTTGCTGCATTCCTCCGGACAGATGTTGAGGATATTTTTCTTCGTAACCACTTAAACCTACTTTTTCAATCCACAGTGATGCTTTTTCTTTTGTTTCTTCTGACTTAATACCCTGCATATCTAGTCCAAGAGAAACATTTTTGATAACGGTCATATGTGGCATCAATGCAAATCTTTGAAAAACCATTGCTGTTTTTTCTCTTCTAAAATTTCTTAAAGCATTTTTATCGTAAGCCATTACATCTTGATCTTCGACTGTGATTTTTCCAGCTGTAGGTTCTATAAGTCTATTAATGTGCCTAATCAAAGTTGATTTTCCAGATCCAGATAAACCCATAATTACCTGAATACTTTTTTCTTGAACATTCAAATTTATATCTTGTAACCCAAGAACATGAGAATATTTTGCTAGTAATTCATCTTTACCAACACCATTCTTGACATGTTCCATTACCATTTTAGGATTTGCTCCAAAAATTTTATATAAGGACTCAATTTTAATTTTAACAACACTCATAAATTTCTTCCTTCACGGTGTTTTTGAATTCTCTTGCCATAATGTTGGGAAATTCTGTCAAAAATAATAGCTAGTGCTACTATGGCCAAACCATTCATTAAACCAAGCGCAAGATATTGATTTGAAATAGCTCGCAAAATAGGAACGCCGAGACCTCTGACTCCTATCATAGAAGCAATTACAACCATTGCTAGCGCCATCATAATGGTTTGGTTTATTCCAGCAAAAATAGTTGGAAGTGCCAATGGAATTTGTACTTTGGTTAATCTTTGCCAAGTTGTGGCCCCAAAAGAATCTATAGCTTCTAATGCTTCTTTATCTACTTCACGGATTCCAAGATTAGTTAAGCGTATAATTGGTGGAATAGCATAAATACAAACAGCGATTAAACCAGGCACTTTACCTATGCCAAGCAACATCAAAATAGGTATTAAATATACAAAGCTTGGAATGGTTTGCATCATATCTAAAACTGGTAAAAGTGTTGCCTGTGCTCTATTTGAACGGGCCATTAATATCCCCATCGGTATCCCTGCGGCTAAACATACAAGAGTTGCTACAGTAATAATGGCAACCGTGGACATTGTATCTTTCCACATTCCAAAGTAGCCAATCATCAAAAAAGAAATAATTGTGCCAATGACAAGCACTATACTTCTTGAAGCAATCCAAGCTAAACTAGCTAGTACTAGAATTATTATCGGCCAAGGTGAGTTAATTAATAATTTTTCCAACCATACTAAAAAAAATAATAATGGTTCAAAAAAAGATTCGATTGCATCACCGTATGTACGAGCAAAAGTTCTAAATGCTAGATCTATCCCCTTTTTAAAATCTCGCAACTCTTGTTGCTCCATTACAGGAAAAGAATCTAAAAAATCCATTTTATAACTTGTAAAATCTCAAATTAAAACGAGCCCACTCAAAAGTAGGCTCGTTTAATAAATTTAGATTACAGAGCTGCTTTGACTTTTTTAGCAACACTAGAAGGAACCCATTTACCCCAAATTGCTTCTTGTGTTTTCAAAAATTCAATAGCTGCATCTGCGCCGTCAGCTTGGTTATCAGCCATGTAAACAAGCATAGCATTCATCACGTTTCCAGGATATGTACGCTTCTTCAAATATTTCATAGCATCATCTCCAGCGTTTTTTTTGAAATTATCTGTAACTATTGTATTTACCTCCGACTTTGTCCAAGCAGAAGGTTTTGGATTTGCACACTCTTGTTCTGGTTTAACTATACAGCCATCCCAATTTTCACTTCCTGCAAATGGCACACCAAAATCTATTGGTTGCATATTGTATTTACCAATAATTGAAGTTGGATTCCAATAGTACCCAAACCAGTTTTTGTCTGACTCTGCAGCTTTAGCAATAGAACCGTCAAGTCCTGCTGCGGATCCTGGATCAACTAATACCCAGCCCTTTTTTTCCATTTCAAAAGCTCTATAAAGATTAGCATTTGCTAACTGACAACCCCAACCAGCGGGACAACCAACAAATGCACCTTTTGAAGGATCTTCTGCGTAAGGAAATAATTCTGGATGATCTAAAATATCCAAAGCTGTTTTTAATTCTGGATGTCTTTTAAGAGTACCAGGTGTAACCCACCAACCTTCACCAAGACCTGTGATTGGCGCCTTGTTAGCAATATGCAATCGACCTTCTGCTACTGCTTTCGCTAAAGGATTAGCTACCGCATTCGCCCATTGTTCAGCAGCAACATCTGGAGCACCTTTTTCATTCATGGAAGTAAATGTTGGCATAGTTGCACCTGCAATTAACTCTATTTCGCAACCGTAACCTGCTTCAAGTATCACCTTGTCAACATTTGCCATTAAATTAGCAGATGCCCAATTCATATCTGCCATCACAATTTTCCCACAAGCTGCATTTGCATTAACGTTAAATGCAAAAAAACCCAACGCAACTAACGAAGAAACTATTATTCTTTTAATCGTATTCATTTCTTTTCTTTTCCTCCTTTTTTTTATTAAATACTGCCATTCAAACATAAATACGTAGAATGTTATAGAAATTGAGTCAAAAATTTTTTGGAATTGATGTATATCAAGAAAAATTTTCTCTAATTCATACACCTGAAATGTAACCATTAAAACAACCTATGATTGAAAAATTTTAAATTTTATGTGAAAATTCAAAGAACTATTATTAAAAAAATGAAATTAAAAAAAATAAAAACTTTTATTGTTGGCACCCCCGCTCCACATCAGGAACGAAACTTCATCTGGAGATGGCTAACATATAAGTTAAAAACGTAGTTATACAATCATAAGCATGAAATTTAGTCGAAAAATCTTACCCGATACTAATTATACTCCAAACTTTGTTACAAAAAAAAGATTGCACGAAGATGAAATTGATTTTGATCGATTAAGATCATATCGGTTAGACAGAGTAAAAAAAGAATTAGCTAAAAAAGATATCGGTGCATGTATTTTGTTTGATCCTGTAAATGTTCGTTATGCTTTGGATTCAGTTAACATGAGTATATTTAATATGCATCACTTAGATCGATACTGTTTTATCCCTGTAGATGGGCCCGTAATTCTTTTTGAATATTTCAATTGTGAACATTTGTCAAAACATCTGAAATTAATTGATGAAATAAGACCAGCAATATCCTGGGATTATTTCTCTCAAGGAGATCAAGCTGAAAAACAAATTAATAAATGGACTAATGAAATTCAAAATTTAATGAATCAAAATTGCGGAAAAAATAAAAGACTAGCCATAGACGTTTGTAATGGACCCGGAATACTAGCCCTTAACAAAATTGGATTACAAGTTATTGATGCAAAAAAAATTGTGGAACAAGCAAGAGTCATTAAGTCAAAAGAAGAAATTCAATGCATGAAAGCTTCTATTGAACTCTGTGAAAAGGGAATTCGACTAATGAGAAATGAATTAAAAGCAGGCATGACTGAAAATGAGTTGTGGTCACTATTACATAAAACAAATATAGAATACGGAGGCGAATGGTTAGAATGCAGAATATTATCTTCTGGACAAAGAACTAATCCATGGATGCAAGAAAGTAGCAACAAAGTTATTCAAAAAGGAGAGATGATTTCCTTCGATACAGATATGGTTGGTCTTTATGGATATTGCGCTGATATCTCTAGATCTTTCATTGAAAGTCACAAATTTAACTCAGAACAAAAAAAACTTTACGGAATGGCGGTTGATCAAATAAATCATAATTCAAGTTTAATTAAATCAGGAATATCATTTAAAGAATTTGTAAAAAAATCTTGGGTCTTACCGGAACCTTATTACGGGAATAGGTATTCTTGCATGGTACATGGAATCGGACTATGTGATGAATGGCCAATGATTAAATATCCTGCTGATGGTGGTCATCAAAGCGGTCAATTTGAAAAAAATATGACTATTACTGTTGAGTCTTATATTGGCGAAGTTGGAGGAAAAGAAGGAGTTAAACTAGAGCAACAATATTTAATTAATGAAAATGGATTAGAATTGTTATCTCATCATCCTTTAGAAAAAACTTGAAATGATTAAAAAGGTCGCAATTATAGGTGCGGGAGTTATTGGTGCCGGTTGGATTGTCAGATGTTTAGCTCATAATAAAAAAGTTATTGCATTTGATAAAGATATTAAATTAAAGAAAAAATTGCTTTCTGAAATAAAACGCACTTGGCCTTATGTAAAAAAATTGTTTAATAAAAAAAAACTCAATCTTAAAAATTTTAAGTTTGCTACCTCAATAAAAGAAGCTCTCAAAGATGTTGATTTTATTCAGGAATGTGTAACAGAAAATTATAAAATAAAAATTAATTTAATGAGCATTATTGGTAAATATTCTAGAGCTAATGCTATTATTTCATCAAGTTCATCTGGATTACTTCCAACAAAAATATATTCAAAGTGTAAAAATCCAGAACGAACAATGATTGGACATCCCTTTAATCCTGTCTATATGTGCCCAGGAGTAGAAATTGTTCCTGGAAAAAAAACAAAGAAAAAATTTTTAAACGAAACAAATAAATTTTATAAATCAATATCTATGAATCCAATCATGGTTAAAAAAGAATTGTCTGGCTATTTGTCAACCAGACTTCAAGAAGCTTTGTGGAGAGAGGCATTGCACATAGTTAATGAAGGTTACGCTTCTACTAAGGATTTAGATAGATCGATAGAAGATGGTCCCGGACTAAGATGGTCCTTAATGGGAGCTTTTTTAACCTTTCATATGGCAGGAGGTAAAGCTGGCATGAAACATATGCTAAGACAATTTGGACCCGCATTAAAACTACCTTGGACAAAATTAAAAGCACCAAAACTTACAAAAAAATTGTCTTCTAAAGTTATTAAAGGAACAGGACACCAAGCCAAAGGTAAATCAGTAGCACTATTGTCAAATATAAGAGATAAATATTTGGTAAATCTCTTAAAAATGAGAAAAAAATACGAAAACAAAATAAGAAATTAAAATGAAGAAAGTATCTCTTAAAGCGAGCTGTCTCTGTGGAAACATAATATTAAAAACCCAAGGATACCACAGAAATATTCATAACTGTCATTGTATACAGTGTATGAAAACACATGGACATCACGCGGCATATACATCTGTTAAACTGCAGGATATTAAATTTTTTAAAAAAAAACATTGAAATGGTTTAAGTCTTCTAAAAGAGCAAAAAGAGGTTTTTGCAACAAGTGTGGAGCAAGTATGTTTTTTAAGGCAAAAGGTGCAAAAGATATTTGTATTGCAGCAGGAATGTTTAATAAACCTGTCAAACTTAAAACTGAATTGAATATATTTGTGAAAGGAAAACTAGAATATTATAAACTTGATAATCGTTTACCAAAATTCAAACGTTATCAAAAGTGATGAATAAAATATGACCTCTATAAATAAATTAAGCGATATTGTAAATAACGGTCTTTGTATTGGCTGTGGTCTTTGTCAAAGTGTTGTTGGAAAAGATAATATTCAAATTTCAATGTCACCTAAAGGAAGACTTGAACCGAAAGAGCTAAAAAATATAACACCTGAAACTTTTAATAAAATATTAAATGTCTGTCCTGGTGTTGTTGTAGAAGGTCTTCCAAAAAAACAGATTGATCCAAAAACAAAATATGATTTAGTTTGGGGTTATTATCTTTCACTTTGTTATGCGTGGTCCACAGATAAAAAAATAAGATTTGAAAGTTCAACGGGAGGCTTATTAAATGGTTTGTCAATTTATTTACTAGAGTCAAAAAAAGTAAAATTTATTATGCATACTGATGCTGATCCAAAAAAACCGATGCGTAGTTTGACTAAATTTAGTTACAATAGAAAAGAACTATTAGGTGGCGAGAGTCGATCAAGGTATGGTCCAGCCTCACCTCTTGACAGATTTTATGAAGCATTAAATCTAAACCAACCATTTGCTTTTGTTGGTAAACCTTGCGATATCAGTGCTATTCGCCAATTATCCAAAATAGATATGAGAGTAAATGAATTATGTAAATATTTGTTAACTCTTGTGTGTGGTGGTTCTGCTGAATTTACGAAATCACAAGATTTTATTGAAAGTTTTAAGGTGAAGGAAGATGAGCTATCAATCTTCAGATATAGAGGATTTGGAAACCCAGGTCGAATGCATATTAAAACAAAAGATAATCGTGAGTACGATAGAGAATACAATTCTTTCTGGGGAGAAGAGTCGACATGGAGGATTCACTTTAGATGTAAAATATGCCCAGACTCAATTGGGGACAGTGCGGATATATCTGCACTAGATACATGGAGAGGAGGATCTCCCACAAAAGAAGATGAAGGATTTAATGCTGCTATAGTTAGAACTAAAAGAGGATTGGATTTAATAAATGAGACTGCTAAAGGAAAATTTATTCATATTGGTGATAAATTAACCATTAACGATATTAATGATTTTCAACCCCATCAACTGAATAGAAAAAAAGCTGTTTATGCAAGACATCAAGGAATGAAAAAAAATAATTCACCTACAATCGTCACTAAAGATCTTAGAATTGAAGAAATATCAAAATTAAATAGTAACGAATTTAATAAAAAAGAAGAGTTGGACATTTTAAAAAGGATAGAAAAAATTTAGACTTTAATTAGTCTGCGACGTAAACTGATATTCCTCTTTTGTTAAGGTCAACATCAAATTTCTTATGCAGTGGAGGAAAAGCTCTTTGTTGACAATCCATTCTATCGCAAGTTCTACAATTGATTCCTATAGGAGTTTCAGTTTTTTGATCACTTAAATTTAAAGAATCGGCATATACAAAATCTTTTGCATATTTGGCCTGGCATCCAAGTCCTATTGATAACAAAGTTTTGTCCATCCCATGCCTTCCAACACCTTTTTCAACTGTTCTAGCTATGCAAACATATTTTTCACCATTTGGCATTTTAGATACCGCTGCATTAATTTTTCCTTGCATCGTAAAAGCTTTGTAAATATTCCATCTTGGGCAAGCCCCTCCGTAGCGCGGTATTTCTATTCCAGACAAAGAAAAACGTTTAGAAATATTTCCAGCAACATCAGCTCTTAACATGTGAAAAGGAATTCCTGTCATATTAGGATCTTGTAAACAGGTAACGCGGTGGGCTACTTGTTCAAAAGATGTTGCGAATGCATTTTGTAAAAGCTCAACATCGTATCTCTCTTTAATACATTCATCATAAAATGGCTTATATGGCATTATTGCAGCTGCACCAGTATAATTTAATAATGCTACTCTTGTTAATTTTATTGACTCTTCCGTAGGAAAAGAAAATGATTTTAAATACTCGTCTATAATTTCATTAGCTT
Source organism: uncultured Pelagibacteraceae bacterium (assembly GCA_913050185.1). Taxonomy (GTDB): domain Bacteria; phylum Pseudomonadota; class Alphaproteobacteria; order Pelagibacterales; family Pelagibacteraceae; genus AG-414-E02. Next base: position 9,947 of record CAJXBA010000017.1, read on the forward strand.
CTAATTGAACAACTTGGGCAGCTGCATATAGTTTTTTTGTTTCTAAAGTTAAATAGTCTGATAAAAGAAAAATTTTCTTAACTGTATCAAATTGTTTTGTGAAAGGTTTTTTTTCATCTGGAACTACATCTTTTACTTCTATTTTATGTTTGTTAGTTAAATATTCGCATATTGTTGAATATCCTGCGCGATTGTTAGTTTGAATTTTATTATAAAAATTGCTCGCAAATTCTTCTAATTTTGGAAAATAATTTCTATTTTCCTGTATAAAATCTGAAACTACTTCTCCGGGAAATGAATTTTTTCTACCATCAATAATTTTTCCAGATATGTTTTCTACTCTGTTAACTATATCCAGGTTTTTTTTCTTATAATTGTCTCCAAGTTTAACCAGAGCTTTAGCAATTAAGGGATTGGTATTAACTAGTTCCTTAACATCAAAATTTGTAACATCCAAATCTTCAAATAAATTGTCTCCCAGCAGATCCATTAAATTTTGATAAAGATTTGTATCTTCTTTCTTTGAAATGTCCGATATTTCTATATTTAATTCATTCGCTAACTTAAGCAGTAAATCTACATTTACCTTGCGTTTCCCACTTTCAATTAAGTTTAGATAGCTTGGGGAAATAAATATTTTTTTTGATAAGTTTGTTTGAGAAATACCGAGTTTTCTCCTTTTGGTTCTGATTTTATGACCAATTTGAAGGTCTATTTGAGACATATTTACAGAATTTACAAATAGTTAATAAATAATTTACATAAATTTACTACATTTACCTTGGAAATCAAGAAAAATATTGAATCTATTTTATTATGTAAATATAGTAAATTCATGAGCGAATCAATTGATCCATATAAAGATCTAGAAAAAGCTGAGAAGAACAATCAGTTTTCTGAACCTGGAGTGTATGTAAAAGAAGATGATCAGGATTGGGGAAGCTCAGGAATGAACGATATTCAAGCAGACTCAGAATAGAATCACCTGATTATTATAATTTTAAAGTGACAACAAAAATGAAAGCTGGAAACTTGTCTTTTGATCTCAAAAGATTTGAAGGAATAAGAAGGGATTACTCAGAAAAAGATGTTGAAAAGCTAAGAGGTACATTCGACATTGAATATACCCTCTGCAAATCTTCATCGAAAAAACTTTGGAATTTATTAAATTCCGAACCATACGTAAAAACACTAGGATCACTGTCAGGAAATCAAGCGGTCCAACATGCAAAAGCAGGTTTGAAAGCAATTTATTTAAGTGGTTGGCAGGTTGCTGCTGACGCAAACAGCGCTGGAGAAATGTATCCAGATCAGAGTTTATATCCTTATGATAGCGCCCCTAAATTGGTAGAGGCAATGAATAATGCTTTAATAAGAGCAGATCAAATTCAACATCTGGAAATTATCGAAGGTAAAATAGATGAAAAAGATAAAGTAGACTACCAGATGCCAATTTTGGCTGATGGTGAAGCTGGATTTGGTGGTCCACTAAATGTATTTGAATTAACAAAAAAATTTATAAAGGCTGGAGCAGCTGCAGTTCATTTTGAAGATCAACTTGCTTCAGAAAAAAAATGTGGTCATATGGGTGGAAAAGTTTTGGTACCAACACAAACAATGATCAGAAATTTAAAATCCGCAAGGCTTGCAGCTGATATAATGAGAGTGCCGTTAATCATTTTAGCAAGAACAGACGCAAATGCAGCAAAACTGATTACAAATAATGTTGACGAAAATGACAAACCATTCTTAACTGGAAAAAGATCTCCTGAAGGATTTTATTATGTTAAGGAAGGATTAGAACAAGCAATTTCTAGAGGTCTGGCATATGCTCCCTACAGTGATTTAATTTGGTGTGAAACTGCTAAGCCAAATCTTGATGAAGCAAAAAATTTTGCTGAAGCTATTCATAAAAGATTTCCTGATAAACTATTAGCTTATAATTGCTCACCATCGTTTAATTGGAAAAAAAATCTATCGGATAAAGAAATACAAATTTTTCAAAAAGAGATTGGCAGTATGGGTTATAAGTTTCAATTTATTACACTAGCAGGTTTTCATGCTCAGAATTATGCCGTTTTTGATTTAGCCAAAAAATATAAACAACATGGAATGACCGCTTATTCGAAGTTACAACAACAAGAATTTGAAAGTGAAAAAGAAGGTTACACCGCCACCAAACATCAAAGAGAAGTTGGTACATCATACTTCGACTTAATATCTAATACCATTACATCTGGTAAAAGTTCTACTACTGCTATGAAAGATTCTACCGAAACTGATCAGTTTTAATTTTTCTTAGTAAAAAAATAAGTAATCAAAATTAAATTCCAACATAGCCATATTCTAATGCAGCATCGGCAATATCATGATAAAAAGATTCACCAAAACTTCTTAAAGCAAAAAGATTAAATGTTTCTGGTTCATCTTCTGTTTTGTCAATGACGATATTAATCCCTTGAAATATTGTTCCCGCGCAATTATTTCTTTTAAAATTATTAAAATCAATTGGGCATCCTTTTTTTAAGATTTCCCCAGCTTTAAAACCTTTAATTTGAATCACTGCCCTAGAATGCGAAATGTCTGTAACAGCGAAATTTTCACTACTGCATTTTTCTTGGATCGCTTGATCTATACTCTTTTTGCTTGATACAATTAGCCATGTTTTTGGACCACTCCAAAGAATTCTTGTTTTTTCATTATATTCTACATTTGGGCTTGATAATGGAAATTTAACTCCATCTATCTGTATTTCTTTCAACTGAATTTTTGACCTCTTATATTGCGCTATTTGAACTATTGATAATCCTTTTATTTCAGAAATTTTAAGTAAACTACTTTCATTTTTTTTATGATGATCTCCAAATAAACCTTTTTTATGAAAAGATTGCAAAGACGAAACTCCTGTCATGATCTTACCCTCTCCCCTTTTGGATCAACATAATGCGATGACACAACTTCTACTGCAATATTTCTGTTTTTTAGTGGCGAAACCGCGAAAAGTTTTTCTCCTATTTTATTTTTTCCATCTTGAAGTATGGCTAGAGAAAAAGGGTTATTATATTCAGCACTCCAACAAGACGCTGATACATGCCCAAGTTTTGGGTTCGGTAAAGTTGCATTGCCATCTTTAACTAAATGTGAACCTTCGGGAATCATTGTTTTTTGATCCAAGGGAATTAACCCAACAATTTTTTCTCTTTTCGGATTTGTAAATGCCTCTCTAATTAAAGACCTTTTGCCTATAAAATCTTTTTTTTTACTCAACATTCCTTCTAGTGAGAGATCGTAAGAAATTGTTCTGCCATCGATTTCCGATCCAGCCACATGACCCATTTCTATTCTTAAAGTTGAAAGTGCCTCCGTACCATAGGGCTCAATGTTCATTTCTTGACCTAATTCAATTATTTTTTCCCACATAAATATTCCATAACTAGACTGTACATTTATCTCGTAGGCCAATTCACCTGAAAATGAAATTCTAAATATTCTTGCCGGGACACCAAACAATTCTGATTCCATATATCCCATAAATGGAAAATTTTCATTTGAAACATCATTTTCAGGAAAAAGTTTGCTCAACAAATTTCTAGAGTTAGGGCCTGCTAGTGCAGCGCCTGCCCATTGTTCTGTAGTTGAAACTACGTTAACATTTAATTCCGACCAGACTACTTGTAAATAATATTCCAGATGTGCCAGAACATTTACCGCCTGGGCTGTTGTAGTTGTCATATGATAATGATTTTCTGCAATTCTGGTCGTGGTTCCATCATCAAAAACAATTCCATCTTCACGCAACATTACACCATATCTTGCTTTACCTATTGGTAGTTTCATCCACGCATTAGTGTAAACTCTATTTAAAAATTCAGCTGAATCTGGACCTTTGATATCTATTTTTCCTAAAGAAGTAACATCACAAACACCCACATTTTTTCTCACATTGATTGCTTCGCGAGTTGAAGCTTCAAGCAAAGTCTCTTTTTCTTGTTTATAATATCTAGGTCTTAACCATAATCCCGCATCAACAAATACCGCATTATTTTTTTCATGCCATTCATGCATCGGTGATTTTCTTGTTGGACGATAGTGTTTGCCCACTTCTCGTCCGACAATAGTTCCGATGGTGACCGGTGTATAAGGTGGTCTAAAGGTTGTGTGACCCACTTCTGGAACAATTTTTCTTTCTATATTTGAAACCAACTGCAAACCATTTAAATTGCTTGTTTTGCCCTGATCGGTTGCCATCCCTAAAGTCGTATATCTTTTAATGTGTTCAATAGATCTAAATCCTTCTCGTATGGCTAGTTCTATATCTGAAACAGCAACATCATTTTGAAAATCTACAAATCTTTTATAATTTTTTTTCTTTGGAAGTGGCATGCACCAAAATTTATCATGCTGACCATAGTTTCTTTCATTAGATGTTGGCGCTGTATTTTTTAAATTATTATTAGTTATTTTATTTGATAATTCAAAACCTTTGCTAAAACCTTCTTCTAGAGATTGTTTTAGAGTCATTGATCCTTTCGCTGATCCAATGGTGGTTTCATTCTGTTTTTGTTGGTTGGGTATAAATGCGTTAAGTGCATCATTGTATTTTAATTTGTTGCCTGATTGAGAAGAAAGATGGATAGTTGGCGTCCAGTTTCCTGATACACAGACACAATCGCAAGAAATATTTTCTAGCTTTTCATAGCCAGATTTATCGCTATTGAACTTCCCAATTGTGGCTAAATTTACCCTTCTGTAACCCCTGGTATTTGCCAATCCACAGGAAAATTTAATTTCTATATTTAAATTTTTTGCTTCTTTTACAACTGAATTATCTGAACTTTCTCTCGTATCAACAATAATTGGATTAATTCCATTTTTTTTAAATTCTATTGCAGTTTCATAAGCACTGTCATTGTTTGTGAAGATTATTGGTTTATTGCCTACAAGAACTCCATAAACTTTCATATATTCCTTAGCGGCCGAAGCTAGTAATATTCCCGGTCTATCATTGTTAGCAAAAACTAATGGGCGTTCTATTGATCCTGTAGAAATAATAATTTCTTTTGCGCGTATATACCAAAGTCTTTGTCTTGGTGTAAATTTTTTTGGATTTTCAACATGATCTTTTGTTCTTTCAAACATAACCATCATATTATGATCATAATAACCAAAAACCTGTGATCTATTTTTTACGGTTACGTTCGGCATGGATTTAAGTTGTAAAATCACTTCATTAGCCCACTCATTTCCTTTTTTATTTCCAATCGTAACTTCATCTGTTAGCAAACTGCCGCCAAACCGAGGCTTATCTTCTGCCAAGATAACACGAGCTCCATTTTTACCAGCTGACAAAGCGCTCCCTAATCCTGAGGGGCCAGAACCAACAACCAAAACATCACAATGCTCGTATTTGTGTTCGTACCTATCCTTATCGGGTGTAAGTGGAGCCACACCCAAACCTGCTATTTTTCTGATAATTGGTTCGTATACTTTATACCAGAAATTCTTTGGCCACATAAATGTCTTGTAATAAAAACCAGCAGGAAAAAATTTATTTAGAAAATTATTTATTGCACCAAAATCAAAATAAACTGAAGGCCAACAATTTTGACTTTTTGCTACAAGTCCCTCAACTAGTTCGACTTCGGTTACATTGGCATTGGGTTCCGTTTCCGTTCCTCTATATAATTGAACTTTGGCGTTGGGTTCATCAACACCTGCTCCAAATAACCCTCTAGGTCTGTGATATTTATAGCTTCGTCCGATTAAATGAACTCCATTAGCTAGCAATGCAGAAGCGAGTGTATCGCCTTCATAACCAAAATATTTTTTTCCATTAAAAACAAAAGAAATTTTCTTATCTCTATTGATATAACCATCTTTATTTAATCTGTACAGCTGAGACATGGTAGATTGTTATAATTCCTCATCTAATTTTGAAGTTTTAAAAATTTCATGTGTTGCTGTATTTCTGGAAACCTTAAACCATTGCCTGCAACCTGAAACATGATGCCATAATTCAGAATGTTTTCCCTTGGGATTAGACCTATAATATACGAAATCATCCCAAACTTTATCAGACACCTCTTTTCCCAATTCGGGTCTTTTAAGATTTGCATCTCCTCCATAAGAAAATTCATTTTGAGATCTCTTTCCACAGTATGGACATTTAATTTCCAACATTTTTTATCCTAACCAAACTTTTGTGGCAGTTCCTTTTTCATCAATAAGGTGTCCAGTGTTAAATCTATTTAATTTAAATTTCGAATTTAGTTCATGAAGTCTATCTTGAGCAATTGTATAAGCAAATGTCCATCCTGATACGGGTGTTGCTTTAAACCCTCCGTAGCACCAGCCACAATTTAAATAAACTCCCTCAATATGAGTTTTGTCTATTATGGGTGATCCATCCATGGACATATCCATAATACCGCCCCACGTTCTTAACATTTTTAGTCTGCTTATATTTGGAAACATTGCTAACCCTTCTGATAATACGTGTTGAAGTGTTGGAAGATTTCCCCTTTGAGCATAACTATTGTAACCATCCAAGTCTCCACCCATAACCATTTCTCCTTTGTCTGATTGACTGCAATAAAAATGGCCTGCTCCAAATGTAACAACATGATCAAGAAAAGGTTTTACAGGTTCAGACACACACGCTTGAAGAACATGAGATTCGATGGGCAATTTCATATCTAATTTTGCTGCTAATAAAGAAGTGTTGCCTGCTACACATAATCCTATTTTTTTTGTTTTAATATTACCTCGTGTAGTTTGTACCCCTTGTATCTTTCCATTTTGAACATTAAATCCGGTAACTTCACAATGTTGAATTATATCTACTCCCATGGAGTCCGCTCCTCTAGCATAACCCCAGGCAACAGCATCATGTCTTGCTGTGCCGCCTCGTGGCTGCATCAAGCCACCAAAAATTGGGAATCGTGCTGAAGAAAAATCTGCAAAAGGTATCATTTTCTTTAATTCTTCTCTATTTAACATTACTGCATCAATTCCATTTAACCTCATTGAATTACCTCTTCGTGCGAATGTATTTAATTGAGCATCAGAATGAGCAAGGTTGATAACTCCTCTTGGGGAATACATAACATTATAATTTAATTCTTGAGATAAATTTTCCCAAAGTTTCATTCCATATTCATAAAAAAGACCATTAGCATCCCACATATAATTTGATCTAAGTATTGTTGTATTTCTTCCAACATTACCTCCGCCAATCCAACCTTTTTCTAAAATTGCTACATTGGTAATACTGTGCTCCTTTGCCAAATAGTATGCTGTAGCAAGTCCATGACCTCCCCCTCCTACAATTACAACATCGTATTCTTTTTTGGGCTCGGGGTCTTTCCATGCAACATCCCAATTTTCATGGTTGCTAAACGCATTTTTAATTAGACTAAATATGGAATATCTTTGCATTGCTATAATCTTATATAACCCTAATAAATTGTAAAAGACTTTAACAATATAATGTGTACATAATATGCTTTTTTGGATATAGGAGTGCCGATGAGCAATATAAAGTCTGATATTGAAATTGCGAGAGCAGCAAAAATGCAGCCCATCAATGATATATTTACAAAACTTAGCGTGCCTGACAATCCCGAAGCTTTCAGTCCTATGGGGCGTCATATCGCTAAATTAAATTTAGGTTATATCGATAAATTAAAAGAAAAAAATAGTAATTTAATTTTAGTTACAGCTATTACTCCAACACCTGCAGGCGAAGGGAAAACCACAACTTCTGTGGGATTATGTGATGGGTTAAATAAAATAGGAAAAAAATCAATTGTTTGTTTACGAGAACCAAGTCTTGGACCCTCTTTTGGAATGAAAGGTGGTGCTGCGGGAGGTGGGTATGCGCAAGTTGTTCCTATGGAACAAATCAATTTACATTTCACAGGCGATTTTCATGCAATCACTTCTGCCCATAATCTTTTATCAGCACTGATTGATAATCATATTTATTGGGGAAACAAGTTAGATATTGATGTTAGAAGAATTGTTTGGAGAAGAGTTGTTGATTTAAATGATCGTGCGCTTCGTTCAATAAATATTGGTCTTGGTGGTATAGCCAATGGTTTTCCAAGAGAAGACGGCTTCGATATTACTGTAGCATCAGAGATCATGGCAATTTTTTGCTTAACTAACAATTTAAAAGATCTAGAAAAAAAAATTGGAAATATTACAGTTGCATATTCAAGAGATAAAAAACCAATTTATGCAAAAGATTTAAATGCACATGGGCCTATGACCGTTTTATTAAAAGAAGCCATTAGACCAAATTTTGTACAAACACTTGAAAACAATCCCGCTATTATTCATGGGGGACCTTTTGCAAATATTGCCCATGGCTGTAATTCTATCATTGCAACAAAGACCGCATTAAAATTATCTGATTATGTTGTAACTGAAGCGGGTTTCGGTGCAGATCTTGGTGCTGAAAAATTCTTAAATATTAAATGTCGTAAAGCAAATATTAAACCAAGTTGTGTCGTATTAGTCGCTACAATACGAGCGCTAAAAATGCACGGTGGAGAAAAAAAAGAAAGTTTAAAAAAAGAAAATATTGAAGCCTTAAAAAAAGGTTTACCTAATCTTGAAAGGCATATTCAAAATGTTAAAAAATTTGGCTTAGAAGTTATTGTTGCAATAAACCATTTTATTACTGACACGGATAAAGAAGTTAAAGTAATTGAAGAATTTTGCGCAAAACTCAATGTCAATGTAAATCTTTGTATGCATTGGGCAAAGGGTAGTGAAGGAATAAAAGATCTTGCTAAGAATGTTGTGGAGCATTGTAAAAGAGCAAAGAAAGACAATTTCAAATTTTTATACACCGCTGATACATCTCTTTGGATAAAAATCGAAAAAATTGCAAAAGAAATTTATGGTGCAAGCGAGGTGGTTGCGGATACTAAAGTTCGAGATCAGCTTAGAAAAATGGAAGAAGATGGCTTTGGTAAATTTCCTGTTTGCATTGCAAAAACACAATACAGTTTTTCATCTGATCCTAATTTAAAAGGAGTTCCTATGGAACACGTGTTACCAATTAGAGAAGTAAAATTATCAAGTGGAGCAGAATTTATTGTTGTGCTATGTGGTACAATCATGATAATGCCCGGTCTTCCTAGAGTGCCCGCTGCTAATTCTATCAAGCTAAATGATAAAGGTGATGTAGAAGGATTATTTTAATTTCTATTTATTTTTTTCTAAATAGTTCCAAAAATCAATAGCTAAATTTTTTCCTGTTAAATCTTTAAAATTTTTTAAACCAGTTGGTGATGTAATATTAATATCACCCGTTAAATAATCAGATATTAAATCAATACCTGCAAAAACAATATTATTTCTTTTTAAACTTGAAGCTACAATTTTTGCAATACGAAGCTCTTTTTTTGTCAAAATGGTTTTAACTGCTGTTCCACCCTGTCCCAAGTTGCTTACAATAGAGCCCTTTTTTGGAACTCTTTTTATTGCCCCTTTAATATTTCCACCAATAATAAAAATTCGTTTATCTCCAAATTTAATTTGAGGAATAAATTTTTGAACCATTACATGATCATGTTTTTTTAAGTAATTAGATATTTTTGTTTTGTTTATATTTTTATTGATAAAAAGAATATTTTTGCCGCCATAACCGTGTGTTGGTTTAATTACTATTTTCTTATATTGTTTTTTAAATTTTTCAATTTCAGCAACGTTTCTAGTAAACATTGTAGGAGGCATTAATTTTAAGAAATCAATAGAATAAAGTTTTTCTGGCATATTTCTAACTGCCACAGGATTGTTAACTATTTGAGTTTTGTTTGATATTTTTTCTAATAAAAATGTTGCTGTAATATAATCCATATTGAAAGGAGGATTCTGCCTCATCAAAACAAAGTTAGTCTTTGAAAGATCTAATAATTTTTTTTTCTTTATAAAATAAAACTTTTTTTTGTTTTCGTTAAATTCGATTTCCTTGCTTAGAGCATAAATTTTTCCGTTGTGGTAAGTAAGATTCCTTGTTTCATAATAATAAATTTTATAATTTCTTCTCTGAGCCTCTAAAGCTAATAATAAAGTTGTGTCAGTTTTTTTATTAATCGATTGAATACGATCGCCTTGAATTGCAATAGTTTTAGTTTTTTTCATATAAAAATTCTAAATTATTATTATTTTTAAATTTTTCAATCGTAACGAAAGCTCTTGATTTGTTATTGTTCAAGATATTTTCAATATTACGTAAAAAAATTGATTCATCCTTTCCCGTATTATTTTTGATTGATCTTTTCTCAAGGCCCTCTTGAGCTAGTTCCAAAAATATTTTTCCCCACTCCAATAATGTTTTATTATTGATAATTGTATTTAAACCTTTTTTGAGAACATCTTTATAAGCATTGAGCACTTCTATAGCATCCCATTTGTCGATGATATGGAAAGCCTCGTTCAAACTTCCATAAAGTAAGCCAGCATAAAATGCTGGACCGCTACAATGACAATCCCATTCGCACGTATCTAGTGATCTAATTTCAATAAATCTCTTTAAACGAACTTCAGTAAAGATTGTTGTTAAGTGGTTATCAAAATCTTTAATTTTAGGTTTTCTACCATTTAATGTTTCAAGTTTTCCTTCCATAAAATCTTTGAATGTTTTGCCTTCACCTTTAAGATAATTAGAGTTGTTAAGAACAAATAATAGAGGCATGTTAATAGCCATATCTGTATATTTTTCAAAATCTAAGTTTTCTAGGAAAATCTTCGGTAACCCAGCCCTCGAAGTATTTTGCCATACTTTTGATCTGTAGGATAAATAACCACTTAGCTTTTTTTCTTTTATGGGAGAATTTGCAAAAATTCCTATCGACAGAGGAACTAAAAATGAGCTTAATTTAAATTTTTTTATAAAATCTTTTTCAGAAGTATAGTCTAAATTTATTTGTGTACCACACGTTTGGTACATCATATGTAAACTTAATTTTCCATTTTTCGGCATTTCTTCAGTCATAATCTCATATCTTTGCTTTGGAGTTTTAGGAACTTTTTCTAAATTTGTTAATGGGTCATAACTTACAGACATCATTTTTAAATCAAAATTTGAACACGCTCTTTTCAACTCATTCAAAAATTTATAGGACTCTTCGCATACAAGATGAATGGAATTAAGTTTAGCTCCCGAAAGCTCTATTTGATTACCGGGTTCTAAGGTAATTTTTTGTCTATTTCTTGATAGAGCTACAACGTTCATATTTTCCTCTATGGTTTTCCAACCAAATTTTGTTAAAAAATTAAGAATTTTTGATGTCGTTTCAAAATTAATTCTTTTGTTAGAATTTTTATCAAATATAAATCTTTCATGTTCTACACCGATTTTGATTTCACTTTCTTTTTTACAACCATTTTCAAAAAAATTTATTAAATCTTGTTTTGAGTTTATTTCATCCATTAATTTTTGTTTTTAAATAGCCTAGCCAATTTTTTAATTCCAAAGTACGACTGATATCATTTGTAGTTGATTCTTCCTTAGTGATTAAATCTATATGTTGATTAATTTCTTCTTCATTTTTAAAAGTTTTTGCATCTAACAGTCTTTTTTTTCGATGTTTTAGCAACTTAATCATATACGAATAAGGTATCTCGGGATGATATTGCAAACCCCAAATTTCTGAGTTTCCTGCGGTAAAGTGTATTGCTCCAAATTTGTTAATTGTGTCACTTGCTAATAAGACAGAGTTTTTTGGAGGAATTTCAACTTCATCAAAATTAAAAGCTGGTGCAGTAAACTTTTGTGGCTTCGAATAGTAAAGTTTATGTTTTTTTCCAGCCTCAGTTAGTTCAATGTTTTGTGCTATTCCGGTATGTGCGCCGTTAGGAGCCACTCTACATTTCCCCCCTGCGGCTGTTACTGTTACCTGTAAACCCCAGCAGGCAGCAAAAAAATAATTTCTATGTTCTAGACATTTCTTTACAAACTCAATCTGCTTCCTAACCGATTTACAGTTCTCATTTATTCGCAATGTACTTCCCGTTAAAATTATACCGTTGTATTTTTTTAACGATGAAATAACTTTTGATATACAATCGTCATCATTACATGGTTCAACAACATCCATTTCTGAATTGGGTTCGTAAATTCTTATATGTTGACTAAAATTTTCTGATTGGGGACAACAACCTGCTTGAATGAAATTAGAATTTTCTTCCTTTGTATTGCCCTCGACTATAAGTAGTTTTAAATCTTTCATAAAAATTAAAACAACTTACCTTCCACGCTGTATTGATACAATAACTTCGTATCGTTTAATGTAATCTTTCTAGGATTATCATAAGTACATGGATCGTTAAGAGCCATAGGAGATAGTTTTTCTATATCCGTACCAGTTATTTCAACGCATTCTGATAGCTTGTGAGGAATTTTTATCTTATTACGTAAATCCAAAACCCAATCAACAAATGAATTAAATGAGGCTTTTTTTAATTCAAGATACCCGCTAAGTTTGGCAATTTTATTCTCTATTGTTGACCGATTAAAAGTAAGAACATAGGGCATAAAAATACCATTGGATAAACCATGGTGTACATCAAACATAGAATTAACAGGATGACTTAGGGAATGAATTGCTCCTAAGCCTTTTTGAAAAGCAGTGGCACCCATGCTCGATGATGCAAGCATGTTAGCTCTTGCTTCTAAATTTTCTCTTTCTTTAACTGCAATTTCCAACCATTTTTTTATTAACAACATGCCCTCAAGCGCTATACCATCGGCCATTGGATGAAAACCTGGAGCACAATAAGCCTCAAGGTTATGAGCAAAAGCATCCATGCCAGTAACTGCTGTTAAAAACGGAGGCATGCCAACCGTTAATTTTGGATCAAGAATCGTTAGAGTTGGTAGCATTCTTGGATGAAAAATAATTTTTTTAACTTTAGTTTCATCATTAATTATGGCCGCGGCTCTTGATGTTTCAGATCCTGTTCCTGCGGTCGTAGGAATAGCTATGGTTGGCACTATGTTATCAGAATTGCTAATTCGGTTTACAGCCATTGATTCAGAAAATTTTCTCTCAATCCAAAAAGAACCTCCATCAGTAAAATCCCAAAGTGGTCTATTCAAAGATGCTTGCAATACAATTGATTTTCCTACATCTAAACTGCTACCGCCGCCAAAAGCAATGATACCATCGTAATTTCCATTTTTAAATATTTCGACACCCCTTTTTACATGACTGCCAAGTGGATTACCTTTTAAATCTGAGAAAACCGAAGTTAATAAATTAGCCCTTTTATTTATTTCAAGAGTCTCTTGAACCATTTTAGTTTTTACTAAATCTTTATCAGTGACTAATAAAGGTTTATTAATTTTTAATATTTTGCAGGCTTTCGGTAAATCTTTGATTCTGCCATTTCCAAACCACACTGTGTTTGGGTAACCCCAATTAAAATTGGACATTTAATATTCTTCTAATCCTAACAATTTTTTTCGTTTGTTTGCCCAAGTACGAATTAAATTATCAACAGCTAAACCAATAAATGCAACACATAGACCAAGGATCAGTGCTTTACCTCCTCCTTTTAAGTCTGATAAAGCTTTCATAATATATTGTCCTAAATCTTCTGTTCCAATAAAAGCTCCAATAATTACCATAAATAATGCAAAGACAACTGTTTGATTAATTCCGAGCA
>CAJXBA010000018.1 GCA_913050185.1 uncultured Pelagibacteraceae bacterium
TTAAATTATCAAAAATAAAAGCGCTAAATTTAATTGGCAGCTTTTACACAACTGTATTTAGGGGAGTACCTGAACTTTTAGTAATTTATCTGTTTTTTTTTGGAAGTAGCGCTGCCGTTATGTACGTGGCTAAAATATTTGGCTATAATGGTTATATTGAGGTAAATGCCTTTATAACTGGTGCAATATCAATAGGAATCATATCAGGAGCTTATTCAACAGAAGTTTTTAGGGGAGCTGTTCAATCAATTGATAGAGGTCAATTTGAAGCTTCGGAAGTTTTAGGATTTAAGAAAAAAATTTATTATTTTAAAGTAATAATTCCTCAAATGCTGAGATTAGCTCTACCAAATATAAGCAATGTTTGGCAAATTACTTTAAAGGATACATCATTAATTTCAGTCACTGGTTTGGTTGAGATTATGAGACAATCTTATATAGCTGCTGGCTCAACAAGAGATCCTCTATTCTTCTATTCGTTTGCAGCAGTGTTATATTTATTTTTAACTTTTTTGAGTTTGAAATTATTTAATAGTTTAGAAAAACATTATAGCAAAGGTTATTAAATGGATTTAATGTTAGAAAGTCTTCCAAGGTTACTTAACGCAACAAAATTAACAATTGAATTAACAATACTGTCATTGTTCTTTGGTCTTTTTGTCGGTATTTTTTTTGCATTATTAAGAACAAGTAAAAATAAATTACTTTATTTTATATCTTATTATTATTCTTACATCTTAAGAGGGACTCCATTATTAGTTCAAATTTTCATTATATATTTTGGACTTGGACAAGTAGAGTGGATAAGAGAGTCTATGCTTTGGATTGTATTAAAAGAACCTTATTCATGTGCAATTATTGCTTTTACTTTAAATACGGGAGCATATTCATCAGAAATTTTTAGATCCGCTTTTGAAACTGTAAATATAGGCATTTTGGAAGCAGCAAAGGGATTAGGAATTAATAAAATAAATACTTTTTTTAAAATTAAACTTCCTATAGCAATTAAGCAGTCTCTACCAGCTTATGGAAATGAAATGATACTAATGTTAAAAGGAACTTCTTTAGCAAGCACCGTAACTTTACTTGATCTTACTGGTGTGGCAAAACATATAATATCTACGACTTTTAGGCCTGTTGAAGTGTTTATAGTTGCCGGAAGTATATATTTGTTGATGACTTTTATAATACATAACTTTATAAAATTTTTAGAAAAAAAATATGATTATAACTAATAATTAACGTATTGTTTTATTTCTTTAATATTCGAACCAGAAATTTTGTTCATCTTGCTTTTAATCTTTGATCTTTTGTCATTATTAAAATAAACACTTCTAGCAAGTTCAATGAAATCTTGACTAAAATCTTTATTTTTTTCACAGATTCTAATTTTGTCTTCAATGTTCCAAAGATTTGAGTTAACTTTTTTAATATTTTTAAATAAAGTTTCTATTTCATTCGTCATCTCTATTTTTGATTTTTGAAGCTCTTTTAACATTTGGTATTCTTGATCTATTTTTTTTCTACTTTCTTCATTTTTTATTTTTTCAAGTTTAATTTCTAAAATGCTCATTTTATCTAATAATTCTCCAACCGATATTTCTGATAGAATTTTTTTAGATTCAATAGTCATTTTCTATGATAAAACTGATTTACTAAATTTAAATATCCGATGTCAAACATATTGATTATTAAACATGGCTCATTAGGTGATATAGCACAAATTAGTGGTGTATTTAGAGATATTAGAGAAACTCTTAAGAATGATAAAATTTTCATTTTGACCACACTTCCGTACGCTGAACTTTTGAGTAATTGTCCTCATATTGATGGAGTTTTGGTTGATAAAAGATTACCCAGATGGAATATTTTTTATCTTCTAAAACTAAAAAGGATGATAGAGAAGTTTAATTTCTCTCAAGTTTATGACTTACAGAATTCATCACGAACAACTTTTTATAAAAAACGTTTATTGAAAATTTCAAACTGGAGCAGTACAAGCACGGTTTTGAAAAAAGGAGAAAAGAAAGATGATTTTGATGAATATCCTGTATTGGAAAGATTTAAAATTCAATTGGATAATTCAAACATAGTAACTAAATATACTTTAAAACCTGATTTTTCTTGGGCATGCAGAAATGTGGATCAAGTAGTAAACAAGTTTTTAGGTAATAAATTTATTTTAATTTTTCCATTTAGTTCACCACAATTATCCCATAAACAGTGGCCATATTATAATGAACTTATTGGGATCATCAAATCAAAACACAAAAAATTGGAAATTGTAATTGCTCCAAGTTCAAGTGAGATCGAAAAAGCAAAAAAAATTAATGCTATATCGTTTTTAAATAACAATAGTTCTCTGGACATTATGGAACTAGCTGGTTTAATAAAAAAATCAAGTTTCGTTATAGCTAACGACACAGGTCCGGCACATATGGCTGCTCATTTAGGTGCGAAAGGATTAGTTTTATTTGGTTATCACACTACAGCAAAAAAAGTTTCAATAGAAACAGACAAATTTAAAGTTTTGACCGTTAACGATTTAAATAATCTGACAGCTGAAATTGTATATTCAAAAATAAAGAGTAAATTAGAATTAATTACTCATTAATTAATTTTAAATATTTCTTTACAACTTTATTCCAGTGAAAATTTTCAGAAAATTCCTTGGCTGCTTGACCAAATTTAGTAAATCTGTTGTTTGATAAAAAATAAACAGCACTTTCATAAATTGCATCCAACTCATTACCATTACAAATTAATCCAGTTTTATTATGTGTTATGGCATCGGAGGCACCACCATCTTTACCTCCTATCGAACCAACACCATACGATGCAGCTTCTACATAAGAAATTCCAAAACCCTCTACTGATTTTTTCTCTATTCTTGACGGCATTATAAACAAATCGGATGTTTCAATTAATGCAATTTTTAAATTATTATCTATGTTTTTTAGAAAAATAACTTCTTTTTCTATAAATAATTCTTTTGATAATTTTTCTAAGCTGGCTTCTTCTTCACCATGGCCAATAGATACATATCTAATATTAGGAAATTTTGCTTTTAGATTTTTTATAGTCATTAAAATCTTATCATGACCTTTTCTTTTTTCTAATCTTGCAACAGTTATAATTTTTGGGAAGGAATCTTTAAAAAATGTTTTTGCTTTCATTTTAAATTCTTCATCAACTTTTTTTGGTTTTGGAATTCCTGGAAAGATTACTCTTATTTTAGATGCATTAATTCCTACTTTGATAGCTAATTCTTTAGTAAAATTTGAATTAGCAATAATAAAATTTGCTTTGTCTGTACTTTTTATTAGTCGTTTATTTAGCAACGTGCCTATTTTATGATTAATCTCTTTTGAGTGAAGCAAACATATAGTTTTGCATTTTTTTACACTTTTTTCGCTTAATATTTCTAAACTTTTCCAATGATCAGTTATTATTGATTTAATATTTAAATTTTCGCTTATAAAAGTATTAACTAAATTGGCTTTTCTATATTTTCTAAAAAGCTTTATACCCTTTATTCTTTCAATGTTTATTTCTGATTTATCGTCATACAAAGTTGAGTTTGGAAAATCATATGTGAAAACTTTAACCCGATCATAAACCAAAAGGCTTTCAGCTAAGCCTCCCATCAGGACTTGCATCCCACCAACATCTGGCGGAAAGTTTCTTGTTACTATCAGAAACATTATTTAAACCATTTGATGTTACAGCCCATACTCGGAATTTGTTTGGCAGGGCCTTTTCCGGAAGTTGCTACTAATTTCATAGCAGCTCTGAGATCACTTTCTCCTTTAGTAACAGGTTTTAAATCTTTTAATTCTCTTATTCTACCTCTGTATTGAAGTTCAAGGTTCTTGTTATAACCAAAAAAGTCAGGTGTACAGATCGCTCCATATTTTTTTGCTACTTTTTGTGTATCATCTATTAAATAAGGGAAGGAAAAATTATAAGATTTTGAAAAAGACATCATATTTTCAAAAGAATCTTCAGGATAGTTTTTTACATCATTAGACATTATTGCCGCAGATTTTATACCCAAGCTTTCCAAAAAATTAACATCTTCGACAACATCTTTGATTACAGCCTTTACATACGGGCAATGATTACAAATAAACATAATTAAAGTACCGTTTTTTCCCTTAATTTCATCCAAGGTTACTTTTTTATTTGCAGTAGATAACAAATTAAATTCTTTTGCTTTTTCCCCGAAATTGCAAATTGGTGTTTCAGTAAGTGTCATTAATTTACCATTAATAAACCATGATTTACATTTTTGAAAACAAAAATTTACAATTGAAGAAAAACCTTAAGGAACTAACCATTTTTTTTTCGTTGAACTACCTTTAAATTCAAAGAGGGCTCTTCTATGACCTTTGGCAGCTAAATATAACCATTCAATAGAGTTTATAAAAGTTTCAATAACACAAAAATTTTTGTAACCAATTTCACTTTCTTCTATTGAATATTCATAATTTTCAATTTCTTCAGTTAACCCAGAAGTGTGTGATAAAGCTTTTGAACCAGGAGCTCTACCTCCAAGGTAACATTGTCTACTCATATGAACTGTTTTGTTCCATGATTTTTTTGTAATATTATTTTGATAATTAATTTTTGTTTTTCCGATGATTCTTAATTGTACCTTTTCTTTTTTGTCATAAAACAGAAGAGAGGCTACTGGATTGGTTTTTAATGTTTTAATTTTATTTGATCTTATATCACTATGAAACCACAAATTTTTGTCTTTTTTGTTTATGCCTCTTAGCACTACCATTCTTCCATCAGCATAACTATCGTGATCACAAATAAAAACAGGAATATGAAAAGGAGCATCTCTATCTAAAAGTCCAATTTTAAGAAGTTCCCAAATTCTTATGTAAACTTTATCTAGATTGTTATAGAAATCAGGTTTATTTTCTTTCACTTAATTTTATTTTTTTCTAAACCTTCTTATTAAGCTAGAAGTGTCCCATCTATTACCACCCATTTTTTGCACTTCCTCATAATAACCATCTATTATTTTAGTAATGGGTAAAGGTGAGTTATTTTTTTTTGCTTCATCAAGTGCTATTTTTAAATCTTTTCTCATCCAATCAACAGCAAAACCAAACTCAAATTTATCATCAATCATAGTTTTATATCTATTTTCCATCTGCCATGATTGAGCCGCACCTTTAGATATTACTTCAATGACATCTTGCATTTTTAATCCGGCATTTAAACCAAAGTTTATTGCCTCGGATAAACCCTGAACAAGGCCAGCTATACATATTTGGTTTACCATTTTAGCTAATTGACCGCTTCCTGAAGGTCCTAACAACTGTACTTTTTTGCTATAGCAATCAATAATATTTTTTGCTTTATCAAAATCTGCTTTATCACCACCTACCATGACGGTAAGTGTGCCGTTTTCCGCTCCTGCCTGACCACCCGAAACAGGAGCATCTAAAAAACCAAAACTATGAACTTTAGCGTTTTTATAAAGTTCTCTAGCGACTGTAGCCGATGCAGTTGTATTATCAATGAATACTGAGCCTTTTTTTATGGAATTAAAAATTCCATTTTTTCCAATAGAAACTTCTTTTAAATCTTTATCATTGCCGACACAGGTAAATACAAAATCTGAATCTTTTGCAGCCTCTTCAGGTGTGTTAGCGATTTTGCCTTTATATTGTTCGGACCATTTTTCAGCTTTACTCTTAGTTCTATTATAAACAGTTACATTGTGACCTGCTTTTGATATATATCCAGCCATAGGATAACCCATAACACCAAGACCAATAAAGGCAACTTTACAACTCATAGGATGATTATAAATATAGTTAAATCTAATTTCAAAATAATAATTTTTGGTTTTGTATTTACATTTTTTTCATGTATTGGTCAAAGTTTTTTCATAGGGTTATTCAACTCAAGCATTAGAGAAGAATTAAATATTACACATGGACAATTTGGATCAATTTATGCAGTTTCGACATTATGTAGTAGTATCGTACTAATTTGGCTAGGAAAAAAAATTGATGATTTAAAACTAGTAAATTATTCAATTATAGTTGTTTTTTTTCTTTTTGTTGCTGCGTTATTTTTTTCATTTGTTAATGGAATAATTTTATTAACTATTGGTATATTTTTTTTAAGATTGTCCGGACAGGGTTTGATGGCTCACACTGCTTCTACTGCAATTTCAAGATACTTTGAAAAAAGCAGAGGCAAGGCATTAAGCTATATTTGGTTTGGAATGTCTCTTGGAGAATTTTTATTGCCTATAATTATAATATATTTGCTGTCATTTTTATATTGGCGAGATTTATGGATACAAATTTCAATATTAACATTAGTCTTTTTACCTCTGTTTTCTTATTTCTCAGCTAAAGACATAAAGATTTATTCTAGAGAAATAGAATATGTTAACTCAAATAATAATTTTCAATCAGTTAAAAGCTGGACAAGAAAAGAGGTACTAAAGGATTTTAGATTTTATACAATTTTGCCAACTTTGCTAGCGTCACCTTTTATAATTACAGGTATGGTTATTAATCAATCTTTTATAATTGAATCAAAAAATTGGGGACCTTATTCAATAGCAAAAGCTTTTATGTCTTATTCGTTAGTCACAGTAGTTACTTTATTATTATCCGGCTTTTTAATTGATAAATTATCAAGCAGGAAACTTTTGCCATTTCTTAATGCTCCTTTATTATTAAGCTTGATAGTATTAATTTTTTTCGATCATGAATATATTGCATTTATTTTTATGGGACTTTTAGGAATGACCAATGGTTTAACTAATTTGTTTATGTCATCGTTATGGGCTGAAATTTATGGTGTAAATTATTTGGGTGCCATCAAAGCTTTGACAACCTCATTAATGGTTTTTTCAACAGCATTTGCCACTGCGGTTTTTGGAATTTTGATCGATTTTGGTTATTCTATTGAAAATATTGCAATTCTATGTGCTTTTTACTCAGCTATATCGATTTTAATTTTAATTATTTTTAAAAAATCATACAAACCCACCATATTAAAAAATAAAACTTGATTTTAATATTTGTTTTTAATATTCATTGCTCATCTTATGGCACGCATTACTGTAGAAGATTGTCTAGAAAAAATTAATAGTCAGTATGATTTGGTAATGCTGGCAAAAGAAAGATGCACTCAACTGAATGCAGGTGGTCCAGCTTTGGTACCAGAAGATAATGATAAAAATACAGTTATTGCATTAAGAGAAATTGGAGAAGGAAAAGTTTCTATAAAGGCACTAGAAGATTCAGCAATCAACAGGCTTAGAAAACAACAAGAAGAAACATCAAAATTGGAGGACTTGGATGAAGAGCATGGAGATAATTTTGACAAAGTATATAAAGGGGAAGTTTCAAAAAGCGGAACAGCAATTTTGCCTTCGAAAAGAATAAGACATGCTCCGGAAAAAAGCAGACTTTACACTAAAAGCTCAGACAATATAAAAGAAGATAAAAACGAAGAACTCGAAAAGCAGATCGACACCGATATATTAGCTACAGAAAATAAATCTGAATAACAATAAGATTAACTTCAAATAATAAAAAACAAAAATTAAATGATGAAAAAGATAGTTTCTGTTGCACCAATGATGGATTGCACAGATAGACACGATCGTTATTTTTTAAGATTAATAAGCAAAAATGTGAAACTCTATACAGAAATGATAGTTGCTAACGCAATTATTAAAGGAAATAGAGATAATCTTTTAAATTTTAATTTGTTAGAAAAACCTGTTTCTTTACAAATTGGTGGTTCGAATCCAAAAGAATTAGCTTCAGCTACTAAAATTGCTGCTGATTATGGATATGACGAAATCAATTTAAATCTTGGCTGCCCTAGTAAAAAAGTTCAAAAAAATAAATTTGGTGCTTATCTAATGAAAGAA
This sequence comes from uncultured Pelagibacteraceae bacterium, assembly GCA_913050185.1. Taxonomy (GTDB): domain Bacteria; phylum Pseudomonadota; class Alphaproteobacteria; order Pelagibacterales; family Pelagibacteraceae; genus AG-414-E02. The sequence goes on from CAJXBA010000018.1 coordinate 7,925, forward strand.
CCAAATTTAGTTGGTGAATGTGTTGGTGAAATGAAGAATGCTTCTAGCTTACCTGTGACAGTTAAAACAAGAATTGGTTTTGACGACAAAGAAGATTATGAATATTTAAAAAAATTTATTGAAATAATAAAAAAAGCTGGAGTAACAAAATTTATTATCCATGCAAGAAGAGCTATATTAAGTAAATTAACACCTAAGCAAAATTTAATTATACCACCATTAAACTATAATTTTGTTTATAATATTAAAAAAGATTTTCCTAATGATGTCATTATTTTAAACGGAGAAGTTGACTCTATTGATAAAATTCAAACCCATTTAAAAAAAGTAGATGGTGTTATGATCGGCAGAGCTGCATATCATTCTCCGTATTTTTTAGCTGAAGTTGAAAAAGAAATTTTTAATAACTACAATATTCCTACAAGAGCTGAAATTATGGAAAAAATGATACCTTACATCAAAGAAGAAACTAATAAAGGAACAAGGTTAAATCAAATAATGAGACATACTATCGGTTTATTTCACGGCCAAAAAGGATCGACTCGTTGGAAAAGATATTTAAGCACAAACATGTGTATAAGAGAAGCTGATTTACAAAAAGTGAATCATATAATGGATCACATTAAAAATAATAGCAAAACTACTTCATTAGGCAGATAAGTTGTTTGAAAGCCTAGATCAAAATCAAATAATATTTATTTTAACTGTAATGGCAGTATCTGCGGTCGTTGTTGGTTTTATGGCTGGGTTTTTTGGAATAGGCGGCGGTTTAATAACGGTTCCTGTTCTTTTTTATTTATTTAGTTTTGCTGGGATAGAACAAGCATTTATTATGCATTTAGCTGTAGGAACATCTTTTTCAATTATAATTCCAACATCAATTATATCTACAATGGCACATATAAAATTTAAAGCTGTTGAACTTAGTATTGTTAAAACTTTTGGAGTCTTTGTTGCTATTGGAGTTGCGCTTGGAACTATATTTGCAATTAGCTTAAAGACATCTAGTTTAATATTGTTTTTTTCAATTATGACCATGTTTTTTTCTCTCTATTTTTTGACGGGAAAAGAAAAAATTAATCCTACACCAAGAAAAATAAATTTAATTTATAGAGTTATTTGTGGCTTTTTGTCAGGCTTTTTGTCTGCCCCTATGGGGATCGGAGGGGGAGTTATTAATACTCCAGTACTAAAAATGTTTGGCTATCCAATTAAAATTGCCATCGGTACCTCAGCAGCTGTCGGATTCTTAATTGCTTTAATCGGGGCAATAGGTTTTGTGATTTCAGGCAGTTATCTTAATATTAATGTTCCATCAAGTCTAGGATTTGTAAATGTACCAGCATTTTTAATTTTTGCACCAATTACAACATTTATGGCAAAGATTGGCGCAAAAACAGTTCATAAATTTGATATAGAACTTATTGGGAAGTTGCTTGGCATTTATCTTTTTATTGTATCTTGTAAATTATTTTATGAGTATTTTTCTTTTTAAATTTTTTGATCGTATTCACCAACTTTACCAGTTTCATTTAAAAGTTTATCAATAAATTCAAATATTTTCTTTTTTCTTTTATCAGATGATGGGCTTTCGGTAACAACTACTAATGAAGGTTTATTTGAAGAAGCTCTAATCAAGCCCCAAGAGCCATCCTCAAAAGAAAAACGTATACCATTTACTGTTAATATATTGGTAATTGACTGATTATCTATTTTCGTGTTGTTGGCTTTTAAATTTTCTATTTTTTTAACTAAGGATTGGACAACTTGATATTTTTCTTCATCTTTACAAAAAGGAGCCATAGTAGGAGATTGATAAGTTTTGGGTAGTTCATTTATTATTTCAGAAATTTTTTCATTTCTGTTATTTAATAAATGGCATACTTGAATCGCAGAATTAATAGCATCATCATAACCATAACCAAGAGGTTGATTAAAAAAGAAGTGACCACTTTTTTCAAAACCCGCTAAAGCCTTCACTTCATTGACTTTTCTTTTAATGTGTGAGTGGCCTGTTTTCCAATAAATAGTTTCACAATTATTTTCCAAAAGGATTTTATCTTTTGCAAATAATCCAGTTGACTTCACATCAACAATAAATTTACTTTTTTTGTGATTTGGTGCTAAGTTTCTTGCTATAAGTAAGCCAATTTTGTCTGAGTATATTTCATTTCCATTATTGTCAATTATTCCAACTCTATCGCCATCTCCATCAAAACCAAAACCAATATCTGCTTTATTATCTTTAACCGATTTACCAATAGCTTCTAGCATTTTTATATCTTCAGGATTGGGGTTGTATTTTGGAAAATTATAATCAAGATTACAATCTAATTCAACAACTTCGCACCCGATTTTTTTAAATACTTTTGGAGCAAATATACCAGCAGTGCCATTACCGCATGCTACAACAATTTTAAGCTTTTTCTTTATTTTATTTTTTATTAAATTGTTAATATATATTTCTTTGAACCCTTTAATTTTTTTATAAGATCCTTTTCCATTTATAAAATTTTTATTTAAGACAATTTTTTTTAATTCATCCATTTCGGCTGGTGAATGAGTTAATCCTTTTTCGATACCCATTTTTATTCCGGTCCATCCGTTTTCATTATGGCTTGCCGTAACTATTGTAACGGCGTCTGCTTCGAGGTTAAATTGAGCAAAATAAGCAGTTGGAGATAGAGCTAAACCTATATCTTCAACATTACATCCAGTATCAACTAGTCCTTCAACAAGTTTTTTTTTTACTTCTTCGCTGTATGATCTATAATCATGTCCAATGATCACTCTTGGCGATTGATTTGTTTTAGAAATTATTTGTGAACCTAGTCCTCGGCCAACATTTTTTATGCCTTCTTGATTGATGTCTTTTGGATAAAGCCAGCGTGCATCGTATTCCCTGAATCCATATGGATTTATGTGAGCTGTTTCAGTTTTAGACATTATAATTTATCTAATATTATTATCTCTTTAGCAGTACTTAATTATTAATATTGCAATTTTATTAACGTTCATATAATGTTCTATTGATATGTTAAAACATGTAGTATATCAATTTATAGTGCATACAACATGTAGTTGTTTTTACACAAATACTTAATAATAAGCATACTTTATGAATAGAAACCTATCTTCAGCAATAGAGAAAGCTGTCGAAAAAATTAGTCCGAAAGATAATTTTGTGCATCAACATAAAAAAAATGATAGAAAACCCGATTTATTCTCATTAACCAATCAGACAGAACTTTTTCAAAACGATAAAGGAATAACCATAAAAATCGACCGATCAAAAAATAATAAATTGACTAATTTTGGTAAAGCTACTTTAACTGATAGATATTTAGGTCAAAATGAATTTCATCAAGATTTATTTGCTCGTGTTGCAAGCACTTATGCTGATAGCAATTTGCATGCACAAAGAATTTATAACTACATAAGCAATTTATGGTTTATGCCAGCAACACCAATTCTATCCAATGGTGGTAATGAAAGAGGACTCCCAATTTCATGTTTTTTGAATGAAGCTGGAGACAGTTTAAATAGTATTTTAGATTTATGGAATGAAAATGTTTGGTTAGCAGCAAAGGGCGGCGGTATTGGGAGTTATTGGGGAAATCTTAGATCTATAGGAGAGAAGATCGGAAGAGTTGGAAAAACATCTGGAATTATTCCTTTTATTAAAGTGATGGATTCACTAACAATGGCAATAAGCCAAGGTTCATTAAGAAGAGGTTCTGCTGCATGTTATCTTCCGATTAATCACCCCGAAATAGAAGAATTTATTGAAATGAGAAGACCTACTGGCGGCGATCCTAATAGAAAAGCTCTCAATTTACATCATGGCGTTTTAATTAGTGATAGTTTTATGAGAGCCGTAGAAACTAATGACCAATGGGCATTAAAAAGCCCTAAAGATAGAGTTGTTCAATCCACGATTTCTGCAAGAAATTTATGGATAAGGTTGTTAACTGCAAGAGTAGAGACAGGAGAACCTTATATTGTTTTTGTTGATACAGTTAACAGACTTATTCCACAACATCATAAATTAGCCGGTCTCGATGTAAAAACGTCTAATCTTTGTAGCGAGATAACTCTACCAACAGGAATAGATAAGGATGGAAATGAGAGAACAGCTGTTTGTTGTTTGTCGTCATTAAATCTTGAAATGTATGATAAATGGAAGGATGAACCTCTGTTTATTGAAGATGTAATGAGATTTTTAGATAATGTTTTAACAGACTTTATTGAACGTGCTCCTGAATCTTTTAAAAACGCGAAGTATTCAGCAATGAGAGAAAGGAGCGTTGGATTAGGAGTAATGGGTTTTCATTCTTTTTTACAAAAAAATTCTATTCCGTTGGAGTCAGTGATGAGCAAAGTTTGGAACAATAAAATTTTCAAGCACATTCAAACCAAAGCCAATGAGGCATCAACAAAGCTGGCGGAAGAAAGAGGACCTTGTCCTGATGCTGAAGAGTATGGTTTTAAAGAAAGATTTTCAAATAAGACGGCTATTGCTCCAACAGCATCTATTTCGATAATTTGTGGTGGCGCATCTCCGGGCGTTGAACCTGTGGCTGCCAATAGTTACACACACAAAACTCTTTCTGGTTCATACAACGTCAGAAATAAATACTTACAAGAGGTCTTAAAAAAATATGAAAAAAATGATGATGAAACATGGTCTTCAATAACAACTAACCAAGGATCAGTTTTACACTTGGACTTTTTAACCAATCACGAAAAAGATGTGTTTAAAACGGCTTTTGAATTAGATCAAAAATGGATAGTTGAGCTAGCAGCTGAAAGAACTCCTTATATTTCGCAGGCGCAATCAATCAATGTTTTTTTACCAGCAGATGTTCATAAAAAAGAATTACATAAAATTCACTTTCAGGCATGGAAAAAAGGACTAAAAAGTTTGTATTATTGCAGATCTAAATCAATACAAAGAGCTGAAAATGTTAATAACAATTTATCCGCTGAAGTAACAAAACATGTACCAAAAACAAACAAAGATGACGAAGAGTGTTTGTCGTGTCAGTGATAAAATTGAAAGATAGCAATAATACAGAAAAAAATTCAGGTCTATTAATCGGAAATCCTGTCTATAAACCTTTTAGATACCCTTGGTGTTATGATGCCTGGTTAACCCAACAACGAATTCATTGGCTTCCAGAAGAGGTACCATTAGGTGATGATGTACGTGATTGGCAAAAAAATCTCAATCAACCTGAAAAAAATTTATTAACTCAAATATTTAGATTTTTTACCCAAGCTGATGTTGAGGTTAGTAACTGTTATATAAGGCATTATATGAATGTTTTTAAGCCTACTGAAGTTTTAATGATGATGTCTTCTTTTGCTGCCATGGAGACAGTGCACATAGCTGCTTATTCTCATTTATTAGATACTATAGGTATGCCAGAATCAGAATATTCTGCATTTCTTAGATACAAGGAAATGAAAGATAAGTACGATTATATGCAGGGCTTTGACGTTAAATCAAATCATAATATTGCAAAAACAATTGCAGTTTTCAGCGCATTTACCGAAGGATTACAATTGTTTGCTAGTTTTGCTATATTATTAAATTTTCCTCGACATAATAAAATGAAAGGTATGGGCCAGATTGTTACCTGGTCGGTTAGAGATGAAACCCTACATTGCAATTCAATGATAAAACTATTTAAAACATTTATTAATGAAAATCCTGAAATCTGGACGGAAGAACTTAAAAAAGAAATTTACGAAGCTTGTAGAACTATCGTCTCACATGAAGATGCTTTTATAAATTTGGCTTTTGAGTTGGGGCCTATCGAAGGTTTAACGCAGGATGAAGTTAAACAATATATTCGCTGGATAGGAAATAGAAGACTAATTCAACTTGGGCTAGAACCTATTTATCAAATAAACAAAAATCCTCTTACTTGGCTTGATACAATGCTAAATGCAGTTGAACACATGAATTTCTTTGAAGGTAGGGCCACAGAATACTCAAAAGCTTCAACAAAAGGTAATTGGGCTGAAGCATTTTCATAAAACTAATATTAAATATACTTCCTTAAATAATAAACAGTTAGTAGAATAGTTTATCGAAAGGAGGTCGTTATGGCAAAATTTTATTTAATGGGCAATTACACTGCTCAAGCATTTCAAGGTTTTTTAAAAGATCCAAATTCAGATAGATCAAAAGCTGCTCAAGCTGCCGCTGAAGCAGTAGGTGCTAAATTTATCTCATATGATGCATTAAGGGGATCTTTCGATTTCATAGCTGTAGTCGAGGGAAGCTTTGAACAATGTGCAGGAGTGAAAATAGCTACAGAAGCTAGTGGAGCTTTAAAAAATATTAATATTTTTGAAGCTATTATATTGAGTGGTCCTACTACAGAAGCTGTAAAAATCGCAGCAAAATATAAAGCCCCAGGACAATAATTTTATCTTTGGTTGAGAAGCACTACTTTACGATGCTTCTCGCCAGAGTATTTTGAAAGTGGTCTAATTAATTTATTAGCCGCATGTTGCTCACTAATGTGAGCGGTCCATCCCGTTATCCTGGCTATAACAAAAATTGGGGTAAAAAAATCAGTATCAAAACCCATTAGATGGTAGGTCGGACCCGACGGAAAATCCATATTAGGATAGATACCCTTCCTTTTCACCATAACCTCTTCCAGAGCGTCGTAGATTTTATGAAGTTTTTTATCCTTTTTAATTTTAGCTACTTTTAAAAAATGTTTTTTCATTGTAGGGACTCTAGAATCTCCACTTTTATAGACTCTATGACCAAATCCCATAATAACATGTTTTTTATTTATAGCATTGTTGATCCAATTTTTAGCTTTATTTGGTGTTTTTATTTTATTCATCAATTCCATTACTTTCTCATTGGCGCCACCATGTAAAGGACCTTTCAAACTGGCAATAGCTCCTGTTACAGCACCATGCATATCAGATAAACTACTTGTAATTGTTCTTGCCGTAAAAGTTGAAACATTAAAACCATGCTCAGCATATAAAATCAAAGATACATCAAAAGCTTTTACAATCTCTTTTTGTGGAATTTTACCAAAAAATAAGTAAAAAATATTTTCAGAAAATGTTAATTTTTTATTTGGTTTTAATATTTTTTTACCTTTACGAATTCTATAAAAAGCTGCTAATACCGTAGGCATTTTTGCGAAAATTCTCATTGCCTTTCTCATGTTGGCTTCTGGTGAATTATCAGAAACTTCTTCATCTTCTAAACCCATTACACTAACTGCAGTTCTTGCGACATCCATCGGATGAGATTTTTTTGGCATGTGTTCGATAATTTTAGTAAGGTTTATTGAGATTCTTCTGTTTTCTCTTTCTTCTGATTCAAATTTTCTTAATTCTAGAGTGTTAGGAAGATTGCCATGCCAAACAAGATAGGCAACTTCTTCAAATTTGCATTTATCGCAAAGATCTTGTACAGGGTATCCTCTATAGGTTAGTGAATTAATATCAGGCATTACTTTGGAAATCGTTGTTTCATCAACAACAATTCCTATTAAACCTTTTTTTACATCATCTTTTTTTACATCAATGTTCATTATTCGTGACCATCTAGGAATTAAATTTACCATATTCTACTAATTCATATAACCTTTAACAACAATTCCTATTAAACCTTTATTACTATCTTCATTCACAAGTTACTCGTGTCCGTCTGTCTTAATATCCGTAATTTTCTTGTCCGGTGTATTATATTTTTCATAATCAACCAATTCATAAAGCCTTTTTCTAGTTTGCATTTTATCTATAATGTTGTTTTGATGTCCATTCTTAAATATGTCACGCAATCCATCTTCAACATTTTTCATAGCTAATCTTTGTGTAGTAACGGGATATATAACAATATCATATCCCAATTTTTCTAAAGTATTAGCTGGTAATATTTTAGATTTTCCAAATTCTGTCATATTAGCAAGCAAATTTATTTTTGTGTTTTTTCTTATTTGCTCAAATTCTTTTTCATCTTTCATTGCTTCTGGAAAAATAATATCGGCACCGGCATCTTCGTAGGCTTTAACTCTTTCAATAGTTTTGTTTATGCCTTCAACAATATTGGCATCAGTTCTTGCTATGATTAAAAAGTTATTATCTTTTTTACTATTTACTGCAGTTTTAATTTTATCCACCATTTTATTTAGGGGAATTATTTCTTTATTATCCAGGTGACCACATCTTTTTTGGTCAATTTGATCTTCAATATGACAGCCTGCAAGACCAAGATTTTCAAAGGTTTCTATGGTCTCCTTGCAGTTGCCAAAACCTGTATCCGCATCCACAATTGATGGAAGATCAGATATCCTTGCTATTTGATTGGCTCTATAGCTTACTTCTTTTAATGTTGTTATACCAATATCGGGAATACCCAAGTCATTAGCCATTACTGCTCCTGATATATAAACACCATCAAAACCAATTTCGAAAATTAATTTGGCAGTTAAGGGATTATAAGCTCCAGGGAATTTTAAAATTTTTTGTTTTTTTAACCTATTTCTTAATTCGATTCTTTTCTCATAAGAGTTTTTTTTTGTAAAATACATGTTGTTATTTATTAACCAATAACAATTATAACAGCTGTAATAACTAATAACAAAGCTAATAGATATTCTATAGTTTTTTTAATTCTTGTATTTTTAATTATTAATCTTATTGAAGAACCAAAAAATGCCCATAAACAAGTTGAAGGAAAACAAACGAAAGGGGCTGTGATGGAAATAAATAAAGTAGCAGTAATAAAACTTTCTTTGCTGGGAAAAAAAGCAGTTGCAGCAGTTAATGCCACAACCCACGCTTTTGGATTAATAAACTGAAAAAGCGCAGCTTCGTAAAATCTCAAGGGTCTTCCTGTTTCTTTTTGGTTGTTAGAAAATGAGCCTAAAATTTTCCATCCCAAGTAGATCAAATATACAAAACATAACCACTTAAGATAGAATTGAATAATCGGATATTTTTGAAACAAATTACCTAATCCGAAACATACCAGAGTAATTTGAATTACATGGCCAAAAGGAATGCCAAATAAATGGGGAAGTGTTTTTTTAAAACCAAATTTGATACCAGATGCGGTTAACATTGCATTATTAGGTCCTGGAGTTACAAACATTACAAAATAATAACTAATAAGAGCAAAAAAAAGCTTAAATTCGATCATTCAAATAATTTGTAATAATTCTTTCCAAACCTATAAAATCTTTAATCAAATGATCATGGTATATTTCATTTGATTTTTTTTCTGTATATCCATCTTCAATTAAAACGAAGGGAATATTGGCTCCTTTTGCTGCATTCGAATCTGTTTCGCTATCGCCAACCATTAAAGATTTTTTTATATTTCCTCCTATGATTTCAATTGTATCGATTAAATGTTTGGGATTGGGTTTGTTATAATCAAAAGTGTTGCCGCCCGCAACATAATCAAAAAAATCATAAATCTTTATTTTTTTTAGAAGATCAATCGACAGGTACTCTTGTTTGTTTGTGCAAATGGCCATTGAAATAGAATTTTTTTTACACCATGATAAAAAATTTAATGCTCCATTTTTAAGAGTACTTTCTCTAATAATATTTTTGCTATAAAAATTTATAAACTCTTTTGTCATTTCTTCAACGATGTCATCAGTTTTTTTAATTTTTCCAGAGAGTTCAGCCAAGCTATGCATTGAGCTTGTTAACATAAATTTTGCTCCTCTTCCTGCAAGCTTTTTAATATCATCTAATTTTCTTTCATCATAACCATACTTTTTCATTACATGATTGTGCGCATGCATTAAATCTGGTGCTGTATTAACTAGAGTGCCGTCTAAATCAAACAAAATTGTGAATTTTTGACTCATTTTTATTAAGTATTATTAAGAAATATTTTGTGAGTTATTACAAAGTTTATATTAATGTAAAGAGAAATCTTAATGACATTAATAAGCAAAAAGAAATTTGCATTGATAGAAAAATATAGTCAAGAAAAATTGCGTAATCAGGCCATGAAAATAGGAGTGACCTTGAAGTCACCAGAAACTGTATTTTTGTCTAGGGATACCAAATTTGGAAAAAACGTGGTTATTAATCCTTATGTTGTAATTGGAAAAAAAACAAAAATTGGAAATAATGTAGAAATTTTACCATTTACTCATATTGAAAATGCTACTTTAGAAGCAAATGTAAATGTTGGACCTTTTTCAAGAATAAGACCTGGTTCTTTTTTATCCAAAGGTTCTAGAGTTGGTAATTTTGTAGAAATTAAAAATAGCAAAGTAGGAAAAAACACAAAAATTAATCATTTGTCATACGTTGGCGATGCCGTTCTTGGTAAAAATGTTAATATTGGAGCCGGAACTATTACTTGTAATTATGATGGTAAAAAAAAAAATAAAACTAAGATATCAGATGGTGCTTTTATAGGCTCAAATACAGCCTTGGTTGCTCCAATTAAAATTGGAAAAAAGGCGACAATTGGAGCAGGTTCAACATTAACTAAGAATGTTAAAGATAAATCACTTGCTTTAACAAGAGCAAATCAAAAGGAAATTAAAAATTATAAGAGAAAATAATGTGTGGAATAATAGGCATAGCGAGCAATAAATCTGTCGCAACAAATATAATACAATCATTAAAAAAGTTGGAATATAGAGGTTATGACTCAGCAGGTATTGCCACAATTGTAAATGGGGATATTGATGAAAAAAAGTGTATAGGAAGAGTTGATAATCTAGAAAAAATACTGTTCAAAAATCCATCAAATGGACCTTTGGGTATTGGCCACGTTAGGTGGGCGACCCATGGAATACCGAACCAGGCCAATGCACACCCTCATTCTTCAGAAGAAGTTTCTGTGGTTCACAACGGAATCATAGAAAATTCTAACGAGCTGAAAAAGAATTTGGAGAAAAAGGGATATAAATTTAAATCACAAACCGATACTGAGGTTATAACGTTGCTTTTAACAGATTTTCTGAAAAAATTTGATTTAATAAATGCAATTAATAAAACTTTAGAAAAACTAAACGGCAGTTTTGCGCTTGGTATAATTTTTAAAAAATATAATAATGTTGTTGTAGGTGCCAGGAGAGGAAGCCCTCTAGCTGTTGGATACGGTCCAGAAGAAAATTATCTTGGTTCAGATTCTTATGCACTAAAGTCTATGACAAACAAAATTACTTATCTAGACGATGGTGATTTATGTGTATTAACAAGTGGAAAAGTAGAATTTTACAATTTAAAAAATATAAAAATAAATAAAGAAATATTAACACTTTCTAACGACAAACATGCTGCCGAAAAAGGAGATTATAAAGATTTTATGTCCAAAGAAATTAATGAACAAAATATAACTGCTAAAACTTGCATAAAAGAATACGTTGATCAATTGAAGCAGGATATAAATTTATACAATTTTCCTATTAAACCTGAGATAATTAATAAGATTGTTTTAATTGGTTGCGGAACAGCTTATCATTCTTGCGTAACGGCAAAATATTGGTTTGAAGAGCTTACAAATATTGCGATTGAAGTAGATATAGCCTCTGAATTCCGATACAGAAAAATTATATTTGATAGTAACAATTTATACATCTTTGTTTCTCAATCAGGTGAAACGGCAGATACATTAGCCGCTCTTGATTTATGTAAAAAAAATAAAGCAAAAACCTGTTCGATTGTCAATGTGGTTGAAAGTTCTATAGCAAGAACATCTGAATTTGTTCTACCTATCCATGCTGGACCTGAAATAGGAGTTGCTTCTACCAAGACTTTTATTGGACAAATGTTAGTACTTTATATTCTAGCTATCAAAATTTCTGAAGTTAGAAAAGAAATTAGTAGATCTGACTACACAAATAAAATAAATGAATTAAAAAAACTTCCAGACTTAATTCAAAATACGTTGAATTGTCAGGATAAAATGCAAATTATCGCAAAAGATTTTTTACAAGCAAGAGGAGCAATGTTTTTAGGTCGCGGTTTGTCTTTTCCGATAGCTTTAGAAGGTGCTTTAAAACTTAAAGAATTATCTTATTTGCATGCTGAGGGATATCCCGCAGGTGAAATGAAACATGGCCCCCTGGCTCTAATAGAAGAAGGTTTGCCTGTTGTAATATTAGCACCAAAAGATAGATATTTTGAAAAAACGATTTCAAATATGCAAGAAGTAATAGCCAGAGGAGGGAAGGTTATTTTGATATCAAATGAAAGCAATAATATTATCAGTGAAAATGTGAGATTTACTTTGAAGATACCGGCCACCGACGATTTGTTGACACCATTTTTAATGACTATTCCGCTTCAGCTATTGGCTTATCATGTAGCGTCACTCAAAAACTGTGATATTGACAAACCTAGAAATTTAGCAAAGTCAGTAACTGTTGAATAAAATAAAGACTCATTTGCTAATAAATTCTAACTTGGTTTTTTGACTCCTATACCTTATATATACTTTAGGTTGAACATGAAAAAATGGACATTAAATAGTTGGAGAAATTGCCCAGTTAAGCACATCCCGAAATACGAGGATGAGCAGGAGCTTAATATGGTTTTAAAAAAAATAAGTTCATTTCCACCTTTAGTTTTTGCTGGAGAGACAAGATCCCTAAAGGAATCTCTTGCTCAAGTTGCTGAAGGTAAAGCTTTTCTTTTACAGGGAGGTGACTGTGCTGAGAGTTTTGCAGAATTTCATCCTGACAATATTAGAGATACTTTTAAAGTTATTTTACAAGTGGCTTTAATTTTAACTTTTTCTGCATCTTTACCAGTGGTTAAAGTAGGAAGGATAGCTGGTCAGTTTTCCAAACCTAGAAGTTCACCCACGGAAATGAAAGGCGAAAAAGAACTTCTATCATATTTGGGAGACAACATAAATGGTATCGAATTTAGTGAAAAGGCAAGGAAACCTGACTCAAAAAGATTATTTAAAGCTTATTCACAAGCTGCTTCCACTCTAAACTTATTAAGAGCACTATCTCAAGGTGGATTTGCTGATTTAAAAAAGATTCATTTATGGAATTTGGGATTTATAAATAAAAGTCCCGAAGGCAAAAAATTTAAAGAAATTGAAGATAAAATAAGCGACGCGTTATCCTTTATAGAGGCGTGTGGTTTACATCCTGAATACAACAGAAGATTGAGAACAGTAAATTTTTATACTTCACACGAAGCTTTACTTTTGCCTTTTGAACAATCGATGACAAGAATAGATTCAACATCTGGTAAATATCATGATACATCCGCCCATTTTGTCTGGATTGGAGATAGAACAAGACAGTTAGATGGTGGACACGTAGAATTCTGTAGAGGAATAGAAAATCCAATTGGTATTAAATGTGGACCATCCTTGAAAGATAATGAATTGGTTAAGCTTTGTAATATTTTAAATCCAAAAAATGAAGCGGGAAGAATAACCCTTATATCAAGATTTGGAGCAGATAACGTTGAGAAACATCTTCCAAAGTTAATTAGAACAGTTAGAAAAGAAGGTCTCAAGGTGGTCTGGTCTTGTGATCCAATGCACGGTAATACAATCAAGTCTGCATCAGGATTTAAAACAAGACCTTTTAATAATGTTGTAAAGGAAGTTAAAAGAGTGTTTTCAGCTCATAAAACTGAAGGTAGTTACGCTGGAGGTCTTCACATAGAAATGACTGGACAACATGTTACTGAATGTACAGGTGGTGCTCAAAAAATATCCGATAAAGATTTATCGCACAGATATCATACACACTGTGACCCTAGACTGAATGCGAACCAAGCACTGGAACTTGCATTCTTAATTTCAGATGAAATTAAGAAAAATTCTCAATATTCAAAGAATATTATTCAAGCAGTATCTTAATAATTGAATTTAAATTATTAAGATCTATTTTATGAAATAGGATATTAATATTTATGCAAACATCAGAAAGAATCGATTATATAAAAAATTGGATCCTTGATTATTGTAAATCCATGCCAAAAGAACCAGATTCTTTAGTTGTTGGCATTTCGGGAGGAATTGATTCGTCGGTTACGAGTTCTATATGTGCCCTTACCGAAAAGAAAATCATAGTTCTTTCTATGCCAATCAATCAAATAAAGGAACAACATGACCTTAGCCTTAAACATAAAAATTGGCTTAAAGATAAGTTCAAAAATGTAGAAGATCACTTGATAAATTTAGATTTACTTTTTGAAACATTTAAGCATTCTTTATCTAAGTTTAACAACGAACATGGAATGGCAAATTCACGAGCTAGACTGAGAATGGTAACACTTTACCAAGTTGCGGCTGCTAACAATGGTATAGTAGTTGGAACAGGAAACAAAGTAGAGGATTTTGGAGTTGGTTTTTATACCAAGTATGGTGATGGCGGTGTTGATATATCACCGATAGCCGATTGTACAAAAACTCAAGTATGGGAAATGGGTGAACATCTTGGTATATCTGAAAAAATCATTAAAGCTGACCCCACTGATGGATTATGGGAGGATGGTAGACCAGATGTAAGTCAATTAGGTATGTCATATCAAGATTTGGAAAAAGCTATGATGGATCCAAGTAGTTCTGATTATAAAAAATACTTAGAAATAAGAAACAGAAATTTACATAAAATGAAACCTATTCCAGTTTGCAAAATGAAAAATGACTAAAAATTTAAATCTTTTTAATACTTTATCGAACAAAAGGGAAAAATTTGTGCCTATAAACGATAACAAAGTTGGCATGTATGTTTGTGGTCCAACAGTCTATGATTTTCCTCATATTGGTAATGCAAGGCCATTGGTAGTTTTTGATGTTTTATTTAGACTTCTAAAAAAAATTTATGGAGAAAACGAAATTACTTATGTTAGAAACATAACAGATGTAGATGATAAAATCATCGAATCATCTAAAAAAAATAAAAAAAGCATTAAAGAGCTAACAGAAACTATAACTAAAAGCTTTCATGAAGATTGCCGATATTTGTTTTGTTTAAATCCAACTTATGAGCCCAAGGCTACTGAATATATTAAGGAAATGATAGGTATGGTTTCGAATTTATTAAAAAATAATCATGCTTATGAAAATAAAAATCATGTTTATTTTTCAGTTTCCTCATTTAAAAAATATGGAAAATTATCAAATAAAAACTCTGAACAACTTGTGTCTGGATCAAGAGTAGAAGTTTCTGAACATAAAAAAAACCCACTTGATTTTGTTCTTTGGAAACCTTCAGACGAAAAAGACCCAGGCTGGGATTCTCCATGGGGTAAAGGACGACCTGGCTGGCATTTAGAATGTTCTGTTATGAGTGAAAAATTTCTAGGCAAGCAATTTGATATACATGGTGGTGGGCTTGATCTTGTTTTTCCACATCATGAAA
>CAJXBA010000019.1 GCA_913050185.1 uncultured Pelagibacteraceae bacterium
TTATTCCACCTCTAGTTTTGGAGTGGTTGGTTAATTGCACCGGCCAACAGAACGCGCCTTCAACTAAGATGACCGCAGTCATTTCTTTTTTGTTCCCCATTTAATTTTGATCCAAATTCTTTCATGAAAATAATAGAAAAACATTTTTGTGATTATTTCAATACCAGCAATGATACCTCCTATTTTCCAATCACCTGCGATTATCCAGACGATAACAAAAGTAATTAAAGAAGCAGTAATTCGCCAAGTAAAAGTTTTTGCAATTGATCTTTTTTTTTGTTCTTCCATCTATCTACGCTTGCGTAAAGGTGCCAATTACAGTTTTCTTAAAATTTCGGGTTGGGGGCCACCTGTATACCAGTCAATAATTTCAACAGTGTGCAAAATGGGAATTTTTGTACCGTTTGAAATTTGACTTATGCAACCTATATTTCCCGTAGAAATTAAATCTGGTTTAACTTGATCAATATTTTTTATTTTTTCTTTAAGCAATTTATCTGCGATTTCTGCTTGTAGCATATTGTAAGTTCCTGCAGATCCACAGCATAAATGGCCATCCGGAATTTCCAAAATCTCATTTCCTGTTTTTTTTAATAAATCCATTGGTTTAGAATGAATTTTTTGACCATGTTGCATAGAACACGCTGAATGATAAGCAATTTTATAAACTTTTGTATTTTTAATATCTTTAAAATTAAGTTTCAAATTATCGCTTAAATATTCAGAAATATCCTTTGTAAGCTCTGAAATTTTTTTTGCTTTTTTTTTGAGCTCGCTATCCTCCCTAAAAATAAACCCATAATCTTTTATAGTTGTGCCGCATCCTGAAGTGTTGGAAATAATCGCATCTAAGCCGTCTTTCAAATACTCGTCGTACCAATGATGTATATTATTTTTAAATTCTTCATGTGCAGAACGCTCTTTTCCTAAGTGGTGATTTAACGAACCACAACAGTTTATTTTTAGAGGAATCACCACTTCTACCCCATGCCGATTAAGCAATCTAATAGTAGCTTCGTTAATCTCGGGAGCAATAACTTTTTGCACACAACCAGTCAGTAATGCAACTCTAGAGATTTTATTACCATTTGTTACTGGATAAATTTTTTCGTCTTTCATTTTTTTTTTAGGAAAATTTGTTGGCATTAAAGTAATCATGCTTTTAATTTTTTTTGGAAATAAAAACTTAAATGGTTTTGCAAACTTAGTAAGAAAACCCGCAAGTCTAAATAAGCGATGATTGGGAATTACGAATGACAACACATTTCTAATATGCTTGTCCCAAAAAGGTCTTTGGTAATTTTTTTCAATATAGTTTCTCCCATGATCAATGATATGCATATAATTAACTCCTGAGGGACAGGTAGTCATGCAACTACAACATGATAGGCATCGATCAACATGTTTTACGATATTTTCAGTTGGTTTTTTTTGATTTTCAATCATATCTTTAATCATATATATCCTGCCTCTTGGACTATCTGACTCATTTGTCAAAACTTTATATGAGGGACACGTTGGAATACAAAAACCACAATGAACACATTTTCTAATAATTGCTTCACTTGATCTATTGTCCTTATCTTTTAATTGCTCTTCTGTAAAAGAAGTTCTCATTTATATTCCTGTGTACATCTTTCCTGGGTTAAGTATTTTTTTTGGGTCAAAGCTTTTTTTTATATTTTGAGATATGTTGTATAGATTTTTATTAACGGTAAATACTTCTTCAACATAAGGTAAATAATCTGAAAGTTTTATCATAGAGATGTGTCCACCGCATTGAACCACTTTTTTTCTTATATCCTCAAAAATTTTTTCAGTTAATTCACAAATTTCCAACCAAATTAAAGCTCCACCCCAATCTACGTAATACCTAAATTTACTGGGTTCAAGATGGTGTAATAATTGAGTACAATAAGAGGGTGGTAAAACAATTCTGGCTACATTGTTTTTTGCGGAAGAAAAAATTTCTAAATTTTTTACTTTTTTCCAAAAAATTTCAGATTGGTACGTTTTGAGGATCGAATTATCGTTATTTTTTACATTTAGTTCGCTTATTATATTTTGGATTCTTTCATCAACTGAATTTTTGGGTCCCTCGATTCTAATAGCTGTATATGAGCTTGCGTGTTTAAGGTCATTCAAACTGAAAATTTCCTCAACATTTGCGACATAATCATTGGATTGCGGCTCATTGGGCAGGAATACAGCTCCAGAAACATCGTTAGAAGAACTTAATGCTTTTGCTAACAAATCAGCCGCAGAATCTAAATTCAAATTTAGAACGACGAGTGTTTCACTTTCGTTAGGAGTGGGCAATACTTTAAAAGTAATTTCAGTCAAAGCAGCCAAAGTTCCATAAGACCCACAAATCAATTTGCATAAATCATAACCCGTTACATTCTTGACCACATTGCCACCTGATTTAATAATTTCACCTTTACCGTTTACTCCTCTAAATCCTATAACATGATCTCTCACGCTTCCGACTTTAAATCTGCGAGGTCCAGAAATATTGCAAGCAACATGACCCGCAGCGGTTCCATAGTCACTTTTTCCAAGAAATAAGTAACCAAAATCAATTGGCTCAAAAACTAATTGTTGTTTATTTTTTTTTAATTCTTCTTCTATCTGATTGATAGGAGTGCAGGCCCTAACCTTAATATAAAGCTCGGTCGGTAAATATTCTATAATTCCGCTTAGTTTCGATAAATTTAATATTTTTTCACATTGAAGTGGTTTTCCTATTTTTCTTTTTGAACCAGAACCAATTAATTCTAAGGAAATACCTGATTTATAAAACCGCCTAATGTACTCTGAAACATCTTTTTCATTTTCAGGATGCTCTATAGAATTAGAACCTTGGTATGTCTGGGAATTTTGTTTTTCCTCCGCGGACATTCTCTCTTCCTTCCTCTACACATTTTCTTAAAATTGGAAATACTTTACCCGGATTTAATAACGAACGGGAATCTAAAACTTTTTTAATTTTTATCTGTTGTTGAATGTCATTATCGTTGAACATTTCACACATTAATTCTCTTTTTTCAATTCCAACTCCATGTTCACCGGTTAAAACCCCCCCAACTTTAACGCAGTATTTCAAGATATCTGCTCCAAGTTTTTCTGCTTTTTCTAAAGATTTTTTATCGTTAGCATCATACATAATCAGAGGATGAAGATTACCATCGCCCGCATGAAAAGCATTGGCAACAGATAAATTATATTTTTTTGATAATTTTCCTATCTCTGTTAATACGTTAGCTAATTTATTTCTTGGAATAGTTCCATCCATACACAAATAATCAGGTGATATAGCTCCACAGGCTGGAAATGCAGCTTTGCGACCAGCCCAAAATTTTAGTCTTTCATTATCACTATTACTAATTTTAATACTTGAAGATTTATTTTTGTTAGCAATCTTACTTACTTGTTCTATTAATTCCGTTACCTCGGTTTCTGTACCATCTATCTCAACAATTAACATTGCTTCAGCATCTCTTGGGTAGCCTGCCTTTGCAAAATTATCAGTAGCATGAATGAGAACCTTATCCATCATTTCCATGCCGGCTGGGATAATTCCATTTGCAATAATATCGGACACACAATTTCCTCCGTCCTCAACCGTAGGAAATCCAATTAAAGCTGCTTTTACTGCTTGTGGTTTCTTAAGTATTTTCACGGTAACTTCTGTAATCAAACACAACAATCCCTCAGAACCGGTAACTAGTCCAAGCAAATCATATCCTTCTGAATCGTAAGTTTTTCCACCCAATCTTGATATGGTTCCATCCATAAAAACCACTTCTACACCAAGAAGGCTATTGGTTACCGTTCCATATTTCAAAGAGTGAACACCACCAGAATTTTCTGCAACGTTTCCTCCAATGCTGCAGACAATTTGGCTAGATGGATCAGGAGCATAATAAAAACCCTGATTTTGAACGGCTTGGGTTATTGCCAAATTCGTTACACCAGGTTGGACAACTACACATCTATTCTTATAATCAATTTCTAAAATTTTATTTAATCTCTCCAAGCTTAAAAGAATGCCGTCCTCTAAAGGTAATGCGCCACCCGATAATCCAGTACCAGCTCCCCTCGGAACAATCTTTATTCTTTCCTGATTACAATACATGAGTAACTTGCTTACCTCTTCTGTGGTTTCGGGAAAAACAACTGCTAATGGTTTTTGACGATATGCAGTGAAAGCATCAGTTTCATAAGGACGCGTTTCATCTTCACTATCTATAATATTTTCAGCTTTAATAATTTTTTTAAGATTCCTAATAACCGTATCTTTTTTAGATAAAAGTACTTGATCAACTTTAGGCATCACTAAATTGCTCATATGACTACATTATAGTCTAAAAACTCATCGATCAAATTAATTAAATAAGCTTATCGAAGCATTTTATCTATTTTTTCAAGAGCTTTGCTTATATTTTCTCTTGAAGCGGCAAAACTAAATCGGACATAATCTGTGGCAAAATTGCCAAATGACGTTCCCGACACTATGGCGACACCTATTTCGTGTAAACATTTCTTTGCAAATTCCTCACCGCTCATTCCTGTTCCTTTAATATTAGGAAAGGCATAAAATGCTCCGCCGGGAAGACTACATTGAATTCCTTTTAAACTATTTAAACCATCAACAATAAGTTTTCTTCTTAAGGAAAATTTTTCGAGCATATTATTTAATTCATCTTCAGGACCATCTAAAGCCGCAATACCTCCATATTGGATTGCTGCATTTACGCATGAGTGACTGTTTATACAAAACTTAACAACGTGTTCAATTAATTGTTCGGGCCAAACGCCCCAACCTAAACGCCAGCCTGTCATGCAATAAGCTTTGCTCCAGCCATCCAGAACAATTAATCTATCGTAAAGATCTGGATAATTAAAAAAGGTAGGTATTTCTTTGCCATCAAAAATTTGTCTGCTATAAATTTCATCGCTCAGAATTGCAACATTAGGAAATTTTTTCAAACCCGCAGCAAGCTGATCAATTTTATTTTTTTCCGTAAAGCTACCCGTTGGATTATTGGGATTATTTATAATTAATAATCTAGTATTATTATTAATTAGAGATAATATTTTCTCAGGATTAATGGAACAATCTCTGTTCTCGGTTAAGTTTAAAGGAACCGCTTTTGCTCCAGTGTAATCAATCATTGACTTATAAATAGGAAAACCTGGATCGGGATATATAATTTCTGCGCCAGGTTCACCAAATAAAGTAATCGCATAGTACATGGTTGGCTTGCCCCCCGGCATAATGATAATCCGCTCGGGATCAATACTTGCGTTATAAAGGCTTTTGATTTTTCTACTAACTGCCTCTCTGCATTCAATTATTCCATTTGGTAAAACGTATCCATGGTGACCATCTTTTAAAGCTTTAATGGTGGCATCAACTATATGACTCGGAGTTTTAAAATCAGGTTGGCCCAAACCTAAATGGATAATTTCTTTTCCCTCTTTTTCTAATTTCTTTGCCTCTGCAAGAACCTTAAATGCTGTTTCAGTGCCAAGTCTATTTACTCCTTTAGTAATTTTCATAATATTTTTATAGCATCACTTTATAATGTTAAAATGTGTCAAATTGCGTAACTGCTATGATTAATTTACTGATTTCAAATCAAAAACTAGTTTTTTCTAAATGCAATTTTTGATCTGCTAAGTTCTTTAATGGATCTACAGCCCATTAAGATCATATCTCGTTCTATTTCGGCTTTCATTTTTTCAAGTACAGCCTCAACACCTTTTTGCCCTCCAGCTCCCAGAGCAAATAAATATCCCTTGCCGAAACTGCACGCTTTAGCACCAAGCGCTAGAGCTTTCAAAACATGGGTTCCTCTTCTGATTCCTCCATCGAGGATTACTTCAATCTTGTCTCCAACGGCATCGACTATCTCAGCCAATTGGTCGAAAGGCGCTCTTGAACCATCTAATTGTCTGCCACCGTGATTTGAGATCATTATTGCACTACACCCGATATCGATTGCTTTTTTTGCATCTTCAACTGACATAACGCCT
Source organism: uncultured Pelagibacteraceae bacterium (assembly GCA_913050185.1). Lineage (GTDB taxonomy): Bacteria > Pseudomonadota > Alphaproteobacteria > Pelagibacterales > Pelagibacteraceae > AG-414-E02. The sequence goes on from CAJXBA010000019.1 coordinate 6,043, forward strand.
TTAAGGGCAAACGGACCACCCCATTTTTTTACACAATATTCTGCATCTTTCCAATTCATTGAAGTATCAAACTGTTCATTAATATAATCTATAACTGATTTATCAATGCTACTACCTTTATCAGTCATATGAATGAGATTAGCCAATTTAAATTTTTCATGAAGCAAATTATTTAAAGTCCAACTAGGATGTAACGCAAAACTTAATAGGCTACTTAATGTTAATTTGGGAGGTGTGGTAAAACCTGTTCTGCGATCTCTTTCTCTATTCCCCGCCACAAGTGTATCCACAGTTAAACACATGCTGTTAAACCCAGTTTGCTTACATCTTTCGATTAAATTGTCTGTTAACCCTTTGTCTTTATGAATATAAAGTTGAAATAACTTGGGACCACTAGTCAACTTTGCAATTTCTTCAATGCTTACTGTTGCCATCGTTGATATGCCGAACATTGTACCCATTTTTTCAGCAGCTTTTGCTGTAGCTCGCTCTCCATGATGATGGTAAAGACGGTGCATGGCAGTAGCCGCAAGAAAAAGTGGAAAATCAATTTTTTGCCCTAAAACTGTTGTGGACAAATCCACATTACTTACATCACTCAATACATTCGGTATTAAGTCACAATCATTGAATGAATCAGTATTTCTATTTAAAGTTACTTCATCATCCGCTCCGCCATCAATATAGTGGAAGATTGGAGAGGGCAGATTTTGTTTTGCCAGTTTCCTAAAGTCGTCAAAATTATAACAATTCTTAAGTTTCATATTAAAGTTTTTTTTATATCAAAATTGTATACTATTAAAATACAGTAAACTAAATAGCCGAATATAATAAAAATTTTGATTTACATCAAAGTTAAGCTAAAACTGCCCAATAAAATTACTAAAACTGTTTAAGAAAATTAAAGATATAGCTATTCGCTCCAGGATTTTTTGATCCGAGACTAGCGTTAGATATGTGATTATATGACATACCTAGTCGAGTACTATCATTTAAATCTAGGGAAATTTGAACCTCGCTTTTAAATTCCAAAGGATAGCCCAAATCCTTTCCATCTCCCTGATTATAATAGCCTGGAGCAAAACTTGGAGTAATTGTAAAAGATCCAAACTCAAAGTCTGCCTGTGCTCCTGTGTAAACATATAAAGCTTTGTTCTCGGTAATAAACCCGCCGGTGATTGGAGATAATTTTCCTAAAAAGGTTTCTCTAGAGAGTTGAGAATTTCGATGTTGGAAACCAAATAAAATCGCACGTTGTTTAACATCGCTGAAATCAAAATTGCCTACATAAGCATTTATTTCAGAATTCCTTGTGTTCTCGTCCGCAACGCTTCCTAAACTTATGAAACATAAAGTTAGAAATGTAATCAAAATATTTGATACGATTTTTTTCATGAACAAAACATATAACCTTCATTGATAAAAATAAACCAGTTTTGTTAACAAGGAAATAAGATGAATTTACTCTAAACTTTGCCTAATTAAGAGACTAGAGGGAGATGATGATTGTTTTGAGAACTCTTAACTAGGCAATAAATACTTAATTACATTTAGAATTTGTCGAACTTTTGAAAAAATTTTGTTTAATTTGAGGCAGAAATATCTTTTTTAGTTTGATGGCCTAAAATAGCCGGAACCTTTTTTCCCTTTGAAAATTTCCTCAATTAATGGATGTTTAATAGGCTCTTCGGAATCATCGTTAATCAAATTTTGCTCCGAGACATATGCCTCATATGTAATGTCATTGTTTTCAGCTAACAAATGATAAAATGGCTGATCTTTTTTAGGTCTCACATCTTTGGGTACTGATCGATACCATTCTTCCGAATTGTTAAATTCAAAATCGATATCATAAATAACGCCCCTAAAGTTAAAATGCCTGTGCTTTACCACGTCACCTATTGAAAATTTAGCTGTGCCTATTGCCATTTGATAACACTAACTTTAAGTATATTTAAAAAAAAATCAATAGAAAAAAATACACCTTCGTGTGAACATATGTTAACCTTTTTTGCATGAGCAGACCTGTAATTAAATTATTAACAGACTTTGGTCCGCTTCTCATTTTCTTCGTAATATACTTTAACTATGACCAAAATCTTATGTTGGCAATACCTCCTTTTATCATTGCAACTCTTGTAGCACTAGCAGTTGTTTATTTTTCTGAAAGGAAAATTCCTATGATGCCACTAATGAGTGGAATTATTATCACTCTATTTGGAGGTCTTACTTTATACTTCGATAATAAGATATTCTTTTACATGAAGCCAACAATTATTAATTTGCTTTTTGCTGGAGTTTTATTCTTCGGGAAGTATTTTACTCGAAAACCTTTGTTAAAAATCGTTTTTCAAAACGCACTAAATCTGGAGAGCGAGGGATGGAAAAAACTAAATTATCATTGGATTTGTTTTTTTATTTTTGTAGCAGCGCTTAACGAAATTGTATGGAGAACTCAATCTGAAGCTTTTTGGGTTCATTTTAAAGTGTGGGGCTTGATACCAATCAGTTTTTTATTTATTGCAAGTCAAGTTCCGTTAATAAAAAAATATAAAATAAAATAAAAATAATGAAACATCTAAAATTAATCGTTAACAACAAAAATAGTGAAAGAAATATTTTTTTCAACAAAATGGAATTGCGATTAATATTAAATTTATATGCAGAAATGGTTTCGGGAGGAGAATGGAAAGACTACGGGTTAAGTATTTCAAAAAGAGAGGTGAGTTTTAACATTTATCGTAGAGCATCAGAATTTCCAGTATACAAAATAGCCAAAAATTTGAAGCCAAAAAATGAAAATGAAAAATACTTAATCAAAAATAACACAAATAATATAATTAAAAGTTCAAATAGCTTACAAAATTTAATTAATAAAATAATTTGGAAAAAATTTAAACTGGTAAACTGAACTTATCTTCTTTGTCCGAATAATCTTAGCAACATAAGAAACAAATTGATGAAATCTAAGTAGAGTGTTAGCGCGCCCATGACCGCTTTCTTCCCCATAACTTCACCAGAATCGCTTACTAAATACATATTTTTAATTTTTTGTGTATCGTAAGCTGTCAAACCAACAAAAATTAAAACACCAAGAATTGATATAACAAAATACATCATTGTAGATTTCATGAATATATTTACTATCGATGCTATAATTATCCCGATTAGACCCATCATAAGAAAGGAGCCTAATTTTGTTAAGTCTCTTTTCGTTGTATATCCATAGATGCTCATTGCTCCAAAAGTTCCAGCGGTGATGAAAAATACACGAGTTATACTCGCGCCTGTATATACTAAAAATATTGAAGATAGAGAGGCGCCCATTAAAGCTGCAAAAACCCAAAATGTTCCTTGAGCTTTAGCTGCGCTCATTTTTCTAATACCAAAACTCATATAAAGAACTACACCGAGTGGTGCCAACATTATAATCCACACTAGAGGAGAACTATAAAGCGCTTTTCCTACGCTTGTTAAACCAGTAATTCCCATAGGCGATACTTGAATATTGTAACCACCTGATAATTTAAACAAAAACAAAGAAATAACTCCGGTAAGAAAAACTCCAGAAGCCATGTAATTATAAACCTTGAGCATGTAGGTTCTAAGGCCTTCATCCACTACATGAGTTTCGGCGGCTGTTATTTTTGATTGAATATTTTGTTTATTAAATTCCATAATGTAGGGTACATATATATTGCCATTTGAGCTAATTTTCAAGATATTCAATAAATTTAATAAAACTTTGAGATACTAAAACTATAGCCATGAATTTTAGAAAGTTGGGAAATACGGATTTAGAAGTAAGCGCAATTTGTCTCGGTACAATGACTTTTGGAGAACAAAACAGTCAAAAAGATGCTTTTGAACAGATGGACTATGCCTTAGATAAAGGTGTTAATTTTTTTGACACTGCTGAAATCTATCCTTCACCTTGCTTTGAAAAAACTTGTGGCTCAACCGAAAAAATAATTGGCAATTGGTTTAAAGAAAGAAAAAATCGAGATCAAGTTATATTAGCTTCCAAAATTTCTGGACCAGGATTGTCGTGGATCCGTGGTGGAGGTCAACAATACTCAGAACAAAACATTAAAGATGCTATAGAAAATAGTCTGAAAAGATTGAATACAGATTATATTGATCTTTATCAGCTGCATTGGCCAGAAAGGAAAACTAATTTTTTTGGCAGACTTGGCTATAAACATAAGGAGGAAGAAACTCACAGCTTCAAAGGAAGTTGGAATAATTTTGAGAAAATATTGATTACATTAGAAAAATTTATTGAACAAGGTAAAATCCGTTATATTGGATTATCAAATGAAACTTCTTGGGGTTTATCAAAATTTTTAGAAATTGCAAAATTAAATAAATTTCCAAAAATGATGTCTATACAAAATCCCTATAATTTATTGTGCAGAACTTATGAAATAGGCTTAGCTGAAATCTCAATTAGAGAAAAAAGTGGATTGCTAGCCTATTCTCCTCTTGCTGGAGGATTTTTAACAGGAAAATATAGAAATAACAATTTACCAAAAAATTCTAGACAACAACTATTTGCAAACTATTATTTAAGATATAACAAACCTAATGCATCTATTGTAATAGAAAAATACTTCAATATAGCAAAAAAATTTGCTCTGGATTTTGCTCAAATGTCAATAAAATTCTGCGAAATTCAAAAATTTGTAACTTCGGTTATAATCGGTGCAACAAAAATAGAACAGTTGAAAATTGATATAGAAAGTGTAAATGTAAATTTAACAGAAGAAATAAATAAAGAAATAAATGATGTACAATTAATATATCCCAATCCATGTCCATAAAAATCACAAAAAAAATTTTTTTTATAATTTTGCTTTGTTTTACCTTTGGAATAGTAAATGCTGAAGAAAATTTAAAAAGCCTTGGAAAGTTTAAAGATTGGGAAAGTTTTGTTTTAATACAAGATGATAATAAGGTTTGTTTTGCTCAATCAATTCCTGTCATACGAGCTCCTAAAAAAATTAAGAGAGACCCTTCTAGATTGTTTGTAACTTTCAGACCAACTGAAGACATAAAAAACGAAGTCAGCGTTACGAATGGTTATCTGTTTAAATCGACAGTTCCTGTTACGGCAAAATCTGGAAAGAGAATCTACGATTTATTTTCAAAAGAGCGTTTTGCGTGGGTCATTGATAAAAAAGATGAGGTTAAGTTGATCGGTACAATGAAAAAGGCCTCAAGATTAATGATTATTGGCAATTCAAACGAAGGGTACGAAACAACGGATCATTATTCTATGATGGGTTTCACGAAAGCTTATAATTCTGCAAAAAAAAGTTGTAGTTAAATATTAATGAAAAAAAAAAGAAAGATTGTGCTAGCCTATTCAGGCGGCCTAGATACATCTGTAATTCTTAAGTGGCTTCAGGAAAACTATAACGCAGAAGTTATAGCCTACACAGCTGATATTGGGCAAAAAATTAATAAAAAAAAAATCATTAATAATGCAAAAAAATTGAATATCAAAAAAATAATTATTGAGGATCTCAAAGATATCTTTGTTAAAGATTATATATTTCCAATGATCAGAGGGCATGCGATTTATGAAGGTGTCTATTTACTGGGGACTTCTATAGCGAGACCCTTAATTGCAAAAAGGCAAATTGCCATTGCAAAAAAATTTGGCGCCTATGCAGTTTCTCATGGTTCAACAGGTAAAGGAAATGATCAAGTTAGATTTGAACTTGGATATCATTATTTTGGCCCAGGAATTAAAGTCATTGCCCCATGGAGAATTTGGAAATTAAATTCAAGGACAGATTTAATTAAATACGCAATAAAAAATAGAGTACCCATACCTAAGGACAAAAAGGGAGCTCCACCATTTTCTGTGGATGATAATTTATATCACACATCAACTGAAGGTAAGATGTTAGAAAATCCGAAAAATCAGGCACCACAATTTATTTATCAAAGAACTGTCTCGCCTGAAAAAGCGCCTAACAAAGGTTCTTATGTAACTATAGGATTTAAAAATGGAAACCCAATAACAGTCGATGGGGGGGAATTATTACCAGCAAATCTTCTTGAAAAATTAAATATCGTTGCAGGTAAAAATGGTATCGGCAGAGTAGATCTTGTCGAAAATAGATTTATTGGAATTAAATCAAGAGGTATTTACGAAACGCCTGGTGGAACTTTATTAATGGTCGCTCATAGGGCCATTGAATCAATCACTTTAGATAAAGCAACCATGCATAAAAAAGATAAAATTATGCCCATATATGCAGAACTTATTTACAATGGTTATTGGTATTCAAAAGCAAGATTTAGACTTCAAAAAATTGTGGATTTAAAAAGAAATAAAATAAATGGATCTGTTAAACTTAAATTATACAAAGGCAACATTATAATTATTTCAAGACAAACTAAGAGTAGAGCTTATTCAATGAAAAAAGTTTCGTTTGAAGAAAATAAAACATTTAATAAATCAAATGTAGAAAGATTTATTAACTTCCATAAGAAAAAACTTCGTTAATTAAACTGAGCCTTTTTGAAACACTCAACGGTATTATTTAGTAAACAAGCAATTGTCATGGGACCAACGCCGCCAGGCACAGGAGTAATTGCTTTAGCAACTTTGTAAACTTCATCAAAATCAACATCACCAACTAATCCTGAATCAGTTTTATTAATTCCAACATCAATAACTATTGCGCCTTTTTTTACCCAACCGCCTTTAACAAGTTTTGGTCTTCCAACTGCGGCTACAATTATATCTGCTCTACTACATTCAACCTTTAAATCTTTTGTTTTTGAATGCGTAATTGTTACCGTACAATTTTCTTTTAAAAGTAATTGGGTCATAGGTTTTCCATTTAAATTTGATCTTCCAATTATAACAGCATGTTTACCACTTAAATTTTTTTTTACTTTTTTTATTAATAAATAGCAACCTAATGGAGTACAAGGAATACTACTATCGTAGCCCGATGATAAATTTCCTACATTCATAGGATGAAATCCATCTACATCTTTGCTGGGAAGTATAGTTTCAATAACTTTTCTTTTGTCTATATGTTTGGGTAAAGGTAATTGAACTAAAATGCCCGAAACTTTGTTGTCATTATTTAGTTCTTTAATTTTATTTAAAACAATTTTTTCTTCCACATTTTCAGGATATTTTATTACTACTGAATTGATACCAACTTCAGTCGCTGATTTTTCTTTGTTTTTTACATAAATTTTACTTGGCGGATCTTCCCCAACTAAAATAACTGTTAATCCTGGAGCCTCCCCATAAGTAGATTTAAGTTCAGTTACTTTTTTTTTTAATTCTCCCCTTAGTTCAGCTGCTACTTTTTTTCCATCAATAATCACTTTAAAACAATCCTGGAGCAAAGATTTCAAAAATCAAATTTCTAAGAAACAATAATAGTAAAATTAAAATCACAGGTGTAATGTCTATTGAACCAAAAATTGGTATAAAGCGTCTTATTTTGCTTAAAGCAGGATCGGTTAATTTGTGGGTCGCGTCAAGTATAGAATAAACAAATCGATTTTGTGTATTCAGAATATTGAAAGCAACCAGCCAACTTAGAACAGCATTTATAATAATAATCCAAAGATAAATAGTAATAATACTATCTAATAAAATGAATATGGACTTCATTTTTTTTCCACATATATAGATTGGCTAGGAAATGCAAATGAAGCATTATTTTTTTCTACTATTTGCTTAATTTCTAACGCTAGTCTCTCTTTAACCCCAAGCCACTCATCCCAATCATCGGTTACTGTAAAGCACCTGACAAACATATCAATGGAACTGTCAGAAAATTTATCTACTCTTACCGCATAACCCATATTAACTTTAAAATCTTTATGTGTAGTAATATATTTTTCTATTTCATCTCTAATCTTTTTAAGCTGATCAATCGTTGTATTGTATTGCAGAGTTATTATCCAACTAATTCCCCAATTTGTCTTTTCACTTACATTAACGACAGCATTTTCTGCAAATTGAAAATTTGGAATAATTGCCAAAGATTTATCAAATTTTCTAACTACTGTAGATCTAAATCCAATACGTTCCACAATTCCTTCGATAATATTTTCAACGATAATCCAGTCTCCAACTTTAAATCTTTTTTCCACCAATACTAAAATTCCTGAAATTAAATTCTTGAATAGGTCTTGCGCACCTAGGGCAACGGCAATTCCAAATAAACCCAATCCAGCAATAATTGGTCCAATTTTTATACCCCATAATTCTAATACGGCGGCGGCACCTAAAATAATTATAAGTATTTTCAGTAATTTGGTAATCCAGCCTATCAGTTCTCTTGTTAAAACTTTGTCTAAACCTGTTAGAAGATATGAGAGTGGTTCGATAAACTGGTGCAATAGCCAAAAAATTAATACGGTGACTAGCGTTCTATTTAAATCATCAATCCATTGCTGAGATTCTGAACCAAATTCTAAATAATAACTTGCAATAAAAAAACCTATTACAATTGGAAAAAATCGAGCAGGACCCTCCATTGCTTTTACAAAAGCATCGTCAAGTTTATTTGAAGTTTTTTTTGCTATTTTTTCTAAACGTCGAATTATTACTTTACCCACTAACCCTCTAAATAATAAGAAAATTAAAAAAATTCCAAGGCCAATTAATATTCGAAATATATCAATTCCTAAAATTCCTTTTTCCCAGACTTCAATAAACAAACTTGCAAAATTTCTGACTATATCCATATTTTAATTTATTCTATTTAAAAAGAACTCTTCTTCCCCAGGGTTAAAAATAGTTACCTTTTTCCATTTAATTTGTTTTAGTACCAGAGATACGTTCTCGCTTATACACATTAGATTGCACTGAGTCACTACGTTTAAGAGAGAATATTTGTTTATTAAATCTAATAAATTCACAGCACTTTTTGAAGAATAAATAAAAATAACATCGGCTGGTTTTTTTTTTAAAAAAATTAATGTTGTTTCATCAATTTCTTTTATTGAAAGTGTTGTATAATTTGAAATTCTGTCTACCGTATATCCTTCATCAATTAATTCTAAATCCAAATCTTTAGAAATAAATTCACTACTTAAATAAAGCAGTCTTGTCGACTTAAAATCAAATGTTCTAATTATTAATTCTTTTAAAGAATCCACGCTGCCCTCCGAAGAACAAGTATTAATAAAACCGGCTCGTTTCGCAGCAAATTCTGTAATACCGCCCACACAATAGCATTTAATATTTGGATTAAACTTCTCCACATCAAGAAATTTTATAGCATTCGAGCTAGAAAAAATTACCGCATTATAATTACGTAAATTTATTTTTTTTGTTTTTAATCCTTCAATCCTAATTACAGGAAGATGAGTAACTATATGACCCAATTTTTTTAATCTCTCCATAAGGTCTAGTGAATCTTCTTTTGGTCTTGTTATAATTATATGCAATTTAATTTCCCTATATTTTAAAGTTTGGGCCAGCTTTTTTTAATAATTCTTTTCCATTTTTATAACCTATTTCCCTAGCTTCTTTAAAGTGCCCAGAATTTTCAACTACAAATTTTTTGTTGCCGTCATTTGAGAATAGTTCACTTTTTAAAATAATTTGTTCATTCGATAATTTGGCTAAACCTCCAATGGCAGTGTCGCAGTCACCACCAATTGCTTCGAGTAAAGATCTTTCAGCCTGGACACAATAATATGTTTCTTCATCATTTATTGTTTTGATAATATCTAAAGTATTTTGATCATCTTCTCTACACTGTAAGGCTATTGCTCCTTGGCCTATGGCTGGTAACATTTGATCAACAGCAAAAACTTCACTAGCTTTATTTTCCAAATTTAACATTTTAAGTCCTGCCAAAGACAAGACTATGGCATCGAACTCTTTATCTTCTAATTTTTTAATTCTAGTATCAATGTTTCCTCTTATTGGAATAATGTTTAGATCATTTCTTAAAGAATTTAATTGCGCTTTTCTTCTTAAAGAACTTGTTCCAACTCTTGCTTGAGATTTCAGTGTAAAAAAGGATTTGCTTGAATAACTTAAAAAAGCATCTCTGGGATCATTTCTCCTAACAACCGAATTAATACATAATCTGTCTGTCATTTCTGAAGGTAAATCTTTCAAGGAATGAACAGCCAAATCTATTTTTGAATCCAACAATTCATCCTCGATTTGTTTTGAAAAAACTCCCTTGCCTCCAATATCTGATATTTTTTTATTTTGAAATATGTCGCCTGCAGTTTTTATTATTTTTATCTCAATTAAATTGCTGTCAATTTGTGAATTAGATTTTATTATTAAATCCTTAACGTATGTCGAATAAGCTAAAGAGAGCTTACTTCCTCGAGATCCAATTATAAATTTTTTCATATCTGCCTTTATTATTAAAAATAACTTATGTTATATTATTTTTTTATATTGATAGACAGGTAATCAAACATGAAAAAAAGGCTTGCTTTTTTGGGAATAGAGACAAGCTGTGATGAAACCGCAGCGGCTATTGTAAAAGAAAAAAATAATGGAACTGGAGAAATTTTATCAAATATAGTCTCTAGCCAAATAGAAGAACACAAAGCATTTGGTGGTATCGTTCCTGAGATAGCTGCAAGAGCCCATGTTGAGAAAATAGAATTCATAGTTCAGAAAGCAATTGAAGAAAGTGGTTTAAATTTAGAAAATTTAGACGGCATAGCAGCTACAGCTGGTCCAGGATTAATAGTTTGTTTAACTGTTGGTTTAAATATTGGAAAAGCACTAGCGGGATCTTTAAAAAAACCTTTTGTAGCTGTAAATCATTTAGAAGGTCATGCGCTTAGCCCAAAGATTAACAAAAAAATAGAATTTCCATATTTATTATTATTAATTTCTGGAGGTCACACTCAATTCCTAGAAGTCAAGGAAGTAAATAAATACAAAAGGCTTGGTACTACAATAGATGATGCTCTTGGTGAGGCTTTTGATAAGACTGCCAAATTGTTGGGATTGGAATTTCCTGGGGGTCCGAAAATTGAGGAATGGGCAAAAAAAGGTGACAAAAATTTTTTTCGGTTGCCAAAACCAATTCTTAATAGAGGTGGGTGTAACCTATCTTTTTCTGGTTTAAAAACTGCTGTGCTTAAAATATCAAAAAAAATAAATAATAAACAAGAAAAATATCATTTAGCTGCTTCTTTTCAAAAAACAATTAATGAAATCCTCTATGAAAAAACTAAGATAGCCATGGATGAATTTTTAAAAAGCAGCAAAAAAGAAAAAAATACTTTTGTAATTGCTGGTGGAGTTGCTTCTAATTTATCAATAAGAGCTAATTTAGTTAAATTAGCCAAAGAAAAGAATTTTATTTCTATTTTTCCTCCACTAAATTTGTGTAGTGACAATGCCGCAATGATTGCTTGGGCAGGTATCGAACGTTATAAAATTAATTTGATAGATAATTTAGAATTTTTATCAAGAGCAAGATGGCCGCTGGATAGTTCTGCACCTTTTTTAAAAGGACAAGGTGTAAAACTATAAATGCAATATTGGTTACTCAAACCAAAGCTTGTAGTACACTGATAAGACTCCACTGACCCCCACTAACCTTTACCTTATCTTTACAATTAAAAATGTTGATTAAAGCTAATTATAATCAGCAAATGTGGGTGACATTGTGGGGTACCTGTTTTATAAAAATGGCGTAAAATGAAAGTGTTAAAAATTATTATGGTGGCCTGTAAGGAAAACAATTAGATGAAGTACTGGTTACTTAAAACGGAACCGGAAATATGGTCGTGGCAACAACAAGTGGAATCTGGAAATAGAGGAGCGGAGTGGAATGGAGTAAGAAATTTTCAGGCAACAAAAAATTTGAGAAGAATGAAATTGGGTGACAAATGTTTTTTTTATCATACCGGTCAAAATAAAAGTATTGTTGGTATAGTTAAAGTCACAAAAGAGGCTTTTTTAGACAGATCAGACAAAACCCAAAAATTTGTATCTATTATGGTTAGGGCTTTATATCCCTTAAAAAGAGAAGTTGGCTTGCTGGAAATCAAAAAAAATAAGGATTTTAAAGATTTTTCTTTAGTAAAACAAAATCGTTTATCGGTTATTAGAGTTAATTTAAAATACTGGAAAAAAATATGTAAGATGGGTAGAGTTTAACTTCAGAAAATAATTTTATGGCTAAGAGAAAAAAGCTAAAAAAAAAGAAAAAAAAATTAAAAAGAAAAAAATTAAAAAGAAAAAAAACAATAAAATCTAATTCTAATGAATTAATTTTTAAAGTTCCTAAAAAATGGTCTAATAGTGCTTATGTTAATCGAGCAAAGTATGAAAAAAAATACAAATTATCTATTAAGGATAATGAGGGTTTTTGGAAAAAAGAAGGTAAACGAATTAATTGGATTAAACCTTATACAAAAATAAAAGATGTAAAATATAGCAAGTCTGAAGTTAAAATTAAATGGTTCCATGATGGCACTTTAAATGCATCAATAAACTGTATCGATAGACATTTAGCAAAAAATAAAAACAAAACTGCAATTATCTGGGTCGGTGATGATCCAAAAGTTTCTAAAGAAATTACTTACAAAAATCTCCACAAAAATGTTTGTAAGGCCGCAAATGGACTGAAAGAACTTGGTATAAAAAAAGGTGATAGAGTAACTATTTATTTGACAATGATTCCTGAACTCGCATATGTAATGCTAGCGTGTGCAAGAATTGGTGCAATTCATTCCATAATTTTTGGTGGATTTTCACCAGACTCGATAGCCGGAAGAGTCAATGATTGTCAGTCTGATTATATTATTACTGCCGACGAAGGTGTTAGAGGTGGGAAGATAATACCTCTTAAAAAAATTACAGACGAGGCTTTACAAAACTGCCCGAACATAAAAAAATGTGTTGTAGTAAAACGAACCGGAAACGAAATTAATTGGGTCAATGGTAGAGATATTTGGTATGATGATATAACGAAATCGGTCTCTGACAATTGTGAACCAGAAGAAATGGATGCTGAAGATCCTTTATTTATTCTTTACACATCCGGATCCACAGGAAAACCTAAAGGAGTTCTGCATACCACGGGAGGATATATGGTTTATACTTCCATGACTCATCAATATATTTTTGATTACAAAAAAAATGATATTTACTGGTGCTCTGCTGACATTGGTTGGGTAACAGGTCACAGTTATATTATTTACGGACCTCTTTCAAATGGTGCAACCACAATAATGTTTGAGGGCGTACCAAATTATCCTGATAATTCCAGATGGTGGCAAATAATCGATAAGCATAAGGTAAATATTTTTTATACAGCGCCAACGGCTTTGAGAGCCTTGATGAGAGAAGGTAAAGGTCCTGTAAAAAAAACAAGCAGAAAATCGCTTAAGCTTTTGGGCACAGTCGGAGAACCCATCAATCCTGAGGCTTGGCTTTGGTATTATAAGGTTATTGGAGATTCAAGATGTCCAATAGTTGACACCTGGTGGCAAACGGAAACAGGGGGAATATTAATTTCTCCTCAACCTGGAGCAATTGATCTTAAACCCGGTTCTGCGACCAAACCATTTTATGGAATAAAGCCAGTCATTGTTGATGAAAACGGAAAAACTTTAAAAGGAGCTTGTAGGGGAAGGCTGTGTATAGCTCAATCATGGCCCGGACAAATGAGAACTGTATACGGTGATCATCAAAGATTTATTGACACTTATTTTTCTCAATTTGATGGAAAATATTTTACAGGAGATGGATGTAGAAGAGATGAGGACGGATATTATTGGATAACTGGAAGAGTAGATGATGTAATAATAGTATCAGGACATAATTTAGGAACAGCAGAAATAGAAAGTGCTTTTGTTGCTCATCCAAAAGTTGCTGAAGCAGCTGTAGTAGGTTATCCGCATGATATTAAAGGAAATGGAATCTACTGTTATGTCACTCTTAATACTGGAGAAAAACCATCAGGTGAACTCAATAGGGAACTAAAACTTTGGGTAAGAAAACAAATTGGCCCGATTGCAACGCCCGATCTAATTCAATTCTCTCCCGGATTGCCAAAAACAAGATCAGGTAAAATTATGAGAAGAATACTTAGAAAAATTGCTGCAAATGAACATGATCAGTTAGGGGATACAACCACATTAGCTGATCCTACTGTTGTTGAAAGTCTGGTAGAAAACAGACAGAACAAATAAATTAATAAAATGAACGGTTTGCTACGAACCCTAATTAAACCTGATTGGGATGATAACCCGAAAAGGTCGGAGATGCTTTATGCCGCAAATTTACTTCAAATAGGCGAATTTCAATTAATCCAATTAGCTTACAATATTTGGTTTAAAAAAAACTGCCAGAAAGCAAAATAAATAAAATATTTGAGGAATATATGATTAAAGGAATTATACCTATCTGGGTAACATATTATGCAAAAGATATTATTAAATTAGATAATGCAAACGTACTGAATGGATATGATGAAAAATACCATATCTATGATCATGAATTCGGTGAGCAAAATTATAATGATAGACAAAGAAAAAAACGTGGAATTCAGTATTTAATAATTATTATATTTGTTTTTTTTATTAGTCATTATATGGCCGTCAATTATGTTGAAGAACCAGCAAGCTTCTATCCTCCGTATATCGAAAAAAGAGTAGTATATCCTGAACTTTATGAGGATAAAAAATAATAGTTAATTGATGTTCGATTTTATTCCACCAGAATACGAAAAATTGGTCAATATCATATTTTTGGTTGCAACAGCTTTAATTGCTCACCATGGAATTACCTATAAAAACCCTGATGGAGAAAAAGATTTTGTGAGACTTCTTTTTGGGTGTATCGCTGCAGTTTATTTTGTGTTGGTTTTATTTAAAGATGTGTTGGGCCTTATAAGTTTCTAAAGTTTTCCAGGTTTATGCATCACTTGGCCTTCATCTAATTCTTTTATTTTTAAAACTCTTTCATTTTCCGGTAACTGTAACTGCTCATGAATGTATATTGCTCTTTCTTTTACCGAAGAAGATTTAAATTTATAATTAAGAATTACAGTACCCAAACCTGGGCCTCCAACAGCCTCTGAATCTATTCTAACTGCCTTTAAATAATCTTCTAAAGCTCCTTCATAATTTTCTTTCCTGTCTTTAATTATACCTCTGTTGGCGTAGGCTGCAGCCAAAGTTCCTCTTCCAGTAGGATCATCATTTTCAATATTTTTTTCTAAAAAATCTATCAAGTAATCAAGTTCTCGGTTTGCCTCCATATACATGTTTTGTGAAATGAAAACCAAAGCCTTACACATAATAGCACCACGATGATCAGGGCTTTTCTCTAATGCAATATTAACTGATTCAATTGCTTTATCGTAAAGTTTATCTTTCAAACGCATATCACAAACTTCCGTTTCATAGTCTCCGGGAGGTCTATTCATAAAGGATCTGATTAATGCCCATACCGTAAACATTACAAAAGTTAATATTGCCATGTATATGACAAATCTTTTTAGTACATTTGCATTAACATCCATTAATTAAATACCTGACTTACATATAGGTAACTAAAAACAATACATAAAAGCACCGAAGTTAATGTTGCTCTTTTTTTTAAAATTATTTTTTCATCATCTGAAACTGCCGTTTGAGATTTTTGTTTTTTTCTAACATATAGAACCCAGATGAGTTTTCGAACTGGAAAAAATAAAGCTGTGCTTAAAACAATAACCCATATAGGATCATGAAAGGCGACATAAAAAGATGTAAAATTCATATAAACCTAGTTATATACTTAAAATAACACTCATATAACAATAATTTCAATTAATAGTTGCATTAAAAATAAATGATTATTGATCAAAAAGATATTGCTTTGAACATTGAATTATGCTGGATTCTAGCAAACGCTCTGAACATATTGTTTAGAGCATTTGTGTTTTATAAAACAAGTTAAAAAAAACTAAAGGGGGAAACCTTTATGTCAGCAAAAGTAACGTGGCTGATAGTGTTCGTACTACTCTACTGGGCGTACTGTATATTCTGGGGAGTAAGAGGAGCACAGATGGCGAAAACGGCATCTGACTATTTCATATCGGGAAGAAAACTTCCAATGTGGGTATTCGTGCTGGCCGCCACAGCTACATCGTTTTCTGGATGGACCTTTATGGGTCACCCAGGATTAATTTATAGAGACGGTTTCCAGTACGCCTATGCATCTTTCTATGTCATCACCATTCCTTTTACAGGAGTGATGTTCTTAAAAAGACAATGGATACTTGGAAAACGTTTTGGTTACGTAACTCCGGGAGAAATGTTAGCCGATTACTTTAAAGGTGATATGGTTCGTGTTTTAACCGTTGTCGTAGCTTTATGTTTCTCAGTTCCTTACTTAGGTTTACAACTTGCAGCATCTGGAAAACTATTTAATGTTTTATCAGACGGCTTATGGGGCGTTACAACTGGTACGTGGGTACTGGCAGCTATCGTGGCCCTTTACGTAGGATTAGGCGGATTAAGATCTGTGGCTTACGTGGATACTCTGCAATGTGTACTTTTATGGTTTGGAATTGTAGCAATTGGTTTTATTACGTACGACCTCGTTGGAGGTTGGGACGCATTGAACGAAGGTTTAGCAAAAGTGGCTTTGGTAGAAGGCACCAAATGGGGAGTAACCCCAGGTGACGGATACTCCGCATACTTTGCAATTCCGGGTGTCATACAGTTTACGGCTGGACTAGGAAAAGAAACTCCAGTTGGTGGATTGTGGACAGGAGTGATGGTGTTAACTTATATGTTTGCTCTTATGGGCATTCATTCTTCACCAGCATTTTCAATGTGGGCGTTTTCAAACAAAGACCCTGAACCATTTGCACCACAACAAGTTTGGGCTTCTTCATTAGGAATAGGTTTTGCCCTATTCATATTTACAGCAGCTCAAGGAATGGGAGCGCACATATTAGGTGCGGATCCAGTTGTGAATGCAGCAGGAGCAAATATATCAAATGTACTTCCAGAATCGATTGGTAAAGGTGGACAAGGAACTCTT
>CAJXBA010000020.1 GCA_913050185.1 uncultured Pelagibacteraceae bacterium
AAATCAATTCCTTGTGGATTATCCAGGCATATAAAAAAAGATATTGATGCATGCAAAGAAGCCCTAAAATTAGCCGAGAGATTTAGAATCCATACTTTTATTTCAACTAGTCCACTTCATATGAAACATAAATTAAACAAATCACCAGAGGAAGTTGTTGATGCAATTAAAGAACATGTGACTTACGCAAGAAAATTTACAGATGATGTAGAATGGTCATGTGAAGACGGAACAAGAACAGATATGGATTTTATGTGTAAAACTGTTGAGCTTGCGATTAAATGTGGGGCAAAAACAATCAATATACCCGATACAGTTGGATATTCTGTTCCTTCGGAATTTAAAAAAATAATTGAGACTCTTGTTAATAAGGTGCCAAACATAGATAAAGCTATTTTATCAGTACATTGTCACAATGATTTGGGTTTAGGGGTAGCTAATTCATTAGCGGGTGTTACAGCAGGAGCTAGACAAGTTGAATGTACAATTAATGGAATCGGAGAAAGAGCAGGAAATGCTGCGCTTGAGGAAATTGTAATGGCGATGAAAACTCGAAATGATTTAATGCCATTTAAAAATGGAATAAATTCAAAATTATTGAGCAAGGCTTCAAAAGTTATTTCAAATGCCACAGGTTTTCCTGTTCAATTTAACAAAGCTATTGTTGGAAAAAATGCTTTTGCTCATGAAGCAGGAATTCACCAAGATGGTATGATTAAAAATAGAAGTACGTATGAAATTATGACACCAGAAAGTGTTGGCGTTAAACAAACTTCATTGGTGATGGGAAAACATTCTGGAAGACATGCTTTCAAAGATAAATTAACGGATCTAGGTTATTCAGATATTACAGACGATATAATTCAAATTGCTTTTGGTAAATTCAAAGTCCTTGCTGACAAAAAGAAACATGTTTATGATGAAGATATCGCTGCTTTGGTAGATGATAGTTTAATCAAAGAAGATAACGTTATCAAACTAAAATCTCTTAAGGTATTTGCTGGAACTGCTGAACCACAAAGAGCTGAAATGACATTAGAAGTATATGGAGAGATTAAAAAGGCTATTGAGACAGGTGATGGTCCGGTGGATGCTATTTTTAAATGTATAAAAAAATTATATCCTCACGAAGTAAAACTACAATTGTATCAAGTGCATGCTGTAACCGAAGGAACGGATGCTCAAGCCACAGTGAGTGTGAGGATTGAAGAAAAAGGCAAAACAACTGTTGGTCAAGCAGCTGACACAGATACTCTTGTTGCTTCAGCCAAAGCTTATTTAAATGCATTAAATAAGATGATTATCAAAAGAAAAAGAACTGCTCCTGAAGAATATGAGCGTGCAACAATGAAAGGAATATAATGCTAGGATTAGAAAAATTTATTCAATTTTGGTCAACAGATATGGCTATAGATTTGGGAACGGCAAATACTTTGGTTTTTGTTAAAGGACAGGGTATTGTTCTTAATGAACCATCGGTAGTAGCCATAATTGAAGAATCTGGAAAAAAATCTGTACTTGCAGTTGGAGACGAAGCAAAAACAATGTTGGGAAGAACGCCTGGAAATATACAGGCGGTGAGACCTTTGAGGGATGGAGTCATAGCTGATTTCGTGGTGACCGAAGAAATGATTAAGCATTTTATTAAAAAAGTTCATAAAAGAAAAGCTTTTGCGAGTCCAAGAGTAGTAATTTGTGTACCAACTGGGTCAACTCCTGTTGAGAGAAAAGCAATTAAAGATTCAGCATTAGCAGCTGGAGCTAGAAAAGTTAACCTCATCGAAGAACCAATCGCGGCAGCGATTGGAGCAGGATTACCAGTTTCCGAAGCAACCGGATCTATGGTTGTTGATATTGGAGGTGGCACTACAGAAATTGCTGTTTTGTCATTGGGAGGCGTTGTTTACGCAGAATCAATGAGAGTAGCGGGAGACGCTATGGATATAGGAATTATTAATTATATGAGAAAGCAATTTAATTTGTTAGTGGGTGAGGCAAGTGCAGAAAAAATTAAGAAAGAAATTGGCACGGCCATACCAACAAGTAACAACACTTACTTAATGAAAGGGAGAGATATAAGATCGGGCACCCCTAAAGAAATAGCATTAAAGGAGGAAGATACAGCAGAGGCATTAAGACCTGTTTTGAATCAAGTTTTAGCGGGGATCAAAAGTGCTCTAGAAAATACACCTCCAGAACTATCTGCGGATTTGGTCGATATGGGTTTAGTTCTTACTGGTGGAGGAGCGCTTCTTAAGAATATAGATAAACTTATTTCAAAAGAAACGGGGTTGCCTGTGCAAATTGCAGAAGATCCTATATCTTGTGTTGTTCTTGGAACAGGTAAAGCGTTAGACCAAGAACAAACATTCTCTACATTGTTATCTGAATAATATTTGTAGATTATAAATTATGGAAACAAGTCGTGAAGATATTGGCATAGCAATTCGTTCAGCTTTTTTAAGCAAAGAAACAAAACAAAAATTTTCACTTCTAGCACTCATATTACTTTCGGTTGTTCTATTGTTTATCGAAACAATAGAAGTTAAACCTCTTAACTATTTAAGATCTTTTCTTAAAGACTCTATCTATCGGGGTTCCATCGTGGTTTCCTTACCATCAAAGGTTTTCAAGTCGGTTATGCTTTCCGTAGAAAATCATATGGATATTTATAAACAAAATATTGAGTTGAGAAAAAAAAAAGCTTTGTTAGAAGAAAAAATTATTGATCCATCATTTTTGATTTTAGAAAATGAACAATTAAGAAAATTACTTGTTGATCAGGAAATATCTTCAAACAATATAATTAGTTCACGAGTAATGATTGATAAACAAAGCCCATATCTTAATTCTTTTGTTATAAATGGCGGACGCAACAAAAAAATTAAAAATGGCATGGTAGCGTTAGATGGAAAATATTTCGTTGGAAGAATAGTTGATGTTAATTTTTTCTCTTCTCGAGTTTTACTTATTACAGATTTGAATAGTAGAATTCCTGTTGTAATTGAACCAAAAGGATACCACGCGATCATGGCAGGTAATGGCACACCTAATCCTATTTTGGAATATTTACCAAAAAATCATAATATTAAAGCTGGGAACAAGGTTTTTACATCAGGGAAAGAGGGAATTTTTTCACCAGGCATTCCTATAGGAAAGATTAAAATGGTTAGTGAAAAAATTTTCTTATCATTATTTTCAGACATAAATCAAATCACATTTATAAATATTAATTTAGAAAATATAAAAAAACAGAAAAAATAGTTCATGGCATCTTTATTTAAACGTATAAAATTGAAACTATTAAACTTAATACCATTATTTTTGCTTTTTTTTATTGCCCTAGATGGAAGCTCGGTAATTGATTTCAAATTTTTTTCCATAAACATTCATTTCATCTTGGTCTATTTTTGGGTTTTAAAACAACCACGAACTTTAGGATACGGCTACATTTTTATTTCGGGCATAATTACTGATGTTGTGTTCGGACTTCCAATAGGAATAAGCGCTTTAACATTACTGATCATTGCTGCTATTGCTACTTATGTAAGACTTGTCAGCGTAAATATATCGCTTGTTACCGATTGGTTAAGTTTTATTCCAGCTTTAATAATAGCAAACTTTATATATTTTACTTCACTATTTTTTCTTAACTATTCTGTAGATTACTTATATCTATTAAAAAATTCTATGTTTACATTTATTTCTTATCCGGTTTTATGGTTATTTTTTAATGCCTTAATATCCCTAGGCATGGGGAAATTGCATGCTTAGAGATTTTAAACCAACAGAAAATAAATCAAAACTGATTAACAGAAGAATGTTTATGTTAACGACGGCTAAATTGGCTATTTTTTTTGTAGTCATTGCTCGTCTGTTTTATCTACAAATTTCTGAAAACATAAAATATAGATCTTTGTCAGAGAGGAATCGACTAAGTGAATGGAAACTTCCACCCCAAAGAGGAGTTATAGAAGATTTTTTCGGTAATAAAATTGCAAGTAACACTCGCGTTTTTCAATTACATATGATGCCAGAGAATGTCCCCAATATTGAGATATTATTTTTTAGACTGTCAAAATTAATTAATTTTGATAAGCGAGATAGAATTCGCCTGTTAAAAAAAATAAAAAACAGAAAACCTTGGGAACCCATTGTAATTTCAGATAATTTGACATGGTCGGAATTTTCAAAATTGAATATTTTTTTACATGAGATCGAGGGTATAGAACCAGTAGTTGGTGTAGCTAGAAATTATCCTGAAAATGGATCATTTTCTCACTTAATAGGATATGTTTCGGATGTGAGTCAGGTCGATTTAGAAAATAGTAAATTTTTGAGAAGTATTCATGTTCCGGGATTAAAGACTGGTAAAATTGGCCTAGAAAAATCCTTAAATAATTCAATTGTTGGAAAACCAGGGTTTCAAAGATACGAGGTTAACGCTTATGGGAAAAGAATTAAGGAAGTTAAGTTTATTGAAGGAACCGCAGGACAGAACTTTAAAATAACCATTGATTCCGAAGTGCAAGATTTAGCAACCAAATTGTTAATTGGTAAAAGTGGATCAATTTGTGTAATGGATATTTATACAGGAGATATTGTTGCTATGGTATCTAGTCCAACATTTGATGCAAATAAATTCGTGCATGGAATAAGTAATTTGGAGTGGAAAAAATTAATAAGCGATACAAACAAACCTTTAATCAATAAAGCTATTGCTGGAGTTTATCCTCCCGGCTCAACTATAAAACCTATCGTGGCACTATCTGCACTGGAAAACGATGTAATAAGCCCTAATCTAACTGTCCAATGCAGAGGAGAGATAGAACTTTACGGTCATAAGTATCATTGTTGGAAAGAAAAGGGTCACAAATTCATAAAATTGAGGGAAGCCATTAAACAGTCTTGTGATATTTATTTTTACGAAGTTGCAAAAAGATTAGGAGTTAACAGGTTGGCTGCTACAGCTAAAAAATTTGGATTAGGAGAAAAAGCTTTAGATGTTTTAAATGAAGAACGATTGGGACTTGTTCCAACCACCAAATGGAAATTAGATAATATAGGAAAAGGCTGGGTAATTGGAGAAACTATGCTTGCGGGTATTGGTCAGGGTTTTTTTCAATCTACTCCTATACAGCTATGTCTTATGATGGCTCGGCTATCTAATGGAGGTTATAAAGTTATGCCTAGAATTATCCATGATGCTTATACATTGGAACCAATTATTGCAACTTGGAGAAAGGAATTTTCAAAAAAACATAACGAAATAGATTCAAATACCGAACCAAATTCCGATGATTTTACTAATAACAATTTACAGAAATTATATCGCAATCCTGAGAATATCAAATTTGTTCTAGATGCCTTGTACGGAGCAACAAATGAACCAATGGGAACTTCTTATGGATCAAGATATATCGAAAATAAATACATGTTTGCCGGAAAAACTGGCACATCTCAAATAAGAACTATCACTCAAGAAGAAAGAGAGCTTAAATTAAAAAATAAAGACTTGCCTTACGAGAAAAGGGACCACGCTCTTTTTACAGCTTTTGCACCTTACAAGCAACCAAGATATGCGCTTAGTGTAGTGATTGAGCATGGAGGAACAGGTAGCTCAGGGGCAGCTCCAATTGCAAAAAAATTAATAAAAAAAGTAATTGATAGACATCAATTTAGAAAAGAACAGCAAGAGGATCTGTATCAAGAGATTTAGATAATGAAAGGTAAATATTTTTATAATCGTAATTTAGATTTTAAAGAAAAATTTCTCTCATTAGATTTTACTTTAATTTTTCTTATTTTATTATTAGGAATTATAAGTTTTTTTGCAATTTATTCCACAGAAAGAGGCAATTTTACCCATTTTACAGAAAATCATATTTATAGATTTTTTACTTTCTTTGTAGTTTTTATCGTTATTTCTTTTACCGATATTCGTTTCTGGTACAAATCTGCTTATATAATTTATTTTTTAACTTTGGTATTGTTGTTTGGAGTTGAATTTTTTGGCGTCTCTGCCTCAGGTTCAAAACGTTGGATTAACTTAATTGTATTTAATCTTCAGCCTTCCGAGCTTATGAAAGTTGCCATAATTATTTTTTTGGCAAGGTATTACAATAAAATCCCATCCCATTCCGCGAATCAATTAAAGTTTTTACTGCAGCCTATATTTGCCATAATTATTCCCGTTGCGCTGGTAATTACTCAGCCGGATTTAGGTACAGCTATACTTATTGCTACAGGGGGTCTTGTTGTAATTTGGCTAGCCGGATTAAGAATAAAATATTTTTTTTATTCATTTATAACTTTTGTTTGTGCTATTCCATTTATTATAGCACTTTTAAAACCTTATCAAAAGATTAGAATTCTGACATTTTTAAATCCAGAAAGAGATCCTCTTGGCGCAGGATATCAACTTATCCAATCCAAAATTGCAATAGGTTCTGGGGGACTTTGGGGAAAGGGTTATTTAAATGGAAGTCAAAATTATTTGGACTATCTACCAGAAAAACATACTGATTTTATATTTACCCTATATTCGGAGGAGTTTGGCTTTATAGGTTCTGTTTTATTGCTATTGATTTATGCTTTAATTATTCAAAGGGTTATTGCTATAGGTAGAGTAGCAAGGAATAGTTTTGCAAAATTGTACTGTTACGGGTTTGCGTCTGCTTTTTTTATTTATGTTGTAGTAAATATGGCAATGGTTTTAGGATTACTCCCAATCGTTGGTGCACCTCTGCCAATCATGTCTTATGGAGGTTCTGTAATGCTTTCCATGATGTTAGGTTTTGGAATTGTTATGAGCTCAAAGATTTATGGGAAGGGAAGTTCAATTTCCTAGACACGAGGTATGATTTCTGTCTAAACAACCTATGATTGTATTTTTTATACCAAGTATTTTTTTTTTAATTGTTAAACATTATTTGTTTGTGATTAAATAAGATTAATGTTTAAGAACTTAAGAGCATCTAGAACAAAAACCCTCAGTCATAGCGGCAGATCATATGTGGGAGAGTCGCTACAATTAGAGGGAGATTTAAGAACAGCAGGGAGCATAGATATTGCAGGACTAATTAATGGAAACATTTTTGCTTCAGAAACAACTATATCTGAGACTGGATCGATTATAGGTGCCCTAGAAACCACCACCGCAGAAATTAATGGGCACATCAAAGGGAAAATAACAGCAGATGAGGTTATCATTGGAAAAAGTGCGAAAATAAAAGGTGATATTTTTTTCCGCAAAACATTAAAAACAGAAGAGGGTGCAGATATCGATGGTTATATTAAAAGAGTTGGTATCGGAAAAGCTGATATCGAGGAAGACATCGCGATAGAAGAAATTGTTGAAAGAGCTGAACGCAAAAAACCAAAGATTGTTCCTGTTCCACGACACAAAGAGGCTGTATAAATTGTCTCTCCATTTTTAAGTATCATTTAATACAATAATATATAATTAGAAGTATGATGATCGAAGGAGTAAAGCCCAAGTCTTCAGTTGGGATTGTTGGAGCTGGCATACAGGGTGTTTGTATTTCTCTTTGCCTTATCAAAAAAGGTTTCAAGGTAACGCTCATAGATAGAGATGAACCTGGAGAAGTTTCCGCTTCCTATGGAAATGCCGGACATTTTTCTCCTTATGCTTCTGTACCAATTAATAGACCCGATATCTTAACTGATGTACCGTCAATGTTATTCAGTTCTGGGGGTCCTTTGGCTTTGAGATGGAATTACATACCCAAAATGATTCCATGGTTTGTAAAATTTATAAAAAATTGCAGTAGAAAGAATATGATGCATACGGCTAGATATATGCATCAAATATTAGATTTAGCATTGCCAGCTTATGATGAACTTTTTCAAGAGATTGATATTTCTGGATTGGTCGAAAATAAAGGCATAATTTATTTTTGGACTAGCAAAGATTTAAAAAGTAGAGAATTAGAAATTAATATAAGAAATGAACTGGGAGTGAAACAACAACTATTAACACCACATGAAATTCATGATCTTGAACCACACATTAAAAAAATTTACCATGGTGGTGTTTTATATTCCGATGCGAGACATGCTAGAAATCCTAAAAAGATTTTATTGAGGGTATTTGATTTTTTTTTAAAAATGGGAGGTCAATTTGAAAAACAAAATGTTCAAAAAATTGATTTTTCATCTGATAACAAACCGATAATAAAAACAGATTCAAAATCTTATTCTTTTGATAAAGCTGTTATTGCATGTGGCGCATTTTCAAAAAAATTAACAGATCAAGTTGGTGAGAAAATTCCACTAGATACCGAAAGAGGTTATCACGTTCATTTTAAAGGATATGATCATTTGCTATCAAGGCCAGTTATATTTTTAAATAGAGCATTTGGGATAACTCCCATGGAACAAGGATTGAGAGTTGTGGGGACTGTAGAATTTGGTGGACTGGAAAACCCGGCAAGCAAAAAGAGAATTCTAAACCTTGTGAATAATGCTAAATATTTATTTCCAGAGCTAAGCGAATACCAAGATGAATGGCTTGGTTTTAGGCCAACTTTGCCAGATTTTTTACCTGTAATAGGATCCTCAAAAAATCACAAAAATTTATTTTATTCTTTCGGACATCATCACCTTGGTTGGACCTTAGGAGCAATTTCAGGAAAAATTATTGCAGGATTGATTGCAGAAGAAAATACGAATTTGGATTTATCACCTTATAGTTCACTTAGGTTTAGTTAGGAGCAATTTTGTTATCAAAAGAGAAAACTGCCTATATTTTCCTTATACTTACGACTTTATTCTGGTCGGGTAATTTTATTGTTGGAAAAGCAGCAAGTTTATTTGAAATTCCACCTTTCACTTTAAATTTTTACAGATGGTTATTTGCTTGGCTAATATTGGCTCCATTTACGCTCAAAGAAATATTAAAGAAAAAAAATTATATATTAGAGAATATAAAATTGATCTTAATCTTAGGAATAACAAGTATTACTATATTTAATTCAATTGTTTACTACTCATTGAATTTTACCCAGGTAATTAGCGGTGTTCTAATGATTTCAACTATTCCTGTAATGATAATTTTTTTTTGTTGGATATTTAAAATTGAAAAAACAAACATTTATCAAATAACAGGTGTAATTTTTTCGTTATTGGGTGTTGTTGTAATAATTACAAAGGCTGACTTGAGGATAATATTAAATTTAAATTTTAACAAGGGCGATTTATGGATGGCTGTTGCTATGTTCTCCTGGGCAATTTATTCAGCTTTGTTAAGAAAAAAAAATTTTAAGTTATCGCAATTGTCTCTTTTACAAACGATAATTTCAGCGGGTCTAATCATGCTTTTGCCGGCTTACTTGATAGAGTTTGCCATGGGTTATCGAGTAAATATTCATCTACCCTTTATATTAACCCTGACCTACGTTGTGTTTTTTCCAGGATTGGCCTCTTTCACTTTGTGGATTAAGGGAATCTCTATAATAGGCTCAAACAGATCGGGGATATTTTTACACCTGATGCCAATTTTTAGTACAATATTGGCCATTTTAATATTTAATGAAAAGTTTATGGCTTATCATTTAATTGGAGCTATATTTATTGTTACGGGGATAGTTTTATCTTCTAAGAAAACTAAACATGGTTAAAGATTTAACAGAAGATCAAAAACATATTTTATTAAAGGAGGGAACGGAACCAGCGGGAACCAGTCCTTTGAACCATGAACAAAGAATAGGAGACTATTACTGCATTGGATGTGATACCAAACTTTTCGAATCTAAAAAAAAATACGATAGTGGAAGTGGATGGCCATCTTTTTTTGAGGCACTGCCAAATGTATTTGAAACTAAAATCGATAATTCAACTGGTTTGCTCAGAACAGAATATCACTGCAAAAAATGCAGAGGACATCATGGCCATATTTTTGATGACGGACCTAAACCAACTGGAAAAAGATATTGTAATAACGGGACATGTTTGATATTTAAGCCGAAGATTTAATTTCTAACAATTCGTCTAATTTACCCTTTCGTTCTAAAGTTTCGAGTTCAAGGTTTCCGCCAACGTGATAATCTCCAATGAATATCTGAGGTATTTTTATTGCACCATTTGATTTTTTAAGCATTTCATCTCTTTTTGTTGAATCTTCAGCTACATTATATTCTATAAAATTAATATTTTTTCTGTTTAAAAGTGCTTTTGCTCGGTCGCAATGAACACAAAGTGAACCTGTATAAATTACTACTTTTTTCATTATTCTTATTATATGGTAGCTAAACCATATGTTGCCAATAGATTATTTTTTATTTTTACAAATAGTTTTTTTTCTATGCATAACCCCAGGAACACCTCGGGTGGTTATAGTGACATATGCTATTAATTACGGACTTAGAAGATCAACCATTACCGCTCTCGGAGATATTTCAGCAAACACAATACAAATGATTTTTATTGCCTTTGGAATTGGAGCAATAATTGCTGCACATCCAGAAATACTCGTCTATGCCAAATGGGTAGCGGTATTTTATTTATTATATTTAGCTTATGATTTAAAAAAATCTTCTAAAAATTTTAGTTTTGAAAAGAATTTATCTTCAAAAAGTAACCTTTCATTGTACAGAGATGGTTTTATGGTTGCCTTTTTTAGTCCAAAGGCATGGGCCTTTTTTGGAGCAATGTTTCCTCAATTTTTAAGCTTAGACGGTAATTTTAAAATTCAATTACTTATTTTAATTATTTCTTATGTTACGATAGATTTTACAACACTCGTCCTTTATGGCTTTGTGGCGAAAAAAATTGTAAATTGGCTTAAAGCAAACCCAAAAACTATAAACACAATCTCAGCGTGTGCTTTGGTAATTATCGCCATCATTTTTGCATCATCCTCTATTTAGCAATCTAATTTATATCAGAAATAATGACGAATTATATCTGGATGTATTTTGTGTAGTTGTTATTTTATTGAAAAAACTGTCTAATAACGAACAATTAATAATTAATTATTAAAAAGGAGAAAGTAATGTCGAAAATGTATAAATTTTCATTAGTTTTTCTATCAGCGCTAGCGCTTTTATTAGGCAGTATTTCAACTTCATTTTCAAAAGTTGAGGGAGATACTATAATCTTAGGAGCTGCGGTTTCTCTAACTGGAAAATATTCCACAAACGGCAAACATACAAAAAATGGATATGAGCTTGCTGTTAAAAGAATAAATGGTAGAGCAGCGAAAGTTCAAGTTGGTGGAAAGGACTATAAATTTAAAATAATTTATTACGATGACGAGTCTAACGCGGGTCGCGCAGCTCAACTTGCAGAAAAACTTATCAAGCAAGACGGAGTTAAGTATATGCTTGGGCCTTACAGTTCAGGTTTGACAAAAGCTATTGCACCAGTCACAGAGGAAAATAAAATTCCTATGGTTGAGGCAAATGGTGCTTCAAGATCATTGTTTACTAAAGGATACAAATATTTGTTCGCAGTCTTATCTGCAGCAAATCAATATCTAGAAGTTGCGATCGATCTTGCTGTTGAAAAAAATGGTGGCAAACCAGTTAATATCGCTATGGCATTTGAACAAGATGCATTCTCACAAGACGTGAGATTGGGTATTGTTGATGCAGCGAAAAGAACAGGTTCAAAAATTATCATAGATGACAAGCTACCTAAAGAATTAAACGATATGGCAGCAACCTTGGCTAAAGTTAAAGCAACGAAGCCCGATGTGCTTGTTGTTTCTGGTCATTCTAAAGGAGCGTTAACTGCTATAAGACAAATTTCAGAAATGAAAGTTGATGTTCCAATGTTAGCGATGACGCATTGCGATGCTTCTAAACTGGCTAAGCAGCACGGCGAAAAGTCAGAGTACGCTTTGTGTGCAGCACAATGGCACAAGACTTTGAGCTACAGAGATAAGTACTTTGGCAGTGGAAAGAAATTTGATAAAGATTTCACCGCTGAATATGGTTATGCACCTCCATACCAAGCAGCAGAATCTGCAGCGGCACTTTTAGTATGGAAAGATGCTTTTGAAAGAGCTAATTCTTTTGATACAGAAAAAGTTAGAGATGCTTTAGCAGCAACTGACATGCAAACCTTTTATGGAAACATAAAATTTAGTGATGCAGGTCAAAACATTGCTAAACCAATGGTACTTTTTCAGGTAATATGTGACGGAGATAAATGTGAAAATAAAGTAGTTGCACCAACGGAATGGGCATCTGCTGAGTTGATTCATCCAGCTCCTGCATGGTCTGAAAGATAAAAATTGAATTGTCAATGCCCCCTAGATTGTAGGGGGCATTTTTTTTATACTCGCCTTTATGGATTTATTAATCTTTAAAGCCCCAATATTAATGGTCCAAGCTTCATTGGACGGAATCCTACTAGGGGTTCTTTTTGCTTTGATTGCATACGGAATGGCTTTGCAATGGGGAGTGATGAATATAATTAACATTGCCCAGGGAGAATTAGTAATTATGGGTGGTTATATTGCGTATTTTATGTACACGGCCGGAATTCATCCTGCACTTGGAATTATTGTCTCTCCCATTATCATGTATTTTGTTGGTTGGTTTCTTTATAAAACTGTAATTTATAAAGTGGTCGATAGAGATTTGTTCATTTCGATTTTGGCAACTTTTGGCATCAGTATTTTGACACAACAGTTAATGAATTTTATTTTTGGAGCAGATGTTGTTGTTGCCCAATCAAATTTTGGTACCACAATGCTTTTTGACAATTCGGTTACCCTACCAAATGCAAAAATTTTTTCAGCATTAGTCAGTATTATTTTTGCTATAGCCTTAGTGATGTATATGAAAAAATCTAGATTAGGTCGCGCTATCAGGGCGACAGCACAAAATTCAAGAGCAGCAAAAATTTTAGGTGTAGACACAGAAAAAGTATATGCGGCAACTTTTGGCATTAATGCAGCTTTATGTGGAGTTGCAGGTTCGCTGATTGCGATTACCTTTACTTTGCACCCTTATGTCGGATTACCTTACACTGTCAGATCTTTCATGATCGTAATTGTAGCGGGTTTAGGAAATTTGCCAGGTGTTGCTTTATCTGGAATGGGATTAGGCGTTTTCGAGGAATTTGCAGATTATATTCTTGGCACAGAGTTTAGAATTGGATCAGTATTCATGCTGCTAGTTTTTATTTTAGTTTACAGAAGATTTAAATTATCAAGAAAAAGAGAGTATTTAAAATGAAAGGGAACAAACTTATTATCTATGGTCTATTATTGGCTTTCGGGTTAGCTGCACCCTTTATATTTCCTGCATATAAGCTTCAAATTTCTTTTATGTGGATATTAGTAATATTAGCTTTGACCTGGGACGTTCAGGGTGGCCAAATGGGATATAACAGCTTTGGTAACATTCTTTTTTTTGGAATAGGGATGTATATCTGCGCTGGTATTCAAATAGGAATGTTCTTTCCTCTTGCTGAATGGACTTCAAGCGGGGGCGAAAAAACTTTTTTACACACTCCTTCCCAATATTTTCAAGGTTTTTTTGTTGGTTTAGTTTTAGCTAGCATTGTTCCAGCGATTGTTGCCGCGTTAATCGGGTATGGCATTTTAGGATTAAGAGGCCATTATTTTGCAATTTGTACATTAGGTTTAGGTATTGCGGCAGGTGAAATTGCTGGAGGTATAGAATTAATAGGCGCAGGACAAGGAATGACCGCACCTCCATGGCCGAAAGGAATTGGCGATACAGAACTTAGATCGGAATTTTTTTACTTTCTATGTTTTATATTGATGGTTGTTACATTCATATTTTTAAAGTGGGCTTATCAAACAAGATTTGGATTAATTCTAAATGCAATTAGAGACAATGAGGACAAAGCGGAAGCGATGGGCATTTATACTATGAGATATAAAATTATTGGTTGGATTGTTTCAGCTTTTTTTCTTGGTATTGCTGGAGGTTTAATGGGAAATATGGTCGGATACATTGAGCCGACGGAGATTGCTTTTGCTGGAGCAACTTATGGAGTGTTTATGGTTTTAATGGCCATTCTTGGAGGGAAAGGAACACTTTGGGGACCAGTGATTGGAGCTGTTGCTTTCCATATATTCAAAGAGGGATTTTGGACATTCTTTTTAGGTTGGCAATATGTTGCTCTTGGAGCGCTCATAGTAGTTATTGTAGTTTTTTTCCCTGAAGGAATTATGGGTTGGCTTCGAGAAAAATATCCAGAAAAATTTGGCGAAATCGTTGATGAGGCTGACAGAAAAGCACAGGTAGAATTAAAATAATAATGAGTACTATACTAGAAGTTAATCAGGTTTATAAATATTTTGGCGGCGTTAAAGCCAATGAAGATATTTCCTTAACTGTTGAGCAGGGAAGTATAGTTGGTTTAATTGGTCCAAACGGGTCTGGAAAAACGACTTTGTTTAATTCTATTGTTGGAACCCATCCGATAGATAAAGGAAATATAAAATTTAATGATATCGAGGTTTCTCAGCTTCCGGTCCCTACTGTAGCAAAATTAGGACTATTAAGAACATTCCAACAAACAAGGATATATGGAAAATTAAACTGTATTCAAAATATGCTAATTAGTTCTAAATCAGAAAAAGATACTATTTTTAATATTTTTTCAAAAATACCAGAAGATTTAACAACAAAGGCGGAAAATTTATTACAATTTGTAGGCTTGCATCAGAAGAGAAAACTTAGAGCTGGAGACTTATCATTCGGTCAGCAGAAGCTCCTAGAATTGGCAATGGCATTAATGAATGAACCGAAAATGTTACTTCTTGATGAACCCACCGCCGGAATCAATCCGACCTTGATTAATGGAATTATCGATCGATTGATAAAAGTAAATAAAGAATTTGGTATTACGCTGTTAGTTATTGAGCACAATATGAGAGTAATAATGAGTTTGGCCCAAAGAATATTTTGCCTGGCTCATGGTCAAATGCTTGCAGAAGGCACACCAGAACAAATTAAAAATGATAAGCGAGTTATAGACGCTTATTTAGGAGTGCAATAAATGACATCAGATCAATATTCAGTTTTAGGCAAAGCACCTGGTCCAGAAGAGTTAAAAAAACTTTCTTCAAAGGATGTACATTTAGTAATAAAAAAATTAAGCGCCGGATATGGAAAGATGGAAATTTTGCACGATTTTGATTTATTTGTCAGTAAAGCGCAATCATTGTGCTTAATTGGACCTAATGGAGCTGGCAAATCTACAATTCTTCATTCGATTTATGGTTTTACTAATATTTTTTCAGGACATATAGAAATAGATGGAAAAGAAATCACTAAATTAACTCCAGCGGAAAAATTAAAGTCAGTTGGAATTGCCTATATTCTTCAAGATAATTCAGTTTTTCCTGATATGACTGTTGAAGAGAATTTGCTTATGGGCGGATATATTAAGGATAAAACAGATGAATCTTATCAGGAAGCAGAAAAAATTTTGGAAAAATATGAAAGGCTGAGAAAGAGAAGAAATCAACCCGCAAAAGTATTATCCGGTGGAGAGAGACGTTTACTTGAAATTTCAAGGGCTTTAGTAATGAAACCAACCGTACTTCTGGTTGATGAACCTTCAATTGGTTTAGAGCCAAGATATATAGATATGGTTTTTGAAATTTTGGACGATCTTCAAAATAACGAAAAAAAAACAATTATACTTGTTGAGCAGAATGCCAAAAAAGGTTTAGAATTTGCTGACATAGGATATGTATTAGTATCAGGCCAGACGGCAATTGCTGGAAGAGGCGATGATCTTTTAAATAATCCTGATGTTGGAAGATTATTCCTTGGCGGATAATGGTTAATTCTAAATATTTTTTTAAGGGATTTAAATTAATTAAAAGTCTAGATAGCCCAGCATTAGCGTTGGGTGCAAGTTTTATTGCAATTGGGGCTCTACTAAAAAATATTGGTTTTAATCTTGAGCAGAGTATTTTTTCAACTTTTTTAACGTATGCATTACCTGGCTCATTGGTAATGGCAGAG
Organism: uncultured Pelagibacteraceae bacterium; assembly: GCA_913050185.1. Taxonomy (GTDB): domain Bacteria; phylum Pseudomonadota; class Alphaproteobacteria; order Pelagibacterales; family Pelagibacteraceae; genus AG-414-E02. Next base: position 15,984 of record CAJXBA010000020.1, read on the forward strand.
TCTTTTCTGGTAGGCGCATCTTTAATTAATATATTTTTAGCCGTTTGGTTAGTGAATACGCGTTTATATCCAATGACCGTTTCCTTAATGCCGCTTTTGTTACATAAAAGCCAGCCTAGATGGAAATATTACTTATCTTGCCATTTTATAGCGGTTTCCGCTTGGCTGATTATGAAAGGCAATTATCAATCAATAGGAAAAAAACATCGCATAGATTTTTGGATAGGGATCGGAACCGGTACATGGTTGATAGCAATAGTGTCAACCATTATTGGTTTTCTAGCTTCAGATTATTTAAATAAAGACATGATGATTGGTTTAGCCATTGTTAATCCAGTTTATTTCACGTGCATGATGGTGGGTGAAATGAAAAATTTACAAATAAATTTATCAATAATTTTAGGTGCAATTTTAGGCCCAGCATTTTTTTTTATATCGCCTGAATGGTCAATATTATATGGTGGAGTTTTAGCTGGGACCGTTGCTTATTTTATCGGAGAATTAAAATGAGTGAAATATCTAGCAATATTATTTTAGTTATTTTGGTTACTTCATTTGCAACATATTTATCAAGATTTTTAGGAGTTGTAAGTTCAGAGAAAATAAAAGAAACATCTAAAATTTTTAAATGGTTTAATTGCATTGCTTACTCTGTATTAGCTGCTCTGATTGCTAGAGTGATAGTTTTTCCCGCAGGAGAATTATCTGAGTCAGACATTTTTATTAGACTTTTCGTAGTTGTTGTATCTGTTGTAATGTTTTTATTTAATAAAAGAAATTTGGTTTATCCGACTGTTTTATCAGCTATACTTTTAGCGTTACTTAATAACTACTTATAAGATGATTGAAAATAAATTAAATTTTTTCTTTAAAAATCAAATTTGGCATTTTGGAGGAACCATTGTTTTGTTTTATATAGGTGTCCAATTTGTTGATCTTGAAAGTAATATAAATACGTTTCTTGGAATAAGAACATCAGGATGGTTTATGATTGCTATGTCTATTCCTCTAATTCATCAAGCTTATGTATGGATATGTTGGAGATCAGAGCTATGTTGGAAATTAATAAGTAATACAATTGGATTTAAAGGATACGTAATATTTTTTTTTATTTTAATTATTTCAAGACTTTCAGTAATTGTGTTGTGCTTTGTTGATTACGGTTCTTTATACAAACCTGGGTGGTTAGCTTGGCTCTTGGGGTTAATTTTATTTATTCCAGGTGCTTATACAATGTATTCAGTAAAAAAATATTTTGGATTTTTACGTGCCGCTGGCGCAGATCATTTTGATACAAAATATAGGGATTTGCCTTTTGAAAACAGGGGAATTTTTAAATGGACTCCCAACGCTATGTATGTTTTTGCTATAGGTATCCCTTTTTCTTTTGCAGTTGCCACAGGATCGCAATCGATGTTTATAGTTGCGATTTATACCTATATTTCTATTTGGCTACATTATTTCTGCACAGAAAAACCGGATTTTGCTGTCATATATAACAATTGACGCAATTAAAAAATTAGACTTTAATTAGAGATATAACTTAAATAATTAAGAGGGGAAAAATGTTTAATAAGTTCATTAAATTAGTTTTTGCTTCTTTGCTTTTCTTTTCTGTTTCATCAACAACTTTCGCAATGGATAAGCTACACTTCCTTATCGGTGGTGGAGCTGGTGGGGGCTGGGATGGCACAGCTAGAGGAACTGGAGAAGCTTTAACAAAAGCTGGCATGTTGGGTAGCGCTTCATTTGAAAATATGTCAGGTGGAGGTGGAGGAAAGGCCTTATCGTTTTTGATTAATACGAAACCAGCAAATACGGTTTTGGTTCAATCAACTCCTTTGGTTTTAAGATCTATTACAAGACACAAAGGTTACGTTAAAGGAGACGGTGTACTTTCTTATAAAGATGTCGTTCCTATAGCGGGCGTTATAGGTGACTATGGTGCAATTGCTGTTGCAAAAAACTCGCCATATAAAACTTTCGGTGACGTTGTTGCTGCGTATAAAAAGAATCCAAGTTCAATTAAAATGGCCGGTGGATCTGTCAGAGGTAGCATGGACCATTTAATTGGTGCTTTAGCTTTTCAAGAGGCAGGAGCCGATCCAAATAATGTAGTTTATGTTCCTTATGATGCAGGCGGAAAGGCATTAGCTGGATTATTGTCAGGAGAAACTCAAATTCTTTCAACTGGATTGGGAGAAGTTATGGGTGCAAGAGACCAAGTAAATATTATTGGTATTACCGCTCCCGAAAGAGTAGCAGATGCACCTGATGTTCCAACATTAAAAGAGCAAGGATTTGATGTTCAGTTCGTTAACTGGAGAGGTTTTTTTGGACCTCCAGGTATGAGCTCAAGCATGAAAGACGAAATTGCTAAAATGTTGGGCGACGTTCAAAAAACATCTGAATGGGAAGCTGTTAGAAAACGTAATGCATGGGTAAATATTTATAATCCAGGCAGTAAGTTCGTTGCATTTCTAGAAAAACAAACAGTAGAAATGACAGCCCTTATGAAAAAATTAGGAGTTATATAATCCAAATGGATTATTAACTAATAGGAAGAGCAGTGAAGATTAGTACAGTCAAAATAATCTCACTGCTCTTTTTTATTTTTTCACTCTTCTATTTATATACCGCACACCAAATCCGCGTTTTTTCATTTGATGAAAATGCCGCATTTAATGCAAAAACATTTCCAATTTATCTTGGCTATTTTGGAATGTTCATTGCTGGTCTTAAAATTATTTTACCTGAAAAAACTAGTGAGGAAGTTGACCAAAAATTCCTAAATTATAAACAAACTTTAATTTTAGTTTTAATCATGGTTACCTATGGTTCTATCATAAGATCTGTTGGTTTCTTTTTCAGTACATCTTTGTTTTTAATATCGTCTTATTATTTTTTAGGAGAGAGAAGATGGTTACGAATGTTTATGCTTTCTTTTCCCTTTGTAGCTATTTTTATGTTTTTAGTTCACGGTTTGTTAGATATTTATCTAACTGATCCTATTCTTAAAGCCCTTGGAGTTATGGGATGATTGAAGGAATTTTATTAGGTTTAAAAACAGCCCTGTCATTTACAAACCTTTTGATGGTGATGCTCGGATGCATCATGGGAACGGTTATCGGCATGCTTCCAGGATTGGGTCCCATGACGGCAATTGCTCTGATGATACCCATTACATATGGATTTGATCCTTCAACAGGATTAATTTTAATGGCTGGAGTTTATTATGGAGCGGTATTCGGCGGTTCAACTTCATCAATTTTAATTAATGCCCCAGGTGTTCCTGGAACGGTTGCAACAACCTTTGATGGTTATCCCATGGCGCAACAAGGTAAAGCGGGAAAAGCCTTAGCCATAGCGGCTTACAGTTCTTTTTCAGGGGGTACAATTGCTGCAATCTTTTTATTAATTGCAGCACCGACACTTTCAAAAGTAAGTTTAGCATTTAGATCTCCGGATTACTTTGCACTGATGGTTTTAGGATTAACGGCCGTTTCAGCTTTTTCTGCCAAAGGCCAGTTTTTAAAAGCCATTATGATGGTGGTTCTCGGCTTGATGCTGGCAACAGTGGGCCAGGATTCGCTTTCAGATATTCCAAGATTTATCTTTAATAGCATGAGTTTATCGGACGGAATTAGTTTTATTTTAATTGCCATGGCGATGTTTGCCATGAGCGAAGCATTAATGATTATTTTTAAAGGCAAAGATCCAAGCAAGGCCACAAAATCAATATCTTTATCAGAGTTAGGATCCATACGATTGGATAAAGAAGAAAGAAACAAAATGTTGAAAACTATTCCAAGATCTTCGGTTATTGGTTTTCTTATAGGCGTTTTGCCAGGTGCAGGAGCGACTATTGCATCGTTTCTTGCCTACGGCATGGAAAGGAATTTCGTAAAAAAAGAAGAAAAGGAAAAATTTGGTAAAGGGAGCGTTCATGGTTTAGCAGCTCCCGAAACTGCAAATAACGCAGCTTGCTCAGGAGCATTTGTGCCTTTATTAACTTTAGGAATTCCAGGAAGTGGAACAACAGCGGTAATGCTGGGAGCCTTGCTTGCCTTCGGTATTCAGCCAGGTCCAACACTTTATATGACCAACCCCGAAGTTTTTTGGTCGGTGATTATGTCGATGTATATTGGAATGGTTATTCTTCTGATTTTAAATCTTCCGCTCATTCCCTACATTGCACGATTGTTAGCGGTGCCCAGAAACTATTTAGTACCATTAATTTTATTTTTCTCAGTCGCTGGAATTTATTTAATATCTTTTAACACCTTCGATATATTTTTGATGATCGGACTTGCCGTACTTGCCTGCGGCTTAAGATTGTATAATTTTCCAATGCCCCCATTAATTTTGGCTTTTGTTTTGGGCGGAATGATGGAGGAAAACTTAAGAAGATCACTACTTATTAGTGATGGCTCGTTTAATTTTTTATGGGATAGACCTCTTACAGCAATTATTCTTGGTGGTACTATTTTATTGGTTTCTTGGCAAATTTACAAAAGTTTTAAAAAATAAAATTGCTTAATATATTTTATCAGCAAGCCTGTAACAAAGAATTGTACTTCTTAATTATTTTCTTTGTTTAGTATTTTAACGATAACGGGAACTGTAAATAGAATCATTAATAATCTAATAATGTGATGAAAAGATACAAATTCTGGATCTAAATCAAAAGCAATAGCGATAACAGCAACTTCATAAATACCACCTGGACAATATGCCAATAAAAGGCTGAAGAAATTTTTATCAATAATAAAACTTGCCGCTATTGCTGCTATAACTGAAAATAGTACAAGGAGTAAGGTGGCTACAATACTATGTTTGGTATTGGAATAAACTTCTTTAAGTGTTTTCCCGGCAAATCTACAACCCACCGAAGCTCCAAGAATTAATAAACCAAAGTCTATACTTTGAGTTGGTAACTGATAGTAAGCCACATTTGATATTTGCAATATTCCACTGGCAACTAACGTTCCTGACAAAAGAGGTGCAGGTACTTTTATTTTATCAAATAAAAATATTAATATTACAGAAGCAATTACCAAATAAATTAATTCATAATGATTTTGATCAAGAAAATTAAATTGTTCATCTTTTATCGCTGTTTCATTTGCAAATTGATCCACTAAAAAAGGAAATGCGGTAATTATAACTATCAATCTAATCAAATGTGATGTTGCTACTTGGCTAATGTCCGATTTTTCATGCTCAGCAAGCATTACCAGCGGACCCAATCCACCTGGAGCTGCTGAAAAAAATGAAGTTTTCTTTTCGTAATTTGCAAATTTTTCTAAATATTTTGATACGAAAATAATACAAACTAAAATGTATATGAACATAATTGCAGAAGTTCCTATCCATTTGTGGGTTTGTTCCAGTAGTTTTTCATCAATGTAGTTTCCAATATAAAGCCCAAGTATTATAAGAATCATACTTAATGCCAGTTTAGGCATTTTTAATTTTAAGCCATTCAAAGCTGCAATTGAAACTGCGAGCATTGGGCCCAACATCCAAGCTAGCGGTATTTTAAAATATTCAGCAACAATGGCGCTCGGAAAAGAAATAACTAATATGATTAAAAAGTTTAGCGAGAATAGATCTTTAAAATTCTCTTTATTTAAGGGTAGGGCTTCTATATTCTTCATTGCATCATGAAATTGGGATTTATTGGTACTGGAAAAATTGCTTCATCCGTAATAACTGGAATTTGTACATCAAAAATTTCCTTTA
>CAJXBA010000021.1 GCA_913050185.1 uncultured Pelagibacteraceae bacterium
GGTGAAAAAATTGAACAATTAGATGTTTTTCATCCTGACAGAATAGCTAACAGAATTTTGGGCATGGGAGATGTAGTTTCTCTTGTTGAAAAAGCTGCAGAGGATCTTGATGAAGAAAAAATTAAGAAAACTGAAGAAAATTTAAGAGCAGGATCTTTTTCTATGGAAGATTATTTAAGTCAACTTAGGCAAATGAAAAAAATGGGAGGCATGGAAGGTGTATTATCTATGCTACCTGGTGTGTCTAAGATAAAAAAACAGATGGATAATGCAAACATTGATGAAAGTATTATTAAGATTAATGAGGCGATAATTTTATCAATGACAAAAGAAGAGAGATTGGATCCAAAAATTATTAATGGATCAAGAAAAAAAAGAATTTCTAGTGGTTCTGGGGCAGATACGGCCACTGTAAATAAATTGCTGAAGCAATTTAAAATGATGACTAATATGATGAAAAAAATGTCCAAAGGAGATCCTAAAGGTGGAATACCTCCAGAAATTTTTAATCAACTAAAATAGAAAGGAAAAAATATGTCGATAATAGAAAAAATGTCAAAAATAGTAAACGATGGAGACGTGGCTGCAGGAGAAAAGATGATACATGATGATTATCAATTTTTAATGCACTCATCTGGAAACAAACTAAGTAAACAAGATATTTTAAAATGGCTAGGCATGAAAGATGTTAAAAAAGAAAAAGTCAGAGTTCTTTTTGAAAATGATGAAGTTGGTTTTGAGCATGCTTTTGCAAGTTATAAAGATGGAAATAAAGAAGCAGTAATGACTTACTATAAATATAAAGACGGAAAAGTTGTTTATATGGAAACTGGTGCTACGAAATTACCAAAATAAAAGAAAGGAAATAAATAGATATGCTTAAAATTAGATTATCAATGGGTGGAGCTAAAAAGAGACCAGTTTATAAAATTGTAATTGCGGATAGTAGATTTCCAAGAGATGGAAGATTTATTGAAAAAGTAGGTTTTTTCAATCCACTACTTCCAAAAGATAAAAAAGAAAGAGTCAGTTTAGAAATTGAAAGAGTAAAACATTGGTTAAGTAAGGGTGCCAAACCAACTTTGAGAGTTTCGAGAATATTAGGAGAAGCACAAATTATTCCAATGCCCCCTAAAGGCAACAATCCACTCAAAGCAATTCCAAAAAAAGATAGGAAAAAAGATAAATCAGAAGATAAAAAGCCAGCAACTGAAGGAGCGAAAGCGGAACCTAAAAAAGAAGAACCGAAGAAGGAAGTTCCAAAAGCAGCGGAACCTAAAAAAGAAGAACCGAAGAAGGAAGAACCTAAGAAAAAGTAAATGTTGAAGGTAAGAGTATTCACTTTGTATCCCGAAATGTTTCCGGGGTCATTAGCAAGTGGTCTTTATAAAAAAGCACTTGATAAAAAAATATGGTCTTTAGAAATAATTAATATTAGAGATTATACAGAAGATAAACACAAAACAGTTGACGACACACCTTTTGGTGGCGGAAGCGGTATGGTGATGAGAGCAGATATTCTAGCTAATTCATTAGATAAGAATATCTCAAATAAAGAAGAAACGATAATTTATTTAACACCTAAAGGAAAAAAATTTGATCAAATTTACGCTAAAAAAATTTTAAAAAAAAATATAAATATTATTTGTGGCCATTTTGAAGGAGTGGATGAAAGAATACTTGAAACGAGAAATATAGAAGAGGTTAGTATTGGGGATTTTGTTTTATCAGGGGGAGAAACAGGTGCATTTGTAGTTATTGATACGGTTGTTAGATTACTTCCAGGAGTACTTGGGAATCCTAATTCGCTATCAGAGGAATCCTTTGAAAGATCCCTTCTCGAATACCCGCAATATACGAAACCTCAAAAATGGGAAGAAAAGGAAGTTCCTAAAGTACTGTTAGGTGGCGACCATAAGAAAATTAAGGACTGGCGTTTGACTCAATCTGAGGATATAACACGACGCCGGCGTCCCGATTTGTGGCAAAAATATAAAAAAGAAAAATGAAAAATATAGAGGATATAAATAAGGAGAGTGTCAAAAAAATTTTAGCAAAAAGGAAAATTCCAGAATTTTTTGCAGGTGATACAATAAAAGTTGGAGTGAGAATTACTGAAGGCAAAAGGGAGAGAATTCAGCATTTCGAAGGAGTTTGTATTGCTAAAAGAAATCGCAGTATAAATTCATCATTCACAGTTCGTAAAATTTCATTTGGTGAAGGAGTTGAAAGGACATTTGCATTATACAGCCCGATTATTGGTTCTATTAAGGTTGTAAGATCAGGTTTAGTTAGAAGGGCAAAGTTGTATTATTTAAGAGACAGAAAAGGTAAATCAGCAAGAATTTCTGAGAAAATTAAGAAAAGGATTGGTGCAGATGTTTCTAAACAAACAAGCGAAGATTATACAATAGAAACTAAAGTGCCACCATCCATCCAAAAACAAACAGAAACTGATAAAGTATTTACTGCAGCAAGCGAAAAAGAAAAAAAAGAAGAGTCAAAGAAAGAAACTCCAAAAGCTGAACTTAAAAAAGAAAAATTAAAAACTGAAAAGAAATAATTTTTTTTTTAAAATGTCCCAAACTCTTTATGATAAAATTTGGAACGAACATATAGTTCATCAACAAGATGATGGAACGACGTTACTATATGTTGACAGGCATTTGATACATGAAGTTACAAGTCCACAAGCTTTTGAAGGTTTAAGATTGTCAAAAAGAAAAGTAAGAAAACCAAATCTAACTTTAGCCGTTGCCGATCATAATGTGCCTACGACTGATCGATCAAAAGGTATAGATGATCAAGATTCCAAAATTCAAGTTGAAGTCCTTGAAAAAAATTGCAAAGATTTTGGTATAGAGCTTTTTGATATGAAAGATAAAAGACAAGGAATTGTTCATATTATTGGACCTGAACAAGGGTTTACTCAACCAGGGACAGTGATTGTCTGTGGAGATAGTCATACAGCAACACATGGAGCTTTTGGTGCATTAGCTTTTGGTATAGGAACTTCTGAAGTTGAGCACGTTTTGGCAACCCAAACACTGATACAAAAAAAGTCAAAAAATCTGTTAATAAATGTTACTGGAAAACTGCCAACAGGAGTCACATCTAAGGATGTAATTTTACAAACGATAGGAAAAATAGGTACAGCGGGCGGAACAGGAATGGTAATTGAATATGCGGGGCCTGTAATTGAAAGTTTGAATATTGAGCAACGTATGACAATTTGTAATATGACAATTGAAGGTGGCGCAAGAGCTGGATTAATCGCACCTGATATAAAAACTATCCAATATTTAAAAGATAAACCCATGTCACCCGGAAAAAAAAATTGGGATATGGCTGTGGAATATTGGTCTAAACTTAAATCTGACCCGAATGCAATATTTGATCAAGAAGTAGAAATAAAAGGAGACGATATTAGTCCCATGGTAACCTGGGGAACGTCTCCACAAGATGTCGTTCCAATTACAGGTAACGTTCCTGATCCAGAAAAAGAAAAAGATAAAGACAGAAAAGCATCAATGAATCGATCTCTAGATTATATGGGACTTAGGCCAAATACCAAAATAACGGATATTAAACTTGACAGAATTTTTATCGGCAGTTGTACCAATGGAAGAATAGAAGACTTAAGGGATGCGACTAAAATTATAAAAGGAAAAAAAGTTGCCCAACACTTAAGCGCTATGGTTGTTCCGGGTTCTGGTCTTGTTAAACAACAAGCCGAAGAGGAAGGAATAGATAAGATATTTAAAGAAGCAGGATTTGATTGGCGAGAGCCAGGATGTTCAATGTGTCTGGCCATGAATGCTGACAAACTTGAACCAAAAGAAAGATGTGCTTCTACATCAAATAGAAATTTTGAGGGACGCCAAGGTCGCGGCGGAAGAACTCATCTTGTTAGTCCAGCAATGGCCGCTGCCGCTGCAATTAATGGCCATTTAACTGATGTAAGGAAATTTTTAAACTAAAATGGAAAAATTTGTAACTTTAAAAAGCGTGCCCGCGTATTTACCAATGATGAATGTTGATACTGATATGATTATTCCTAAACAGTTTCTGAAAACCATCAAAAGAACTGGCCTTGGAAAAAGTCTTTTTTTTGAAATGCGTTACAAAGAAAATGGTAAAAAAAATGAAAATTTTATGCTAAACAAAGAACCTTATAACAGTACATCAATTTTGTTAGCAGGAAAAAATTTTGGCTGCGGATCATCAAGAGAGCATGCTCCCTGGGCTCTGTTAGATTTTGGAATTAAATGTATAATAAGCTTAAGTTTTGCAGATATATTTTATAACAATTGTTTTAAAAATGGTATGTTGCCAATAACATTGGATGAAAAAAAAATTCAGGAGCTAGTTAAGCATTCAGAAAGAAAAGAAAGCATAGAAATAGACCTTGCTGAACAAGAAATTCTATTTGGAAATAATAAAATTAAATTTGAAATTGATCCATTTAAGAAAAAATGCTTGTTGAATGGTTTAGATGATATTGCTCTATCTTTGGAAAAATCAGAAAAAATATCTTCTTATGAAAAAAAAATAAAAAAAAACAAACCTTGGATAAATTAAAATGATTAAAGTCAAAAATAGAAAAATTTTGTTATTACCTGGAGATGGAATTGGTCCGGAAGTTGTTTCGGAAGTTAAAAAAATAATCACTTGGCTCAATTCAAAAAAATCTCTAGATTTTAAAATTGATGAAGATTTGATAGGTGGAGCATCTTATGAAAAACATAAAAATCCAATTACGGATGAAGTGTTTTATAAAGCCCTAGAATCGGAAGCGGTAATTTTAGGAGCTTGCGGAGGACCTAAATGGGATAATTTAGAATTTTCAAAAAAACCCGAAAGAGGATTATTGAAGTTAAGAAAAGAACTAAAACTATTTGCGAACCTTAGGCCTGCAATTTGTTTTAAACAATTGGTCGAAGCGTCAACTTTAAAACCGGAAATTGTTTCAGGTTTAGACATTATGATTGTTAGGGAACTTACTGGAGGTATATATTTTGGTGAGCCTAGAGGAATAAAACCAATCGAAAATGGAGAAAGAAAAGGTATTAATACACATACCTATACGAGCAATGAAATAGTTAGAGTTGCTAGGGTAGCTTTTGAACTTGCGCAAAAAAGAAATAAAAAAGTAACTTCGTGTGAAAAATCTAATGTCATGGAGTCGGGGATACTTTGGAGAGAAGAAGTTCAAAAAGTTAAAGATAGTGATTACCCTGATATTAAATTAAATCATATGCTTGCAGATAATTGCGCTATGCAATTGTTAAGAAATCCGAAACAGTTTGACGTTATTGTAACAGATAATTTATTTGGCGACATGTTATCTGATGAGGCAGCTATGTTAACCGGATCACTTGGTTTGTTGCCATCAGCGTCCCTAGGAGCAAAAGATAAAAATGGGAAAATAAGATCTATGTACGAACCGGTTCATGGATCAGCACCAGATATTGCTGGTCAAGGAATTGCAAATCCCATAGCAACTATTCTTAGTTTTTCTATGGCACTTAGATATTCTTTAGATTTAGAGCAAGAGGCAGATAATTTAGATCAAGCAGTTCAGAAAGTTCTTGACGACGGACTGAGAACTAAAGACATACTAACTAAGGACAATAAAGAAGTATCTACCTCACAAATGGGAGATGCAATAATTTCAAAACTTAAATAGTATCTTAACCGATGAATATAAAAAATGTAGTTGTCATCGGATCGGGTACTATGGGTAGCGGTATTGCAGCACAATTATGTAATGCAAATGTTCCTGTTACCTTATTAGATTTAAAAACTGAAATTTCAGAAAATGCTAAAAAAAAGATTTTTAAATCACGACCTCCTCTACTAATTGATAAAAGTAAAATAGATAATATTAAAGTAGGTAATATAGAGAATAATTTTGATATTGTGAAAAAAGCTGACTGGGTCGTGGAAGCAGTAGTTGAAAGAATAGAAATAAAACATAAACTTTATGAAAAAATATTGAAGACGAGAAAAAAAGATTCAATAATTTCATCAAATACATCAACCATTCCTTTAAAAGTTTTGTCAAAAAAAATGTCTGATGAAGACAAAAGGGATTTTTGTATAACACACTTTTTTAATCCCGTTAGATATATGGGACTACTAGAAATTGTAAGCGAAACTACAAATGATGAAAAAAAAATAAATTTATTAAAAAATTTTTGTGAAGATAATTTAGGAAAAGGTGTGATTATTTGTAAAGACACTCCTGGTTTTCTAGGGAATAGAGTTGGAGTTTACGCTATGCAGGTAGCAATGACAGAAGCTATAAAAATGAAACTGAGCGTAGAAGAAGCAGATGCAGTTTTTGGAAGACCTATGGGCATACCTAAAACAGGTGTTTTTGGATTATATGATTTAATCGGCATTGATTTAATGGCAGATGTTTTAAAAAGTTTTTTAAAAGAATTGTCCACAACCGATATTTTTCACGAAGTGGCACAAGAAACTTCACTAATAAAAAATTTAATTGAAAATGGTTATACCGGAAGAAAAGGAAAAGGTGGATTTTATAGAGTTAGCAAAAAAGATGGAAAAAAAGTATTAGAAGTAATTAATTTAACCACTGAAGATTATTTACCGTCTAGAAAAATTGATCTTAATATTGACGAAAAGATTGATTTAAAAAAACTTGTTTCAAGAAATGATAAGTATGGAAAATATGCCTGGTCGGTAATTTCAAAAATTATTCTTTATGCATCTTCATTAATTCCTAGCGTAACAAAAGATTATAATAATATTGATGAGGCAATGAGGCTTGGTTTTAATTGGGTAAAAGGTCCGTTCGAAATGCTCGAGGAACTTGGAGTAAAATTTTTTGTAGAAAAAAATGATCAATTAAAAATAAATGAATTTATTAAAAAACTTTACGATAAAAAAACTGATACTTTTTATGGAGAAAGACAAATCTATACAAATTTGGAAACGTTAGGAAAAGTAAAACAATTAGCAAAAATTAATAAAGATAATAAATCAGCTAATATATATGAGCATAAAAATTACAAAATTGTGGAATTTAATACTAAGGCTAATACATTAGATCATGATTCCATGGATGCATTAAAAAAAGCATCTGATCAAAACATGATAATTATTAATGAGGGCACGCAGTTTTCGGCAGGTGTTAATTTAAATTACGTTATGGACTTTGCAAAAGAAAAAGATTGGAAAGCAATTGAAAGATTTGTCCATCATTTTCAAATGACCTGCAAACAACTAAAATATTCTGATAATTTAGTTATTTCCGCTCCATCAGGATTAACTTTGGGAGGCGGTAAAGAAGTTTGTCTTCAAAGTGATTATGTAGTTGCTCATACTAATATAGTGATGGGTCTTGTAGAAACCCTAGTAGGATTAATACCTGCTGGTGGAGGAACTAAAGAAATGTTGTGGAGATGGATGCAAAACCCAGAAGCCCAAAAAGATCCTGACTTTGCTCCACAAAAGGTATTTGATATTATAGGTTATGGCAAAACTGTTAGTTCACCTGTTGAAGCCTTACCGTTTAAGTTTTTGTTAGACAAAGATAAAAGTATCATGAACAGAGATAAGCTCCTTTCAGTTTCTCAAAATTTAATTAATGAGAAAAAAGATGGGTATAAACCTCCAAAAAAACCTATTTTTAAATTATCGGGAGATCAAGTAAGAGATAAAATGTTCAAAATCCTTGAAAATCTTTTTAGAGAAAAGAAAATTTTGAAGCATGGGATGGAAGTTGGAAAGAAGTTAGCTTTTGTATTAAGCGGAGGTAACACAACTCTTGATAAAGAATTATCTGAAGATGATATGTATGCTTTAGAGTTGGAAGCGTTTGTTCAACTCATTCAAATGGAAAAAACTCAAGCGAGAATTAAACATACACTTTCAACAGGAAAACCTTTGGTAAATTAAATGGTAACCTACGCCGCTCCCATAAATGACATGATGTTTCTCTTCGAGAAATTAAAAGACAATCCTCATTACTGTGAACTTGAAAAATATAAGGAAGTTAATTCTGATCTTGCAAAAGATATATTAGAACAAGCTGCAAAGATAACTGAAAATCTCATATTGCCCTTAGCTAAAGTTGGAGATGAGATACCTGCTACTTTTGAGAATGGGGCAGTAAGAACTCCACCAGGATATAAAGAAGCTTATAAAAAATTTATTGAAGATGGCTGGGTTTCTCTATCTTGTGATCCAGAATACGGAGGTCAAGGGATACCAAAAACTATCAGTGCATTTTTTGATGAAATGTTATCTTCTTCCAGTCTTTCTTTTAAACTCTATAGTGAGCTTAGTATTGGAGCTTATAACTGTATACTTCATCATGGAACAGAATCTATAAAGAAAAAATTTCTTCCTAAGATTGTTAAAGGTATTTGGAGCGGAACAATGTGTTTAACCGAGCCAGCTTGCGGAACAGATCTAGGATTGTTAAAAACAAAAGCCGTAGAGCAACCAGATGGAACTTTTGAATTAAGCGGCCAAAAAATATTCATAACTTCAGGAGATCATGATCTTACAGAAAATATAATACATCTAGTTCTAGCAAGAACCCCTGACGCCCCATCAGGAACAAAAGGAATTAGTTTATTTCTGGTACCCAAAATTCAAGTTAAAGAAGATGGATCATTAGGCCCAAGAAATGGCGTTTCAACAAATTCTATTGAGAGCAAAATGGGAATTAAAGGTTCCGCTACCTGCGTTCTAAATTTTGATGGTGCAATTGGATATATGATTGGACCAAAAAACAAAGGATTAGGTTCAATGTTTACTATGATGAATTTAGAAAGAATTGTTGTTGGTATTCAAGGTTTAGGCATATCAGAAATTGCCTATCAGAATGCATTAAATTATTCAAAAGAGAGAAAACAAGGAAAAACTAATAATAGCAAAACAAAAAATTTAACAAAATTATTAAAAAAAATTAATTTTTTAAAATCGCAAAATGAAGCAAATTTAATTATTGATCACGCGGATATCAGAAGATCAATATTAAACATGAAATCTATTATAGAGGGAGAGAGAGCTTTAAGTTTTTGGTTGGCTCAGCAAACTGAAGTTAGTTTACATCACAGTGATAAAAAAATTAAACAAGAAGCTTCAGATTTTGTATCTTTAATGACACCTGTAGTAAAATCACTGTTTACGGATATGGGTATGGAAATTACTAGTGATGCAATGCAAATTTTTGGAGGCTATGGTTACACAAAAGATCAAGGTATTGAACAATTATATAGGGACAACAGAATTACCCCAATATATGAAGGAACTAACTCAATTCAATCAATAGACTTGGTTTTTAGAAAACTTATTAATAAAGATAGAAATGTTATTGGTCGATATATAAAATCTATTGAAGAAGAAATCAAAAAAAATAAAAATCACCCACAAATAAAGCCACTTGCTGAAAAGTTGAATTATTATTTGAAAACAATGATAAATTTTACGATTTGGATTGAAAAAAATATGAAGGTGTCAAAAGATGATGTAAGCGCAGCATGTAATGATTATCTTAAGGTTCTAGGTTTAATTGCTTTGTCATATTCTTGGCTAAAAGTATTGGCTGTTAGTTACAAAGAAATGAATACGAACAAAAAGTTTTTTGAGGATAAAATCGAAACTGCAAATTTCTTTTTTAAACGGGTACTACCCAGAATTGATGCACATTATAATTCTGCAATTTCGGGAACTAAGTATATAATGGATTTTAAATTTAATTAATTATGAATGATTACGATAAAAACCTTGATAAAAATAAAGCAAATTTTGTTCCGCTAACACCAATAAGTTTCATTGAAAGAACAAAAGATATTTATCCAGACTATGAAGCTTTAGTTTATAAAAAACGTTCTTATACGTGGAAACAAGTTTATGAAAGAAGTGTAAAATTTGCTAGCGTTTTAGAAAAACACGGAATTAAGTTGGGTGATACCGTGTCAATTATGGCTGCAAATACTCCAGAATTATTTGAAGCTCATTATTTTGTTCCAATGACTGGTGCAGTGCTTAATGCAATTAATACCAGACTAGATGCAAAAACAGTTAGTTATATTTTTAAACATGCTGACACGAAGGCACTTATTGTAGATCGACAATTCCACAGTGTTGTAAAAAAAGCTTTAGAAACTTTTGGAAAGAAAATTTTAATTATAGACATAGTTGATAAACAGGCAGATTTAAAAGACAGCGAAAAAATTGGAGAATTTGAATATGAAAGTTTTTTAGAACAGGGTAATTCTAATTATGTATGGAAAAGACCAAAAGACGAATGGCAATCGATTTCATTAAATTATACATCCGGAACGACTGGCAATCCGAAAGGTGTTGTTTATCATCATAGAGGTTCTTATTTAATGGCAACAGGTAGCGCCGCTGCATGGAGTATGCCAAATCGATTAAATTTTTTATACATAGTTCCTATGTTTCATTGTAACGGTTGGTGTTATCCATGGACGCTTGCAATGCTTCACGCACGAGTAATTTGTATTAGAGATATAAGAGCTAAAGAAATTTTTGATTTAATCGAGGAACATAAAGTTACCCACTTTGGTGGAGCCCCAATTATATTAAATATGCTAGCCAGCGCACCAAAGGAAGAGCAAAAACCCCTAAAGCACAAGGTATATGTTTTAACAGCGGCTGCACCTCCACCAAGTATCATTTTTAAAAAAATGAAAAATCTAGGTTTTGAGGTAATGCATGTATATGGTTTGACAGAAACTTACGGACACATTTTGCAATGCGCTTGGAATAATGAGTGGGATAGCCTAAGTGAAGACGAAAAGGCAGATATTAGTGCTCGCCAAGGAGTACGTTATCCCAACATCGAGGATGCAGATGTAATGGATCCGGAAACTATGAAATCGGTTCCAAGAGATGGAAAGACTATAGGGGAAATAATGATACGTGGAAATGTTGTAATGAAAGGTTATTTTAAAGATAAAGAAGCTACAGAAAAAGCTATGAAAGGTGGATGGTTTCATTCAGGCGATTTAGCAGTAATATATCCGAACGGTTATATTCAAATAAAAGATAGATCTAAAGATATTATAATTTCAGGTGGGGAAAATATTTCATCAATAGAGATTGAGAATACAGTAGCTAAACATCCTTCAGTTTCTCTTGCTGCTGTTGTCGCTAAGCCTGATGAAAAATGGGGTGAAACACCATGTGCCTTTGTTGAATTGGCACCTCAAAAAAAAGCTACAGAAGAAGAAATAATAAAATTTTGTAGAGAAACCTTGGCTGGATTCAAACTTCCAAAAAAAATAGTTTTTGGTGAACTACCAAAAACCTCTACTGGAAAAATAAAAAAATTTGAATTAAGAAAAAAAGCCAAGGAGATGAACTGAATTTCGAAGTAGATCAAAAAAGTGTTTTCGTATCAACTGGTGGATTAGATTTTGATGCCACAAAACCGGCAATTGTTTTAATGCATGGTAGTGGCCTTACTCACATAGTCTGGTCTTTACACGAACAATTTCTCGCCACCAAAGGTTATAGCATTTTATCTGTTGATTTACCTGGTCATGGTAGTTCCGAAGGACCAGGAATAAAATCTATCGAAGGAATATCAGAGTGGATTGAAAAATTGATGGAAAAATTAAAAATTAAAGAAATTTCATTCATGGGCCATTCTCAAGGTTGTTTAGTTGGTTTAGAATTTGCTTCTCGTTTTCCAAAATTAATTAAAAGTCTTGTTCTTGTTGCGGGATCATATGAATTGCCAGTTAACCCAGCTTTGATTGATTATGCGGATGGAGGAGATATGAAATCTGTGGAACTCATGATGAAATGGGGCTACGAGGGAGTAAAAAAGTTTATTGGAGGCAATCCAGTGCAAAAAATTATTAATTTACCAAGACAGGTTCAAGAAGGTTTAGCTGTTGATCTAAGAGCATGCAATAATTATAAAAACGGGTTAAAAGCGGCATCAAATGTGAGCTGCCCTACCCTTTGTATATTAGGCGACAAAGACAAAATGGTTCCAATAGACAAAGGAAAAAAAATGGCCAGAAATATTAATAATTCTCAATTAGAAGTGATTAAAGAATGTGGTCATATGATTATATTTGAAAAAGCTTTTGAAATGAGAGAGATTGTAAAAAATTTTTTACAAAAAAATCACAAATAATAATTATGAAAAAGTTTTATATTGCAAAAGCAAGACGACTGAGGGGTACTCCTTTTTCAAATAGAATAGAGAGTCAAGGACTAACCGCTTACACAACTTTTAATCATATGTTGTTACCAGCAGCATTTGAGGGTACTGAAAAAGAATACTTACATTTAAAGGAACATGTTCAAGTCTGGGATGTTGCTGCAGAAAGACAAGTTCAGATAGTAGGAAAAGATTCTGCAAAATTAATTCAATTGATGACATGTAGAAATCTTTCAAAAGCAAAAGTTGGAAGATGCTATTATGCACCTTTAATTGATGAACAGGGAAAAATGATAAATGATCCAGTTATTTTAAAATTAGAAGAAAATAAGTGGTGGATATCATTAGCAGATTCAGATGTAGGTCTCTATGCCAAGGGGCTTTCAAGTGGTCTGCGCTTACAAGCTGAAGTTAGCGAACCAGATGTAAATATATTAGCAGTTCAAGGGCCAAAATCATTTAAATTAATGGAAAAAATTTTAGGTAAAAAAATTACTGAACTTAAATTTTTCGGTTTTGATTATTTTGACCTTGAGGGAAGTAAATTTTTTATAGCTCGATCAGGATGGTCTAAACAAGGCGGATATGAAATTTATGTGGAAAATTGTGATGCTGGATTGAATTTATATGACAAGTTGTTTTCTGCTGGCAAAGAATTCAACGTAAAGCCAGGATGTCCGAATTTGATAGAAAGAATTGAAAGCGGACTTCTATCATGTGGTAACGATTTTGATAATGGTGACAATCCCTATGAGTGTGGATTTGACAAATATATAGATATAGAATCTGATATTAATTTTCTTGGAAAAAAAGCGTTAATCCAGATTTCAAAAAAAGGTATTCAAAGAAAGCTTATGGGTGTTAAAATAGAATTAGAACAAATTGAAATGATGGAAGAAAGACCTCTTCAAAATGCTGGAAATCTGGTGGGATACTTAAGATCAGCTGTTTATTCGCCTCATTTCAAAAAAGTAATAGGCGTTGCAATGATTAAAAAAGAATATTGGGATAAAAAAACTACTTTTGAATTGGAAATAAACAGTAAAAAAAACAAGGGTGCAATTTGCGATTTGCCATTAGTCTAGAATTGGTCATAAAACAATAGTAATACTTTAATTTATATGAATATAGCAATTGTTGGAGCGACAGGAAACGTCGGCAGAAAACTCTTAGAAGTTATAGAAAAATTAAATTTTGAATTTGGCAAATTATATCTTATTGCTTCTGACAAAAGCATTGGAAAAAAAATTACTTTTAAGAATAAAAGTTACTCTATAGTTGGACTTGGTGATTTTGATTTTTCAAAAGTAAAAATAGCTTTTTTTTCTGCTGGAAGCGCTATAGCAGAGAAATGGGCTCCCATTGCTGCAAAAAAAACTATCGTAATTGATAATTCAAAACATTTCAGAATGAATAAAGAGATTCCATTGGTTGTTCCTGAAGTGAATCCTGACGCTTTAAAACTTTACAAAAATAAAAATATTATTTCCAATGCAAATTGTTCAACTATTCAATTGGTTCTAGCTTTAAAACCTTTGCACGATCAATTTAAAATTAAAAGAGTAATAGTTTCGACTTATCAATCGGTATCAGGAGCAGGCAAAAATCATATGACTGAACTAGAAGAACAAAGTAAATTGGTTTTAAATAAACAAAAAGTGACTTCAAAAAATTTTACAAAACAAATAGCTTTCAACGTGATACCACATATTGATTCTTTTATGAAGGATGGTTCTACCAAGGAAGAATGGAAGATGGTCGTTGAAACAAAAAAAATATTAGATTCCAATATAGAGTTGAGTGCTACATGTGTTAGAGTTCCTGTGTTTGTTGGTCACTCTGAGTCAGTTAATATAGAATTTGAATCTGAAGTTAACGCTAAAAAAGTTAGAGAATGTTTAGAAAAGGCCCCTGGTTGTAAAGTTATAGATGAAACTAAGGATGGCGGTTACATAACTCCAGTTGAATCAAGCGGTGATTTTTTAACTTATATTTCAAGAATAAGAGAAGATAAAACAAGAAAAAATTCTATTAATATGTGGGTGGTTTCAGATAATTTGCTTAAGGGTGCGGCGCTTAATGCAGTACAAATTGCAAAAGTTTTGGTAAAAAAACATATTAACTAAACGCATAATGAACGATTCAAAAAATCCATTATCACCTCATCTTCAAATTTATAGATGGCAAATTTCATCGTTAGTTTCCATTTTTCATAGAATAACAGGAATAATTAATGTGATGGGATTGACCATTATCTGTTTATGGATTGGATTGCTTTTTTTTGGTGAATCACGCTATGGACTTATTAATATTTTTTTTCAATCTTATTTTGGAAAAGTATTTATAATGGGTTTTGTTTGGTCATATAGTTTTCATCTGCTAAGCGGCATAAGGCATTTAATTTTAGATTTAGGTTATGGTTATGAAATAAAAATAGCAAATATTTCAGGAATCATAGTTATTGTAGGCTCTTTAGCTTTGACAGTTTTAATGTGGTTAATTGGAAGGGGATTAATTTAAATGAAAGCATCACGCAAATGGATAATTCAAAGAGCGAGTGCTTTGCTGATGATCCCTTTAATGGGATGGTTTGTAATAAATTTGATTTCGATTTATGACAAAGGTTATTTTGAAGTTATGGACTTTTTTTCATCAGACAAATCCAAAATTAGAATGCTAATTCTAATTCTAATTAGTTTTGTTCACATAGTTATAGGTTTAAAGGAAATATACGAAGATTACATTCAAAATGAAAAAATTAAAAACACAGCAAGCAATATTACAAATGTTTTAGGAATAACTATACCAGCAATAATAATTTTTATTTTATTTAATATAAACTTATGAGTTCATATAAAATTATTGACCACAAATATGATGTTTTAGTTGTTGGCGCAGGAGGAGCTGGGTTAAGGGCTGCTGTTGGGTTAAGTGAATCCGGATTAAAAACTGCCTGTATCTCAAAGGTTTTTCCAACAAGAAGTCATACTGCTGCTGCCCAAGGAGGAATTTCAGCAGCCTTAGGCAATGCAGGAGAAGATGACTGGCGTTGGCACATGTACGATACAGTCAAAGGATCCGATTGGCTTGGGGATCAAGACTGCATAGAATATCTTTGTAAAGAAGCTCCACGAGCCGTTATCGAACTTGAGCATTATGGCGTCCCATTTAGTAGAACTAAAGATGGAAAAATATATCAAAGAGCTTTCGGAGGTATGACAAAAAATTATGGCAATGAACCAATTCAAAGAACTTGTGCTGCTGCCGATAGAACAGGTCACGCAATATTGCATACCCTGTATGGTCAAGCTCTTAAACATAAAACAGAATTTTTTATAGAATATTTTGCTCTAGATTTATTAATGAAAAAAGGTGAGTGCAAGGGTGTTCTAGCATGGAATTTAAACGATGGAACTATCCACCGATTTAGATCACATATTACAATTTTGGCTACCGGTGGTTACGGTAAAATTTACTACTCAGCTACAGCTGCTCATACATGTACTGGGGATGGAAATGGAATGGTTTTAAGAGCTGGACTGCCATTACAAGATATGGAGTTTGTTCAATTTCATCCAACGGGCCTTTATGGAATCGGCTGTTTAATTTCAGAAGCTGTTAGAGGAGAAGGCGGTTTCTTAGTAAACTCCAAAGATGAACGTTTTATGGAAAAATATGCTCCTACCGCCAAAGATCTTGCTTCAAGGGATGTTGTTAGCAGGTCAATGGCTATAGAAATTAATGAAGGTAGAGGAATAGGGGAAAATAAAGATCATCTATATTTACATATTGATCATATAGATCCAAAAATTATAGAAACTCGACTACCTGGTATATCAGAGTCGGTGGAAACTTTCGTAAATAGAGATGTAACTAAGGAAGCAATACCAGTTGTTCCAACGGTACATTATAATATGGGAGGGATACCAACTAATTATAAGGCAGAAGTTTTAACATCGAACGGTGATGATAAAATAGTATCAGGATTAATGGCTGTAGGAGAGACTGCATGTGTATCTGTGCACGGAGCAAATAGACTAGGTTCAAATTCATTAATAGATCTGGTGGTCTTTGGAAAAGCAGCAGCCAAAAGAGCTACGGAGTTAGTAAAACCAAATTCTACTCACGAAGAAATTGCAAAAAGCGAAACAGAAAAATCTCTTGAAAGATTTGATAAATTAAGAAATGGAAATGGATCAAATAAAACTTCCGAACTTAGGCTGTTAATGCAAAAAATAATGCAATCAAAATGTGCAGTATTTAGGACCGAAAAAACATTAAAGGAAGGCGTTAGTGAAATTAAAAGATCTTACGAAGGCATGCAATCAATATTAGTCAAAGACAAATCGTTAATTTATAATACAGATTTAGTGGAAACGCTTGAATTTGACAATCTCATTCGACAAGCAATTACTACTTTGGAGTCGGCTTATCAGCGGAAAGAAAGTCGTGGTGCACACGCTAGAGAAGATTACCCTAATAGAAATGATGAAAATTATATGAAACATACCTTAAGCTGGCACGATGGAAAAGAAGTTAAAATTAATTATCGACCAGTAAATTTATCAACCTTAACCAATGATGTTCAAACATTTCCACCTAAAGAAAGAGTTTATTAATGGTACAATTTAATCTTCCTCAAAATTCTAAAATTTTAAAAGGGCAGTATTTTAAAGATAAAACTGGATCTCAGAATTTAAAAATGGTTCATATTTATAGATGGGATCCCACAAAAAATGAAAATCCAAGAGAAGATACTTTTGAAGTTGATTTAGATACGTGTGGAAATAAAGTTTTAGATATCCTAAATAAAATTAAGAATGAAATAGATACATCTCTTACTTTTAGAAAATCCTGCGCCCACGGCGTATGTGGTTCATGCGCAATGAATGTTGATGGGATTAATACTCTTTCATGCATGAAATCTCATAAAGATATAAAAGGAGATATTCATATTCATCCATTACCTCACTTAAAAGTAATCAAAGATTTGGTAGCAGATTTAAGTACTTTATATAGACAATATGAGTCAATTAAACCTTGGTTAAAAACAAAAAAACCAAAATCAGAAAATAATGAAATTAATCAAACCAAAGAAAATAGAGATAAACTTGATGGTTTGTATGAATGCATTATATGTGCATGCTGTTCTACTTCTTGCCCAAGTTATTGGTGGAATGGGGAAAAATATTTAGGTCCTGCGGTATTACTCCAGTCTTATCGATGGATTTCAGACAGTAGAGATGAGGAAAAAAAAGAAAGATTGAAAATGGTGGGGGATAACCTAAAATTATATAGGTGCCATACTATAATGAACTGCACAAGTTCTTGTCCGAAAGGACTAAATCCGGCGAAAGCTATTGGTTCAATCAAAAAAATGCTTGCAACAAATTAGAGGCTTAATTAAATCAATTTGGATACTTATGAACTTAATACAACATTTTATAAATGGAAAAGTGGTTGGGGGTTCTTCAAGAAAAACATCTAAAGTGTTTAATCCGGCTACCGGAGAACAATCATCCGAAGTAAATTTAGCTTCCAAAGCCGATGTGGATTTGGCGGTTCAAAAAGCTAAAGAAGCATTTACTGATTGGTGCAGAAAGCCACCTGCTCAACGGGCAAGGATAATATTTAAATTTAAGGAGCTAATTGAAAAAAATTCAGATGACATAACTAAGCTTATAGTTTCTGAACATGGAAAGATCTACGAAGATGCGCGAGGGTCATTAATCAGAGGTTTGGAAGTTGTTGAATTTGCTTGTGGAATACCCCATTTGCTTAAAGGAGAATTTACCGAAAATGTTGGTACAGACGTTGATAGTTGGTCAGTCAGGCAACCCTTAGGAGTATGTGCAGGTATTACTCCATTTAATTTTCCAGCAATGGTTCCAATGTGGATGTTTCCAATTGCTATGGCTTGTGGAAATACATTTGTTCTAAAACCATCTGAAAAGGATCCTTCTTGCTCAATTAAACTAGCTCAATTATTTAAAGAAGCCGGATTACCAGATGGAGTATTTAATGTTATTAACGGTGACAAGGAAGCAGTTGATGCGTTATTAACGAATAAAGATATATCAGCTATAAGTTTTGTTGGATCAACACCGATTGCAAAATATATATATGAAAATGCAGCAAAAAATGAAAAACGCGTTCAAGCTTTAGGCGGAGCAAAAAATCATTGTGTTGTTATGCCCGACTGTGATCTTGAACAAGCCGTTAATGGTTTGATGGGAGCTGCTTATGGATCGGCGGGCGAAAGATGTATGGCCCAATCAGTTGCGGTTGCTGTGGGTAAAATTGGAGATTCACTTGTGAACAAACTTGCTAAAAAAGTTGAGTCACTTAAAATTGGCCCAGGATTAGACAAGAATTCTGAAATGGGGCCTCTTGTAACCAAAGAGCATTTGGAAAAAGTTAAAAGTTATGTAGATCTTGGAGTTCAGGAAGGAGCAAAACTTGTTGTGGATGGGAGAAACACAAAACCCCATGGTTATGAAAAAGGTTTTTATATTGGTGGATGTCTTTTTGACAATGTTGAAAAAAAAATGAGAATTTATAAAGAAGAAATTTTTGGTCCAGTTCTTTCTATAGTTAGAGTCAAGGATTTTGAATCGGCTTTAGATTTGGTAAATGAACATGAGTTTGGCAATGGAACAAGTATCTACACTCGTGACGGTGATGTCGGAAGAACTTTTGCTAACAAAATAAAAATAGGAATGGTCGGAATTAATATTCCAATACCCGTACCCGTTGCCTATCATTCCTTTGGAGGTTGGAAAAGATCTTTATTTGGCGATCAACATATGCACGGACCAGAAGGAATTAGGTTTTATACAAAATTAAAAACTATAACTTCAAAATGGCCTTCAGGATTAAGATCCAATCCTGAATTTGTTATGCCAACAATGAAGTAAAATAAAATATGAGAAAAAAAATTTCGCTTATCAGAGCAGAACAAATTGGGGGACTGAGGGACATAGTTAGAAAGGAATACAAAAGGCGTCAGTAGTGTTGGTATGGTCTATTTAATAAGTGTCACGAAGTGATCCAGATCCAGAATTACTAACGAATTTCTGGTATTCATCTTACATACAACTACAGGGGGTTAGCTTTGTGTTTTTACTGGCCCGTTTGTGCCACTTGTAAATGGCGGCCATCTTTTGTTGATTTTTTAGCTATCTTCTTAGACCCTTGTAAAATAAACATTGTAAAATAACAAAACGATGTCATTTGTATATCCAATCCCTCACATTTCTAAACCGAGGGTCACAGGTTCGAATCCTGTAGGGCGCGCCAATAAATCCAACGTTTTTGTTAGTTTCACACAATCACAAAATTAATTTATCCCTAAACATCAAGAACTTGAAGTTTTAGAAAGCTTCAGATAAGTTCTAAAACCTTAATAGTTCATATGGAAAAATTGAATTGAATTTAACAATTGAACCAAGAGATACAATGGAAGGGAAAATAAATCTATGGAGCGTGCAAATATTGAAACAATTATAAGAAATCAAAGTCCACCCAGAGTAGTTAAAAAATTTTTCTCTTCGAGTGAAGTGGCTGAGCTTAACGAATTAAATGAAAAGCTACCCATTACTCTTCATAATAAAGCACAAAAGGCAATTAAAAAAAGATGGTTACAAGGTTACAATGAAAAATTGGACAAGATATTTGTAACTCGACTAAAAAATGAGATTGGTGACTTTAAGTTTGATATGCTGAAATCAGAAGAAGGGAAAGATTTCTTTGGACTAATTCAACAATGTTATTTACCTCTTCCAACACATACAGATACTGGATTTGATTTAAATGATACAATATATAAACAAACACTGATACCCCTCACTCCATACGGTCAAACTGTAATTTTTAAAAATAGATTTTATGGCGTAGCTACTTTTTTCACAATAGATGAGAAAGTATTATTAGAAGATAGTCCAAATAACACTTTAAATGGCCGTAACAGACGATCTTCTGCACATATAAAACCCGGTGAAACCAAAAAGTTTGATTCTGAAATCCATAAAAAATATTTAGTTCATGAAAATATAGAAAATTTAAAGGGTTTAGAAGTTGAGTTTATTTTTGACTGGAGTCCAGGCGATATGTTAATTTTTGATAGATCGCACCTACACGCTGCTTCTTCAAATATCAATAATTTCAAAACTGGTATTGCTACATTTTACAAAAAATAAATGATATTTGATATCGCTATGATTGGAGACGATCCAATAGGACTAACTTTCGCTTGTAGTCTTGTTAACACAAACTTAAAAGTGGTAATTATTGATAAATTACCAAAAAAAATTCTTGTAAATCCTGCCTACCATTCTTTTGGGGGTTGGAAAAAATCTTTATTTGGAGATCAGCATATGCACGGTCCAGAAGGTGTTAGATTTTATACAAAATTGA
>CAJXBA010000022.1 GCA_913050185.1 uncultured Pelagibacteraceae bacterium
CTTGAAAAACAAGCTAACTCTTATGCAAGAAGTTTATCTGGAGGAATGAAAAGAAGATTATTAATAGCCAAAGCAATGGTTCACAGACCTCCTATTTTAGTTTTGGATGAACCAACTGCCGGTGTTGACGTTGAATTACGCCACAACTTGTGGAACAATGTAAAGGCACTTAATAGACGTGGTGTAACAATAATATTGACTACCCACGCAATATATGAAGCACAAGAAATGTGCAACAGAATAGCAATTCTCAATAAAGGAAATTTGGTGACATTAGACACAACAGATAATCTCTTGGATAGCATAAAAACAAAAAAAATTATTTTTAAAGTAAAAAAAATAATAGAAATTATTTCAAAAGATTTAAACGGAATAAAATTTTCTTATAGATCAAACAACGAAGTAACCGCTTTATATGAGAGAAAAAAACATAAAATAGAAGAAATAATAAACAAAGTTAAAAATACGGGAATGGAAATCTACGACATTTCGACTGACGAAGGTAATTTAGAAGATGTGTTTATTCATTTAACAAAAGGCTAGATTTTTTATAAAAAAATTGTATTGTACAAGTTATGGAAGCAATTAGCAAAACTTCAAGAATAGAAAAAATTGTTAAACTTACATTAGTAGCAATAATTGGAACTGCTCTCATTACAATATCTGCAAAAATAAAAATTCCTTTCTATCCAGTTCCTATGACCATGCAAACTTTTGTAATTCTGTTGATTGGAATAACTTTGGGCTACAAAATGGGACTTGCAACTGTAGGACTTTATCTATTTGAGGGAATAATAGGTTTGCCAGTATTTGCATCTTCTCCGGAAAAGGGAATTGGAATAGCATACTTTATTGGTCCAACAATGGGTTACTTAATAGGTTTTTTAGTTGCTGTTTATTTTACTGGTTTATTTAAATATGACAAAGGAATAATAAATACTTTTTTAAAACTAATATTTTCTGTAAGTTTTATTTATATACTTGGTTTAGTTTGGTTGGGTGTATTAATTGGGTGGGATAAACCAATATTTAAGTTGGGTGCTCAGCCATTTCTATTAGCTGAACTGCTTAAAATTTTATTGCTATTATTTCTAACTCCAATGTTGCTAAAAGTAAAAAAGTTAATAAAAATTACCTAGGAGATCTTTTAGAGAGAATCCTTTGCAAAGTTCTTCTATGCATTTTCAATCTTCGCGCTGTTTCTGAAACATTTCTATTGCACAATTCAAAAACTCTATGAATATGTTCCCATTTAACTCTGTCAGCAGACATGGGGTTTTCGGGTGGCCTAGCTTTCTTTTCTGGCGAGGCTAGAAGAGCATTCTCTATATCATCAGCATCTGCGGGCTTAGGAATATAATCTATTGCTCCTGCTTTGATGGCAGCAACTGTTGTAGGTATATTGCCATAACCGGTAAGTAACA
Source organism: uncultured Pelagibacteraceae bacterium (assembly GCA_913050185.1). GTDB lineage: Bacteria > Pseudomonadota > Alphaproteobacteria > Pelagibacterales > Pelagibacteraceae > AG-414-E02. The sequence goes on from CAJXBA010000022.1 coordinate 1,425, forward strand.
CAACTCTACTATTTTTTCTTATTTTTTGAATTTCTTTAACTACTTCCAATCCATTTCCGTCACTTAAGCGAAGATCAACTACAGCAAACGCAGGTGGTGAGTCTTTTACCCGATCTATTCCATCTTTTGCACTCTCAGACTGTGTCACTTGAAAACCTTTTTTCTCCATAGCCCTGGATAATCTGTCCCTAAAAGGTTTGTCGTCGTCAACAACAAGTAGTGATTTATCAGCAAAATCGGCGATTTTTTGACTACTTGTTTTCTCTTGTTTAGTTTTCATTTTTTTATTTTTTAAATTTAGACTATCACGTTTTTAAGTTCAAAAGAAATTTTTGGAGAGTAAATTAATGCTTTACATTACTTGTCATTTCTATAAAAAACGAAATTAAGAGTTTTTTTATTTTTTTTTATTTTTTATTAAACAATAAAGGGGATACATGAGATGCAAAAATTTAATTCGGTTGATGAACTGGTTAACGTTATTCGACCAGTAGACCCGATTTATTGCATTAGACCTAATTCTATAAAATCAGCATGTAACTGGTTTAGAAAAATTTTTCCAGGACAAATTCTTTACGCGGTAAAAACTAATCCAAACGAAAAGGTAATTAAATATATTAGTGAAAGTGGTATTAAACGATTTGATGTTGCTTCAATTAATGAAATTAAATTAATTAGAAAAATTATTCCTGAAGCACGTGCTTATTACATGAATACTGTAAAAAGCCGTGAACATATCCGAGAAGCCTATTTTAATTATAATATTAAAGACTTCGCTCTCGACACCAAAGAAGAACTTCAAAAAATTATTGAATCTACTTCTAACGCTAAAGATCTAATTTTATATATCAGAGTTTCTATTTCTAACGAACATGCAGAAATAGATTTATCAAAAAAATTTGGAGCACTTCCTAGTGAAGCCCTAGGTTTGTTAAGACTTGCTAAAGCACATGCGTTTGAAGTTGGTTTAAGTTTTCACGTGGGCTCACAATGTATGCACCCTATTTCGTACACCAAAGGAATTAGAGATTTGGGAAATATAATTAATAAAACAAAAATAATACCAGATATTATTAATATTGGTGGAGGCTTTCCATCTATTTACCCCGATTTGCAACCACAACCTCTTGAAAATTATATAAGTGAAATAAAAAAAAGTTTCAGTAATTTAAAATTAGAAAATAAATCAGAGTTATTATGTGAGCCAGGAAGAGCACTCGTTGCAGAAAGTGGATCTTCAATAGTAAGAGTAGTTTTGAGAAAAAAACAAAAACTTTATATAAACGATGGAACTTATGGCAGTTTATTTGACGCTGGTGTGCCTAATTTTGTTCTTCCTACAAGAATGTTAGCTAACGGAAGAATGACTTCAAAAAAATTAACCGCCTACAGTTTATATGGACCAACGTGTGATAGTATAGATTATATGAAAGGTCCTTTTGTCTTACCGAATAATTTAAGAGAAAGAGACTACATTGAAATAGGACAGCTTGGTGCTTATTCTTTAACTTTCAGAACCAAATTTAATGGTTTTTATTCTAATCAAATTTTTGAAGTGCAAGACAAACCTATAATGTCAATGTACGAAAAGGATAGTTCCTCTCGTTATCTTGTCGCCTAAATGAATAACCAAAAAAATCGGAAGTTAGGTCATAACAAAAAGACCTTTCTAGAAAAACCAGTCGAACACATTGATATTACTTCTTTCGATTCTCGAAAAATTATTGAATCTATGAGTAAAATGTCCTTTACATCACGAGACACAGCAAAAGCTTCAAATATTTTTAACGAAATGTTATCAGATGAGAATTGTACTATTTTCTTAACCCTGGCGGGTTCTACTTCTGCTGCTGGTTGTATGAAAATATATTCCGATATGGTTAAATACAACATGATTGATGTAATAGTTGCTACAGGTGCTTCAATTATTGATATGGATTTTTTTGAAGCATTGGGTTTTAAACACTACCAAGGCTCCCAATATCAAGATGATTCACAATTAAGAGAAAATTATATAGATCGAATATACGACACTTATATAGATGAAGAACAACTTCAACTCTGTGATAAAGCTATTTGTGCTATAGCTGATAGTTTAGAGCCAAAGTCTTATACTTCTAGAGAATTTATAAAAGAAATAGGAAAATATTTAAAAGCTAAATCTAAAAAGAAAGATTCTTTAATAGAAATGGCCTACAACAACAATGTTCCGATTTTTTGCCCAGCCTTTACAGATTCAAGTGCTGGATTTGGTTTAGTCATGCACCAGGAAAAAAATCCACACAAATGCATAACAATCGATTCAATCAGAGAATTTAGAGAACTAACTGAAGTCAAAATAAGGTCAAAATCTTCAGGTCTTTTTATGATTGGAGGTGGAGTTCCGAAGAATTTCGTACAAGATACAGTTGTTTGTGCTGAGCTTTTGGGAAAAAAAGTAAATATGCACGAATACGCTGTACAAATTACTGTAGCAGATACTAGAGATGGCGCGTGCAGTAGTTCCACACTTAAAGAGGCAAGTTCGTGGGGAAAGGTAGATGCTTTAAAAGAACAGATGGTTTTTGCTGAAGCTACCAGTGTTCTCCCTTTAATAGCTAGTGACGCTTACCATCGCAACTTTTGGAAAGAAAGACAACGTAAAAGTTTTTCAAACATATTTGGTTAAAAATTGAAATATCTTTCAAATAAAAAAGGATTTCTTGGAATCGATAGTAGAAATAATGAGAAAGAAAATGTAGTTGTAGTGCCTTTCGGGCTTGAAAAAACTTTAAGTTATGGCAGTGGAACAAGGAAAGGCCCAGCAGAAATAATAAAAGCCTCTCACCAAGTTGAGCTCTTTGACGAAGATTTAAACAAAGAGCCTTATAAATCTATAGGAATTAAAACTTTGAAACCTTTTCCTATAAAAAAAGATATGGCTGATGCGCTTAAACAAATTGAAAATATCAACAAATTATTATTGGATAAAAAAAAATTTCCTTTAGTTTTGGGGGGTGAACATTCTCTAACCCAGGGAGCAATTAGACCTTTTGTTAAAAAATTTGGTAAATTGTATTTACTCCATTTTGATGCACATGCAGATTTGAGAAATAGTTATAATGGCAATAGGTTTTCACACGCATCTGTAATCAGAAGATGTTTGGATAATTTAAATGTGAATATTGTCTCCTTTGGCATAAGAAATATTTCACAAAGTGAAACTCTATTTTTAAAAAAAAATAATAAAAGAATAAAAATATTCTGGGCAAAAGATAAATCAAAATGGAATTTAAATCAGTTAAAAAAAATTCTTAAAAATAAAAAAGTATATTTAACATTTGATGTTGATGGTCTAGATTCAAGTTTGATGCCAGCAACAGGAACCCCTGAACCGGGTGGTTTATTTTGGGACGAAACAATTAACATTATAAAGACAGCTGCAAAATCAGCTGATATTGTGGGGGCAGATATAAATGAACTCTCTCCTATGAGAGGATTTAATTCCTATAGCTTTTTAGTTGCAAAATTAGTTTATAAAATTATTGCTTATTCTTTTGAATTTAAGAAACATTAGATAGAGCTTAAACTGCTTGTCTGCCACTGAATCGTAACCATTGCACCATTATTTTTAGAACATCTATCAAATACAACAGTTGCATTCTTTCTCTCTAAAAGAGTTTTTCCAATGAATGTTCCAAGGCCCAGCCCTGATTTAGAATTAATTTCGTCGTTCTTCGATCTTATATAAGGTTCACCTAATATATCTTTTACATCAAATGGAAAACCTGGACCGTCATCACAGATTTTTACTTTGGTAATTTTATTATTACTTTCTAAAGTTATTTCTACAAACGATTTGCTGTATTTCACCGCGTTGCCGATAAAATTTCTTAGTCCATATGTAATTTCTAACGTTCGTTTAATACGTGGATTAATTTCATTTTTATTCTCTATAATCAATAATTTTTTTTTTGAGATTTCTCTAAATGATCTAACAATTTCATTTAATAATTCGTTTAATTTCATGTCACTAAAAAAATTATCTTTTTTTAAATTATCTTGAGATAATTTTTTTAAAATTTCACCACATCTTTTTGTTTGAGTTAGAAGTAAGTTAATATCTTTTGAAAATTTAGAGTTTCTTCCAATTTCTTTTTCTAATTCTTTAGCAACTATGGTAATTGTTGATAGAGGTGTACCCAAAGAATGTGCTGCGGCTGCGGCTTGGACTCCAATGGATTCTAATTCATGTTCTTTAGCTAAAATCAACTCTAGCTTATTTAGTGCTTCAATTCTTTTTCTTTGTTCCCTTCCAAACCTTGCCCCAAAATAGGTTAAAAAAACTAGTCCTATAATTACTGCGGTTGGAATTGCATACAAATAGTAATTAGGTATATGAAAATACAAATTACCAGGATGAGGCAGAGGAAGATGGTATAGAGTTAATATTAGTAAAATAATTATTGTAACGAAAGATAGATTTAAAGTACTTTTCAAATTTAAAAATGTTGATGATACTATTGCAGGAATAATTAATAAAATCGTAAAAGGGTTTGTTATACCTCCTGTAAAATAAAGTAATATAGCTAATTGAATAAGATCGTATAACAAAAAATTCGATGAAGTAAAGTTACTTAATTGATTTTCTTTGACTTTAATGTGCAAAAAAATATTTGTTAGTACACTAAATAAAATAATTGCCAAACAATAAAAAAAAGGAAATTCAAATTCTAGAAAAAAATAAACAACTTCTATTGTTAGAAATTGACCAACAATAACAATCCATCTTAAAATAACTAAGGTTTTTTTATCTAATTGAATATTATCTTTCGATGGAAAAACATCCGAAAATTTCATTCAAAAATTATATATCTAAATTTGAAACTTCTAAAGCACGATTAATTATAAAGTTTTTTCTTGGAGCAACATCGTCACCCATAAGTATTTGGATCAAGTCTTGGTCTTTTTTTGATTTGGCTTTAGTGCCATTCGAATATTTCACTTGCAATAAAGTACGTTTTTTGGGATCTAAAGTTGTTTGCCAAAGTTCTTCTGGATTCATTTCTCCCAAACCTTTAAATCTTTGAATATTTACTTTACTTTTTTCTTTTTCAATAAATTTATTAAATTCCTTTGTGTTTTTTTTAGTTTCACTTTTTGACTTTCCAAAAGAGTTAGCTAGAAAATCTTCCAGCTCTTTATCATTTTTAATATAGAAATTTTTTGATCCTTTAGTAATTTTATATAAAGGGGGTTGGGCAAGAAATAAATGGTCTTTTTCTATTAATTTATTAAATGGATGGTTGTTAAATAAAGTTAACAAAAGAGTTCTTATATGAGATCCATCAACATCAGCGTCGGTCATTATGATGATTTTTTCATATCTCAAGTTTTCAATATTAAAATTTTGAGATCCTGTGCCCAAGGCGTTAATCAAAGTAACTATTTCATTAGATGACATCATTTTTGAGAAAGCTTTTGTTTCTAAATCCTTTCCGTTACCATTCCTAGCTTTTTTTCCATTCACATCGACATAAGTGTTTAGTATTTTTCCTCTTAAAGGAAGTACGGCTTGATATTCTCTATTTCTTCCTTGTTTTGCTGATCCCCCTGCTGAATCGCCCTCAACAATAAAAAGTTCAGTTCCCTCTGCTTTACCAATTTGACAATCAGCAAGTTTCCCAGGAAGCCCTGATAATTCTAATGAGCCTTTCCTTCTTACGCTTTCTCGAGCTTTTCGTGCAACATCTCTTGCAACAGCGGCCTGAACTATTTTTAATAATACTGTTTTTTTTATTCCTGGGTTTTGATCAAACCAGGTTGATAATCTTTCATTTACTACTGATTCTACAATGAATCTTATTTCAGATGACACAAGCTTATCTTTAGTTTGTGAAGAAAATTTAGGATCAGGTATTTTTACTGACAAAACGCCGGTCAAACCCTCTCTAATATCTTCCCCCGATAATGTAATTTTATTTTTTTTTAGTAGATTTGCATCTGTAGCATATTTGTTGATTACTCTTGTCATCGCACTTCTAAGACCTAATAAGTGCGTTCCTCCATCCTTTTGATGGATATTATTTGCAAACGGCAACATCTCTTCAGAATATCCTGCATTCCATTTCAATGAACATTCTACAACTACATTATTTTTTGTTCCTGAAATATAGATTGGTTTTTTAAATAAATTAACATCATTGTTATTAACTAAAGCTTCTTTTTTTGCATCCAAAAATTCAACAAATTCTTGTATACCTCCATCATATTTATTTTTATATTCTTTTTCTTTTTTTACAGTTTTATCTACTAAAATAATACTTAAACCTTTGTTTAAAAAAGCAAGTTCCCTCATTCTTTTTTGTAAAATTGATGAACTAAATTTAGTTAAAGAAAATACACTTTTTGATGGTAAAAAATTAATATGAGTTCCCGTTTTATTTGTCTTGCCCTTAACTTTTAAAGGAGCTAAAGCCTTTCCGTCTTTAAACTCAACAAAATACTCCTTTTTATCTCTGAACACTCTTAAAATTAATTTTTCAGATAATGCATTAACTACAGAAACGCCAACACCATGAAGTCCACCGGCAACTTTATATGAATCATGATCAAATTTACCCCCAGCGTGAAGCTGGCTCATAATAACTTCTGCAGCTGATTTCTTTTCTCCTTTGTGTATATCAATAGGAATGCCTCTTCCATCGTCCTCAACCGAAACAGACTGATCTGAATTAATTGTAACTTCAATATTATTACAATAACCCGCCAAAGCCTCATCAATAGAATTATCGACCACTTCATAGACCATATGATGAAGGCCTGTACCATCGTCCGTATCACCTATATACATGCCAGGTCTTTTTCTGACAGCCTCTAGTCCCTTAAGTACTTTTATTGAATCTGCACTATATTTAAAATCATTTTGTTGGTTTTTTTTGATCATAGTAGTGAAATTTTAAAAAGCCATTTTAACATTTTTTTTGATTTAAATAAATCAAACACAAATTAATACATTAAATAATCATTGATATTAAATGATTACTTAAGGAAAAAAAAAAAATTAACCTAAAATGCTTGTTGGGTAAAAAAAATCATATTTTCATTGGCATAACAACATGAAAACTATTTTTATCCGATAAATCCTTAATTAGCACTGGCGAGCCAGCATCCTTTAAATTAACAGTAATTGAATCATTTTCGATTTGAGATGCTATATCAACTAAATATCGACCATTAAAACTTATGTTTATATTATTAGAATCGAATTTCGCATTAACAACTGTAACTCCATCAGCGCTATTGGGACTATCAACGGATAATTGTAGAAAGTTTTTAGATATATTCATTTTTAATCCCTTTTTGTAATCTGGGGAAACAGCACTTACTATCCCTATGGAATTTTTAAATTCTTCTAATTTTATTTTCAATATTTTATCATTATCATGGGGAATAACCTTGGTATAATCAGGAAATCTTCCATCTATAACTTTTGAAATTAGCACACCAGTATCCATTTCAAATTTAATTTTTGATTTATTATTCGATATCTTGACAGCGGACGTGCTTTGTTCCAATAAAGAAATTAGCTGAAAAATAGTTTTTTTTGGTAAAATAATAGATGCAAAATCAGTATTTGATTCAATTTCTATACTGCTAAAAGAAAGTCTGTGACTGTCCGTTGCTACAGCCGATAAAAATGATTTATTTTCTGAATTTGTTTTATGTAGATAAATTCCGTTAAGATAGTGTCTGGTTTCATCACTTGAAATTGAAATTTTTGTTTTATTTAGAAGTTTTAACATTTGTTGAGAAGAAACTTCAAAAACTTTTTTTTCAATATCTTCGTCTAATAAAGGAAAATTATCCGCCGATATGCACAACAAATTAAATTTTGAATTTCCAGAAACAAGCTTTAACTTATTTGTGCTTTGTAAAGAAATTTCAATTTTTGCATTTGATTCTAGTTTTCGCAGTATATCATAGAGAACGCTGGCCGAAGTGGTTGTAGAACCTTCTTTTTTTAATTCTAGCAAAGGAATTTCCTCTGAATAGATAATATCAAGATCCGTTGCAGTAATTCTAATCTTTGAATTTTTTGCTTCTATTAGTATGTTTGATAGAATCTGAAGAGTTGTTTTTTTTTCAATAATACCATAGGCGTGGCCTAGTGATTTTAAAAAAACGTCTCTGTCTATTGTGAATTCCATTGCATAATTCTAAATAAGCTTCTTTTTGATTTCGCTTACTTTTTGTTTAATTTCATTATCTTTGTTCATTAACTCTTCAATTTTTTTTACTGCATGAATTACGGTAGTATGATCACGATTGGAAAATTTTCTGCCAATTTCAGGAAGGGAACTTGTTGTTAATTTTTTTGCAAAATACATAGCAATTTGTCTAGGTCTAGCTAATGATCTTGATCTTCTAACTGATAACATTTCAGAGATATTAAGATTAAAGTATGTAGCTACAATTTTTTGAATGAATTCAATACTTGTTGACTTACCATTACAACTAATGAAATCTTTTAATATTTTTTTACACTCATAAATAGTTGGAGATTTTGCGTTGATTCTACTAAAGGCTAATATTCTATTTAAAGCACCAATCATTTCTCTAATACTCGAAGTAGTTTCTGAAGCAAGAAATTCAAAAACTTCATCACTTAATTCATACGGTTCGTTAAAATTTTGACTTATCTCTTTAAATTTACTTTTTAAAATCTTTATCTTTAGGTTTAAATCAGGTGGTTGAATATCAATAACCAGCCCCCCTGATAAACGAGACCTGATCCTTTCTTGAATTCTATCAAGATTTAAAGGAGATTTATCGGACGATATTACTACTTGTGATCCTTTTTCTAATAAAGCGTCAAATGTGTGAAAGAACTCTTCTTGCATGGCTTCTTTGCCTCTTATAAACTGAATGTCATCAATGATAAATACATCGACCCTTCTAAAAAAATCTTTGAATTTAACCATGTCATTATTTTTTATAGATCTAATAAAATGATACATAAATCTTTCTGCTGAAATAAACATTACCTTTTTATTATTTACAACTTCCAGTCCAATAGCATTTAATAGATGTGTCTTCCCCATTCCCACCGGGCTGTAAATAAAAAGTGGGTTATAGTGTGCAGAACTAATACATATTTTTCTAGCAGCCGCATGAGCTAGTTCGTTGCTTTCGCCAACTACAAAATTATCGAAATTATTACCTGAATTAAAACGATTATAATTTAATACAGAATTTTCAATTAATGAAATTTTATTATTTTTTCTAATATCTATTTTGCCATATTTTTGTTCGGATTCTTCAATCAAAAACTCAATTCTTTGAATGTCCTTATTGAAGGTTTTAACTATATCCAATATTTTGTCAGCATATCTAGAAACTATCCAATCTCTCACAAATCTAGTAGGAGCAGACAAAACAATATAGTAATCAAACTCTTTTTTTAAATCTATGTTTTTTATCCAACTCTCATAGATATCGTTTCCGAGGATAGCCTTAAATTTTTCTAGAACCTCGTTCCAATTAAGTGATTTTTTTTCTTCTGATAATAACTTACCCAAATTTTCTTTTGATGATACTTCTGCCATAACAATATAGATTAAAAAAATAGTTTTATTTTTTTTTTCCCTTGCATGCAATATTTATCAGGTTGTATTTAAAAAAATTATGGTTGTATTGTAAATTTATTACAAATTTTATTTTTTGTTTTTAATTCAAATGTAAATTAAATCAGAAACAGTAATGAATATTTATACAATTTTATGTACAACTTAATGTATCATTAAACTAGATTTGGATTATTATTTAGAAATCTTTTTTTATTTAGTTATATTAAATTAATAAAAGTTTAGATAAGTGATCAACTCTTGATTGATCAATCTATTTTTTTAATTTTTGAATTTTTTGTGTAATTCTAGATATCTTTCTCGAAACCGTGTCTTTTTTAATTACTCCAGTTTTGGCTACTTTCATCAATTGTGAGTAGAATTTTGGAAGAAAGTTGCGAGCTTCATTAATTTCTCCCGATTCAACGTAATCAGACATTTTTTTGATAACAGATTTATACTTACCTTTTCTTATTCTGTTAACCTCTGCCTGAAGCCTAGTTTTTCTTACACGTCTAATCGCAGATTTTGTAGTTGGCATAAAGAGGTGAATATATATCTTTTTGCTTCATATGGGTCAATATCAATTAATATTGACAACTAGTACAATAAAAAGATGATCTGTTAGATATTGATATTTTTTTTATTTTTCCGTTGCAAGAAATACGTGAGCAATTCTTATTTTCTCGGCCATATACATTAAATAAGCCCTGAAAACTTCCACTCGTTCCATGTATATTTTTAAAATCTTTAATTAAAGATCCTCCTCGATTTATTGAAATTTTTAAAATTTTTTTTATATTGGAAATAAGATTTTTCATACTTTTGTTTTTTAAGCTGTTGCATTGTGTTAATGGATGAATTTTTGATAAAAACAGTGCTTCGTTCACATAAATATTACCCAATCCACTCACAAAAGTTTGATCCATTAATAAATTCTTAATATTTTTTTTTCTGGTTTTTACAAATTTCTCAAAATATTTAATATTAAACATATTGCTAAAAGGTTCGGGTCCAAGTTTTTTTAAAAAAACTATTTTATTAAATTTTGTGTTTTCAAATATTAAAAAAAAACCGAATCTCCTTACATCATTATAAATTAATGTACAGCCATTACTTAAAATAAAATGAATATGATTATGCTGTGGTAATATATTTAGGTCATAATAAAAACTTGTTTTAATTATCATGTTGTTTTTTTTTCTTTTTATTAAAAATTTTCCACTCATACCCAAATGAACTAAAAGCAATTTATCTTTAAAGTGAAAAATTAAATATTTTGATCGCCTTGAAATTCGCAATATTTTTTTTTAATTAATTTCTTAAGTGATGTATGAGAAACTTTATAGCGTAAATCTTTATTATTAATTTTAATACCAACAATTCTTGCTTTATTTATCATTTTAAATAAAGATCTTTTTACAATTTCTATTTCTGGTAGCTCAGGCATTTATATATTGTGAAAAAACGTAACATATGATCTATTAAATTAAATGAAAACCTATCATAAAAATAGTGAAAGATTTGTTACAAAAGTATTTCAAGATGTTTTTGATAAATATGACTTAATGAATGATTTAATGTCTTTGGGCATTCATAGGGTTTGGAAAAGAAATTTTATACATTGGTTAAATCCTCAGAAAAATACAACATTAGTTGATGTTGCTTCCGGTACTGGCGATATAGCAAAATTATTTTTAAGTGAGATTGATTATAAGGGTCAGGTATATTGCGTAGACGAAAATAAAGGGATGCTTGATCTAAATAAAAAAAAATTAAAAGGAAATACTAATGTTAAATGGTTTTGCAATAACGCTGAAAAGCTACCGTTTGAAAATAATCATTTTGACTATTATACAATTAGTTTTGGTATTAGAAATGTTGGTAATATAAGTAACGCGCTTCAAGAAGCTTATCGAGTTTTAAAGCCTGGTGGTAGATTTTTGTGCCTGGAATTTTCAAAAGTAAAAAATGAAATTTTAAATAAATTATATCAGATCTATTCAAAATCATTACCTCGAATTGGCAAGATTGTAGTTGGTAAATCAGAACCGTACGAATACTTAATTGAAAGCATAGAAAAATTTCATTCTCAAGAGGAATTTTTTAAACAAATTGAAAAGCAAAATTTTACAAAAATATCCTACAGGAATTTAAATGGTGGAATTGTAGCTATTCATTCAGCTTGGAAAGTTTAAAAATGATTAAAAAACTATATATGCTGTTCAAAATTGGAAGAAAACTTTCAACTTCTGGCACAATTTCATCTATTTACGAAATTTACAATCCTCCAATAACAGTTAGAATATTTTTTTTCATAATTGGCTTTAGCTTTAATACCAAAAAAGACAAAGATAATTTTTCTCCAGGAGAAAAATTATGCAATGCTCTTCAGGGCATGGGAACTACTTTTATAAAATTGGGTCAATTCTTAGCAACTAGACCTGATATAATCGGTGAAGATATTGCAAAAGAATTGGAAAAGCTCCAAGATAAATTGTCTCCTTTTAAGCTAATAAAGGCAAAAAATATATTGAAAAATGAACTTGGAAACGAAAATTTCAACAAAATTATAAATTTCTCAGATCCAATTGCCGCTGCTTCCATTGCGCAAGTTCACACTGCTACAATTAATAATTCTTCCCAAAAACAAGAGGTTGCCATAAAAATTTTACGACCAAATATAGAAAAAATATTTAACGAAGAATTAGATGCTTTAATGCTTCTTGCTTACATCGTTGAAAATCTTGTAAGAAAAACAAAAAGGTTAAAATTAATTGAAGTTGTTCAATTATTACGAGAAGTAACAAATATTGAAATGGATCTTAGGTTTGAGGCCGCCGCCGCCAATGAACTTTATGAAAATACAAAGAAAGATATTGGATTTAAGGTTCCTAAAATTTATTGGGATTTTACAAGCAAAAAAGTTTTATGTTTGGAAAAAATAAATGGAATTTCTATAAGAGAAATTGAAAATTTAAAATCATTAAATATCGATATAAAAAAATTAGCAAAAGATATAATTCAACACTTTTTAAGACATGCGATTAGAGATGGTTTTTTTCATGCAGACATGCATCAGGGAAATTTATTTGTAACACAAGATGGTAAAATTATGCCAGTTGATTTTGGAATAATGGGTAGATTGGATAAAAATATTAAAAAATATTTAGCTGAAATACTTTATGGATTTATTAAAAGAGATTACAAAAAAGTAGCTGAAGTACATTTTTTAGCAGGATTAGTTTCAAAAAAAGTTTCAAAAGATGAATTTGCACAAGCTTTACGTTCTATAGGAGAACCAATTTTTGGACAGTCTGTAAAAAATATATCTGGAGGTAAATTATTAAGTCAACTTTTTGAAATTACCGAAAAATTTAATATGCAAACTCAGATACAGTTATTACTTTTGCAAAAAACTATGGTTGTGGTTGAAGGAGTAGCTAGAAAACTTGATCCTGATGCTAATATATGGGATATTTCAAAACCAATACTAGAAAACTGGTTAAAAGAAGTCAAAAACCCTATCAATAAAGCAAACGAAATTATGAATGAAGCTTCCGAAGTGCTTAAAAGATTGCCAGATTTACCTATTATTATGGATAGAGCAAACGATGTTATGACTTTGATAGCTGAGGGAAAATTTAATCCAAACACTTTAGCCTATCGTAGTTTAAGAGAGGAAAAATTAAAACTAGAATTGATGCGTAACAAGATACTAGGAGGAGTTTTAGTGCTTGTAATTTTTGTTCTCATAGTATTCAAATAAGGGAATTATGGATAAGTCATTTAGTAACAAAAAAATTATTTTAATTATTGGTGGTGGAATTGCTGCGTATAAATCTCTTGACTTAATTCGTTTATTAAAAAAACAAGATTGTAAAATAAAAGTTGTTCTGACAGGTTCTGGAAAAAAATTTGTTACTCCTTTATCAATTTCATCATTATCTCAGAACAAAGTTTATCATGATATTTTTGACAGCGAAAAAGAAGCGGAAATGGATCACATATCATTATCAAGATGGTGTGATATAATTTTATTTGCTCCGATCACAGCAAACTCTATAGAAAAACTTGCCACTGGAAGAGCAGACGATTTAGCGTCTATTCTTATTTTGGCTTCGAATAAACAAGTAATATTGGTTCCAGCAATGAATGTTAGAATGTGGCATCATAAATCCACCCAAAGTAATATGGATAAACTACTAGATTTTGGATATTTGTCTGTGGGACCATCAATTGGAGAGATGGCCTGTGGTGAATATGGCGAGGGTAAAATGTCATCGCCCGAACAAATATGTGAATTTTTGAAAAATTATTTTTATGAGAGAAATATTGTAAAAAATAAAAATTTAAAAGCGCTTGTTACTGCTGGACCAACGAAAGAATATATAGATCCTGTAAGATTTATGACAAACAACTCTAGTGGTAAGCAAGGATATGAAATTGCTAGTTCACTGGCAAAATATGGTGTTAAAACAACATTAATATCTGGTCCGTCAAAATTAAAAAAGCCTAAAAATGTAAATATCGTAAGAGTTGAATCAGCTGATCAAATGTACGCCGCTGCAAAGAAAACTCTACCCGTGGACATAGCTGTATGTGTAGCAGCAATAACTGATTTTAAACCTGAAAAATATGAAACAGAAAAAATTAAAAAAGATAATTTAAATTTAAATTTTAAAAGGAATATAGACATATTAGAATTTTTATCAAAAAATAATTCTCAGAGACCTAAATTGGTAGTCGGTTTCGCTGCAGAAACGAATGATATAATAAAATTTGCTAAGCAAAAAAAAAGCAATAAATATTGTGATTGGATTGTGGCAAATGATGTTTCAAATCCAGAAATTGGATTTAATTCCGAGTACAATGCTGTGTCAATAATTGATAATGATAAAGTTGAAAAAATTGGGAAAAATTTAAAATCTTACATAGCAAATAAAATAGCTAGAAAAATAATTAATAATTTTATCCAATAGCAAAATGGTAAAAATATTAGTTAAAAAGTTTGATAAAAATATCAAACTTCCTGCCTATAAAACCTCTGGATCATCAGGAATGGATCTTGCGGCATACACAAAAAAAAAAATAATTATTAACCCGAGTAAAACAGCAATGATTCCAACAGGAATCGCTCTAGCAATTCCTAAAAATTATGAAATGCAAATAAGACCAAGATCGGGTCTAGCAGCAAAGAAAAACATTTCTGTATTGAATACCCCGGGAACCGTAGACTCGGATTATAGAGGTGAAATAAAAATTATTTTAATAAATTTGAGTAAAAAACCGTTTGTAGTAAAATCAGGTGATAGGGTTGCTCAGATGATTTTATGCCCGGTGATGAAGGCTAAACTCAAAGAGGTTAAAAATCTTCCTATTTCGAGAAGAAACAGAGGAGGTTTTGGTTCAACAGGTAAATGAAAAAAATTAATGAAATTCACCAAAAAACAAATAGATAGATATTCTAGACAAATAATTTTAAAAAAAATTGGAACAGTTGGACAAAAGAAGCTTTTGAGATCAAGCGTTCTTATTGTTGGAGCCGGTGGACTTGGCTCACCAGTTGCGATTTATTTAGCTGCCTTGGGTATAGGTAATATAGGAATAATTGATAAAGATGTTGTTGAAACTTCAAATTTAAGTCGTCAGATTATTTTTTCAAGTAATGATGTCAAAAAAAAAAAATCTCTTATAGCCGTTAATAAATTAAAAAAATTAAATCCAGATATACAACTTAAATCTTTCCAAAAAAAACTAACTATAAAAAATATAGATCAAATAGCAAAAAGATTTGATGTGATGGTTGATGGAAGTGACAATTTTAGAACACGTTTTTTGATAAACGATTACTGCTTAGCAAACAAAAAAATCTTGGTCTCTGGTGCAATTAATAGATTTGATGGTCAAGTTTACACTTTCAACTTTTCAAAAAACGAATCTCCATGCTTGAGATGCTTTATGCCTAATATGCCAATTAATTCTGATGATAATTGCGAGACTGAAGGTATTTTGGGAACTCTAGCCGGCATTGTTGGTAGTATACAGGCAAATGAAGTTATAAAAGAAATTGTCGGTATTGGAGACACGCTTTGTGGTTACATATTAATTATTGACGCATTAAAACTTACCTTTAGAAAGGTGAAACTTAACAAACGTTCTGATTGCTTTTGTTATGAAAAAAAATAAAAAAAATTATTCAATTTTTGTAATTTTATTTATTTCAATTTCATTTTTTTCCCCAAAATTAATAGCAAATGAAAATATAAACTTTTTATCATTGAAAAATAATGAGGTTAATTTACGACAAGGACCATCATTTGAATACCCGATTAAGTTAGTTTATAAAAAAAAAAATCTACCTGTAATTATTATAGATAAATCAGAAACTTGGAGACAGATTAAAGACTTTGAAAATAATTCTGGTTGGATACATATTTCTCAACTCTCAAAAAAAAAATCTGGAATAAATATTAAAAAAAATTCTATTATTCATAAAAAACCAACGACTTATTCAAGGCCGATTGCAAAACTCGAAATAGGAAGATTAGTATTAATAGCAAAATGCAAAAAAGAATGGTGCAAAATTAATACTGGTAATTACAGTGGATGGATTGCTAAAGATTCTCTATGGGGGAAAGTTGAATAAACTCAGCTGATAATGCTTTATTATTTTTTTACTTATCTTTCAAATACTTTAACATTGTATTAACATCACTCACCTTGAATGGATCGCCATCATTACTTTCATTATTTTTTCCATCTTCGACAAACATTTTAACAACCTCACCATTGTCAATATATGCAGAATATCTCCATGATCTCATGCCAAATCCTTGTTTGGGCTTGTTAACCAGCATACCTATTTCTTTTGTAAACTTGCCTTCTCCATCTCCAATTGGTTTTACTTTGGATATTTTTTGATCTCTAAACCAAGCATTCATTACAAATGAATCGTTTACTGATAAACAATAAACCTCATCTACGTATTTTTTTAGCTCTTCGTATTTATCTTCATATCCAGGCACTTGTTGTGAAGAACAAGTAGGTGTATATGCTCCAGGCAATGAAAATAGAACAATTTTTTTGTTTTTAAATAAGTCGTCAGAGGTAATGTCTTTCCATTTCCCGCCAATGGCACAACCGCCACCTAATGACTGGTTATCATCTATTCTAGTTCTAAATGTTACTTGTGGAATTTTCATTTCGTTCAATTGCTCCTCATTCTTTTGCTTAATTTGCAAATACTCTAAATTTAAATAAAATATATGTAATATAATATACTAATCAAGTATTAATTTACTTATATGATAAAAAAAAACAGTTATAAATATGAAGATTTAATTGATTGTGCAAATGGAAAATTGTTTGGTCCGGGAAATGCAAAACTTCCATCCCCGCCAATGTTAATGTTTAATAGAATTACAAATATTCAGGATACGAAAGGCAAATTTAACAAAGGGTTAATTGAAGCAGAACTTGATATAATTAGTGATATGTGGTTTTTTAATTGTCATTTTAAAGATGATCCTGTAATGCCGGGTTGTCTCGGATTGGATGCTATGTGGCAATTGGTCGGTTTTTATTTAGGTTGGACTGGAGAGCCAGGAAAGGGGCGAGCGCTTGGTGTAAATGCTGTAAAATTTACTGGTGAAGTTCTAAAAAATGTCAAAATTGCTAGGTACCAAGTTAATATGAAAAGAATATTAAAAAAAGAAGGAGCCGTTGTAGGTTTGGCTGATGGGATTTTGTTTGCCGACGATAAAAAAATTTATGAAGCTGAAAATTTAAAAGTAGGATTGTTTAAGTAATGAGAAGAGTTGTGATTACTGGAATTGGAATAGTTTCTTGTATTGGAAATAATAAAACAGAAGTTTTAGATTCTTTGCTAAATACGAAATCAGGAATAATTTTTTCAGAAGAACATAAAAAATACAACTTTAGAAGCCAGATTGTTGGCGCTGTGAATAATTTAAATTTTTCTGAACATATTGATAGAAAACAATTAAGATTTATGGGTGATGGTTCTGCATATAGTTATATTGCTTTAAAAGAGGCTATAAAAGAATCTGGTTTAGAAGAAAAAGATATAAGTAATGAAAAAACGGGAATCGTAATAGGATCTGGAGGCCCTTCAATAAAAAATGTTTATTTCGCTGTTGATACCATAAGAAAATCTGCTCCCAAAAGAATGGGCCCTTATATAGTTCCCAGAACAATGGCAAGTACTTGTTCAGCTACACTTGCTGTCCCATTTAAAATTAAAGGAGTAAATTATTCAATCAGTTCAGCGTGTGCAACAAGCGGACATTGCATCGGAAATGGAATGGAACTTATTCAATACGGGAAACAAGATATAGTATTTACTGGAGGTGGAGAAGAATTAGATTGGGCTCTTTCAGGAATGTTTGATGCCATGCC
>CAJXBA010000023.1 GCA_913050185.1 uncultured Pelagibacteraceae bacterium
TTTCAATTAATCTTATTCTTCTAGCGGTAAAGGTTGCTGTCACTATAACATCTGCACCAGCATTAATAAAATCTAGATGTGTATCAGTTACTAATTGATGATATTTTTCTTCTATTAAAGCACTTGCAGACCAAAGCGTTCCCTGAGGTTTCAATCCTCTTTTCAGTAATTCCTGGCCCATGCCACCATCTAATATTCTTACTTTGGAAAAATAATTTGTATCCATTAGGCACTTCTGTAGAGTTTAGTTATTATAAACTCTCTATGACCTAAAGCTTCAGCGCACGTTAAACGACCGTTAGCAGTTTTAACAGTAACATTAATTAATGCGTCGCCGGCTTGGTTTAAATTCATCTCTCTTTTTAAAATTTTTGAAACATCAAGATCAATATGTTCATTCATTGTAGCTGCAGTTTTTGGATTTGCAGTTAATTTAATAACCGGCTCAATAGCGTTGCCTATAATATTTCCTTGTCCTGTTGGAAATAAATGAACAACATATCCCGCGGCTGCTTGCAAAGTCAGACATTCGCCTGCTGCAGAAGAGGTATCCATAAAATATAAACCTGCTCCTTTTTTAGGCTCTTCCGCAGGTTCAAGTACATCAATAAACTCAGCTTTTTTTCCAATTTTTTGAAGATTCCCAAAAGCTTTCTCTTCGATAGTTGTGAGTCCACCAGCAATATTTCCTGCAGTTGGTTGGCTTTCTGAAAGATCATTAGTTGCATTTTCTAAAATAAAATCATTATACGAATTCCAAGTAGACATAAATTTTTTTGATACTTCAGCATTTTTACCTCTTGTTGCGCAAACTTTCTCTGCACCTGTTAGTTCTGACGTTTCTCCAAAACATAAATTGACGCCCAATGGTTCTAACTTATCCATTAAGTTTCCAACTGCAGGATTAGAGGCTAGACCTGATGTCGTGTCTGATTCACCGCACTTTACTGAAATCCACAAATCGCTTAGAGGGCACTCTACTCTTTGTTTTTCACTTGCCCACTGAACAAATTCTTGTGCTTTCTTAGAAGCTTTCATAGTTGTTGTGATATCTCCATGTCCTTCAATACTAAATCCTTCGACTGGTTTTCTAGTTTTAGCAATTGAATCAACTACTCTTTTTGTCCACTTGGGCTCTATACCAATTACAATAACAGCAGCAACATTTGGGTTTTTTCCTGTACCTATTATTGTCCTAAAAAATAATTCTAAATCTTCTCCAAATTGCAATCTTCCATATGAATGAGGGATAGCTAACGTTCCATTTATATTTTTACCAACTGCTTCGGCGCAGGCATTTGAAATATCATCAACTGGTAATATGATTACATAGTTTCTAACACCAACTCTTCCATTTTCACGCTTATAACCTTTAAATGTTTTTGGAATAGACATATTTGTTACCACTTTTTAGTTTTGACGTTATGAACATGAACATGATCGCCTTTTTTTATGGAAGAAACTACTTTACCAATATCATGACCATACTTTAATATTGTATCACCCGCTTTAAAATCTTGGAGCGCAATTTTGTGACCTAAGGGAATTTCATTAATTGATTTTATATTAATTGTTTTATCATTTTCCATAATCCAGGCATTGCAATCCTGATTTTTTGAAGTTTTATCAATAACAACAACAGCTACGTTGTCTTTTTCATCGTGAATTATTAAATCTGTTTTGGGCATTTTCCTACTGGATATAGCTCTAAAATTGATATAATTAAAGTTATTTTTGGGGATTTATCATGACTAAAATGACAACAGAAGAAGCCTTTGTAAAAGTTTTGCAGATGCATGGCATAGAAAATTCTTTTGGAATTATAGGCTCTGCTTTTATGCCAATATCAGATCTTTTTCCAAAAGCGGGTATTAAATTTTGGGATGTTGCTCACGAGTCAAACGGAGGTTTAATTGCAGATGGTTATACTCGCTCAACAGGCAAAATTGCAATGTGTATAGCCCAAAATGGACCTGGAATTACTGGTTTCGTAACTCCAATCAAAACAGCTTACTGGAATCATACTCCAATGCTTTTGGTAACTCCTCAAGCTGCAAACAAAACAATGGGGCAGGGTGGTTTTCAAGAAGTTGAACAAATGAATCTTTTTAAAGATATGGTTTGTTATCAAGAAGAAGTTCGTGATCCATCTCGTATGGCAGAAGTTTTAAATCGTGTAATTGAAAAAGCGGTTAGAGGATCTGCTCCAGCACAAATTAATATTCCAAGAGATTATTGGACACAAATAATTGATATTGAACTTCCTCCAATTGTTAGATTAGAACGTCAAGCAGGAGGATCAAAGGCCATTGATAAAGCTGCAAAATTACTGTCAAATTCAAAGTTTCCAGTGATATTATCTGGAGCTGGTACTGTAATAGGAAATGCGATTGAAGATTGTAAAAAATTAGCAGAACGTTTGGATGCTCCAGTTTGTTCTGGTTATCAACATAATGACAGTTTTCCCGGAAGCCATCCGCTTGCTGTCGGTCCCTTAGGTTACAACGGATCAAAGGCTGCTATGCAATTAATTGCTAAAGCTGATGTTGTATTGGCTTTAGGAACAAGATTGAATCCATTTTCAACCTTACCTGGATACGGAATTGATTACTGGCCTAAAAAAGCAAATATAATTCAAGTTGATATAAATTCTGACCGTATTGGTTTAACAAAGAAAGTTACAGTTGGAATTTGTGGAGATGCAAAGTTAGTTGCACAACAATTGTTATCAAAACTTTCTAAATCTTCGGGAGATATTGATAGAGAAAAACGCAAGACTCTTATTCATCAAACAAAATCTGCTTGGTTACAAACTCTTACTAGTTTAGATCATGAAGAAGATGATCCAGGCACAACATGGAATAAAGATGCACGTAAAAGAGACAATGATCGAATGTCTCCTCGTATGGCATGGAGAGCAATACAATCAGGTCTTCCATCAAACGCTATTATTTCAAGCGATATAGGAAATAATTGTGCTATCGGAAATGCTTATCCAACATTTGAAGAAGGAAGAAAATATTTAGCACCCGGCCTTTTTGGACCTTGCGGATATGGGTTTCCAGCAATTCTTGGAGCAAAGATTGGTTGTCCTGATGTGCCCGTCGTTGGTTTTGCAGGAGATGGCGCTTTTGGAATTAGTATGAGCGAAATGAGTTCGTGTAACAGAAAAGAATGGCCATCAATTACGATGGTGATTTTTAGAAACTATCAATGGGGAGCAGAAAAAAGAAATTCTATTCTTTGGTACGATAATAATTTCGTTGGAACTGAATTAGACCCAGAATTAAGTTATGCTAAAGTAGCAGAAGGATGTGGTTTAAAAGGTGTCCAAGTTAAAACCCAAGATGAATTAACAAACGCTTTAAATAAATCTTGCGAAGAACAAAAGAATGGGATTACAACTTTTATTGAAGTAATTTTAAATCAAGAACTTGGTGAGCCCTTTAGACGTGATGCCATGAAAAAACCTGTCAAAGTTGCTGGGATAAATCCTAATGATATGAAAGTACAAAAGTCTTAATTAATTATTCTACAAATTGCTTTAAATTTGGAGCAGAATAATTTGGGCCTTTCATAACTTTACCATTTTCATTGTATATTGGTTTGCCATCTTCACCTAGTTTACTCATGTTTGCTCTTTGAACTTCTTTAAAGCATTTATCTAAATTGATGCCGTAAGCGCAACCAGCCCCATAGGTTACATAAAGAATATCAGTTAAAGCGTCAGCTACTTCTTTGAGATTTTTTGTTTTCATTGCAAACTCTAATTCATTCAATTCTTCTTTGATTAAATCAAATCGAAGCTGCATAGTTTTTTCATCAGGAAATTGTGGTTTAGTCCTAATCATTTGACCAAAAGTTTTCATAAATATTTTAACGTCTTCAAAATTAGTCATGTTTATTTCTCCTTATTATTTATTTGGCTGTCCATCCACCATCAACAAGGATAGATGATCCTGTTATCATGGAAGAAGCGTCTGAGGCAAGAAAAGCTACAGCGGTTGCAACATCGCTTGCATCTGCTATACGACCTAGTGGAATATTATTAATTACCTGTTTTTTAAATTTTTTGTTTTTAAAAAATTTCTTAACCATAGGCGTTTCCACAAAAGTTGGACAAACTGTATTTACGCGAATATTATTTTTTGCTAAATCAATAGCCATTCCTTTTGTTAAACCTTCAAGACCAAATTTTGTCATATTGTAAACGCTTCTTATTGGGGCTCCCACATGTCCTAACTGAGACGACATGTTAATAATAGATGCGCCAATTTTTTTTCTATTTTTTATCTTAGTCATTTTAATGGCGCACAATTGGGCTATGTTAAATGTTGATATTGTGTTCAATCTGACAATATGCTCCATATCTTTTCTTTGAACCTTAGTAAAGTGTTCTGGAATATTACTGCCAGCATTATTTACCAGAATATCAATTCTTTTTTGTTTATTTATTATTTCTTTAACTTGATGATAATTAGTTACGTCACAAACATAGGCATTACATTTAGATTTAAATTTTTTAATAGTTTTTGAAACCTTATCCAGATCTCTTTTTGTTCTACTAATAATAATAAGATCTGCACCCGCCTCAGCCAAAGCAATAGCACAGGCTTTGCCTATACCTTTTCCAGCACCCGTAACTAGAGCAATTTTATTTTTTAAGTTAATTTTTTTGAGATACATCTTTATAAAAATGTTGTTACATCACTATAAATTAATTCTAAAGCGACTGCTAGTATTGCTAATAAACCCAACCACCCAATCCATTTATACTTTTTTATCCATTTGGATATAAGATTTGCAACTGTAGCCATTAGAATAATTGACAGAACCAAACCAAAAACTAGTAAAATATAATGTTCTTTTGCAGCTCCCGCCACTCCAAGAATATTATCTAAACTCATGCTAAAGTCAGCAAGTATTATGGTAACGATGGCTTTAAAAATATTTGAGCTATCCGTTTTTATTTTATTTTCTTTTTTGTCATGATTTTTTATTACATCTTTATAAAGTTTATAGGCAACATATAGTAATAGTAATCCACCAATAGCTTTGAGGCCATTGATTTGAAGCAAATAAGCGGTAATTAAAGTGAATATAATTCTTAAAATAATTGCAGCACCAATACCCCAAAATATGATTTTTTTTCTTATTTCGTTATCAAATTGTGAGGCAACCATGCCAATAATAATTGCATTATCACCAGCTAAAACTAGATCAATGAATACTATTTGAAAAAAAATAGCAGTTTGCTCGATCATGGTTTATTATCTTCTATTATCATATCCGCAGCTTTTTCAGCAATCATTATGGTTGGAGCATTTGTATTTCCTGAAGTAATGTGTGGCATAATAGAAGCATCTACGATTCTCAAATTCTGTAAACCATGAACTTTTAATCGGTCATTAACAACAGCACTTTCGTCATTTCCCATTTTACAAGTGCTAACAGGATGGAATACGGTATTTGCATATTTTCCAACTTCTTTTAAAACTTCTTCATCAGTTAAATTTATTCCAGGACGCATTTCTTCTGGTTCATATGGTTTAAATGCTTTTGATTCCAATACAATTTTTCTAGTGATTTTAATTGCTTTAATAGCAACTCTTTTGTCTTCATCAGTGGATAAGTAATTCATCGTAATTTTGGGATCTATTTTGCTGTCAGCACTGGCAATTTCTACATGTCCTCGACTTGTCGGTCTTATATTTGTTACTGTTGGGGTAATTGCAGGAAATTTATGAAGAGCCGCACCTCCTAATTTGTCTGTGCTCATTGGAGCAACATGATATTGTAGATTGGGAGTTTCCAGATGTTCGTCACTTTTTGTAAATGCACATAATTGACTTGCGCCCATAGTTAAGGGTCCTCTTCTAAATAAAATAAAATCAAGACCAGCAATCATTTTTTTGAAGTAACTGTGATAAAGCTCATTTAACGTTTCAATATTTTTAACTTTGTAAACCGGTCTTAACATCAGATGGTCATGTAAATTTCTTCCAATGAAAGGATGATCTTTAATTATTTTAATATTATGTTGTTTGAGTAAATTGCCTGGACCAACTCCAGATACTTGTAGAATATGAGGAGAACCAATTGATCCTGCGGACAATATAATTTCTGTATTTGCTTTTACTTTATTCAAATTACCATTATTCCAATAATTTACGGCTACCGCTTTCTTATTCTCAAATTCTATATTTTTTACATGTGCTTTTGTTACTATTTTCAAATTTTTTCTTTTTTTTACAGGATTTAAATATCCAACAGCAGTACTGCAACGAAATCCATTTCTTTCTGTAACTTGAAAATAACCACAACCTTCAGTAACACCAGTATTAAAATCATTAGATCTGGGGATATTAAATTCTTCAGCAGCTGAAATAAATGTATCAAGAATTTTAAGTTTTATACGCTGATCTGATACAGACAAAGGACCACCAGTGCCATGAAATTCATTTTCTCCTCTTTCCTGATTTTCCGCCTTTTTAAAATATGGCAATACGTCATTCCAACTCCAACCTACGTTGCCTAATTGTCTCCAATAATTATAGTCATTGGATTGACCCCTAATATATAGCAAACCATTTATTGATGAACTTCCTCCTAATGTTTTTCCCCTGGGATAATTCATTTCTCGACCAGCTAATCCTTGATCGCTTTGTATTTTAAAACACCAATCCGTTTTTGGATTGTGCATTGTTTTGAAGTAGCCGACAGGAATGTGAATCCATGGATTAGTGTCCTTACCTCCTGCTTCTAATAGTAAAACTGAAATTTTTGGATTATTTGAAAGTCTGTTTGCTAAAACACATCCTGCTGATCCTGCGCCAATAATGATATAATCAAATATTTCCATTTGAGGTTGAAATATATTTATAAGATAAAAGGATAAGAAAAGGTAATACAATTTTAACTTGAAATATGCATCACACTGTAGTCCAATAATTATTATTGTTAATTACAAAAGAGGGAATATGAGAAAAATCATAACATTGTTTTTGGGAATAGCCGTGATTATTGGCTTTTCGGTATCAGCAAATGCTGCAAAAACATTAAAATGTCAAACTGTAATAAGTGCCAAAGCTGATGAGGTAGTAATGTTAAAAGATTTTACTGACACAGTTACTACATTAACAGGTGGTTCATTAAAGTTTGAAATTATGCCAGCAGGCACTGTGGTTGGTATGAAAGAAACATTAGATGCTGTGGATAAAGGATTAATCGATTGCGGATTTGCTTGGACTCACTATTGGTCAGGGGATCATCCTGCAGCCATGTTATTTGGTTCACCAGTAGCAGGGGCAGGCGTAGGAATTGATAACATAGCATTTTTATCTTGGTTCCAATACGGTGGTGGAAAAGAGTTATACGATCAACTTTGGAAAGAAATGGGAAGGGATATAAAAGGATTTATGCTTCAACCAGTTGGACCAGAAGCTTTAGGATGGTTCCCTAAACCAATTAAGAATATGGATGACTTCAGAAAATTAAAATTCAGAACTCCTCCAGGAATTCCAGGACAAACTTATAAAGATATCGGTATAGCATCTGTAGCTATGGGAGGTGGAGACATTCTTCCAGCGCTTCAGGCAGGAACTATTGATGCAGCTGAATGGTGTTGTCCTAAACCCGACATGACTTTCGGTTTTCAAAAGGTTCTTAAACACTACTATTTACAAGGTTTACACCAAGTAGTCGTTAATGCTGATTTTTACATGACTGGTAAAACCTATAATGCCTTAACAGCTCATGAGAAAAAGTCTCTAGAAGTAGCCGCGAATGCTTCTTTAGCTAAATCATTAAGCTATAGAATATATGAGAACGGAAAAGCTTTAAGAGAATTGACAACTAAACATGGTGTTCAACTTCATGATACTCCAGCAGATTACTTTGTAGAGTACATGGCAGCAGCTAAAGCAACTTTAAACAAAAATGCGGCCAAAAATGCATTTTTCAAAAAAGTTTGGGATTCACAAAAAGCTTTTGCTGATATAGCTGTTCCATTTTGGAGTGGAGCCCAAATGTCTAATGCGCAGCTAGGAATGGCTCACGCAGCGACATTGAAGTAAAAATAGTTTTAAAAAACTATAAATAATTAGAATAAAGCGGACCAATTTAGTCCGCTTTATTTTTTTTATGTTTTTATGGCAGAAGAACCAACTAGATTATTAGATACTTCAGATGAAATGATCGCCGAAAGAAGAGGCGGTACAGGTAAAATGTCTGATGACATGCCTTCTTGGATGGCTAAATCCATTGTTCGAATAGATAAATTTAGTAGGTGGACAGGAAATATTGTTTGTTGGATAACAGTACCGCTTATAATTGGTATGGTTTATGAGGTCTTAGCGCGAAAACTCTTTTTAGCACCTACAATTTGGGCATATGACATAAGCCGTTTCCTTTATGGCGCTTTATTTATGCTGGGAGCTGGATATGCTCTTTCAAAAGGCGTGCACATAAGAGCAGATTTTTTATACAGAAATTTTAAAGTTAAAACTCAAGGAATTGTAGATTTCACTCTTTATATATTATTTTATTTTCCAGGCCTATTAGTATTTTTATACATGACAACTGGTTTTCTTCAGGAGTCAATAATGCGAGGTGAAAGAGGAATGGATACCACTTGGATGCCTTACATGTGGCCAATAAAAACTTGTTTGTGGTTTGGAATAATTTTTTTACTCATCCAAGGTGTTTCTGAATTATTTAAAAGTTACTATGCAGCTACCAAGGGAAAATGGCCAGGTGAAAAAAAATGATTTCACATCTAATTGATCCGGCTATATTGGGTTTTATTTTAATTGGGGTGATGCTATTTTCCATATTTATAGGTTTTCCAATTTCATTCACATTGATTTTTCTCGGCTTTATTTTTGGATATTTAGGTTTCGGAAAACTTGTCTTTTATTTAATGACTTTGCAATTTTCTATGGTTATGACAGAACAAACTCTGGCCGCCGTCCCGCTATTTATCTTTATGGGTATTATGATGGAACAGGCAGGATTAATGGAAAGATTATTTTCCGCCTTTCAATTAATGTTAGCTAAGGTTAGAGGTTCACTTTATTACGCAGTTCTTTTTGTATCAGTGATATTTGCTGCCGCAACAGGAATTGTTGGTGCATCAGTAACAATTTTGGGAATTATGGCAGCTAAATCTATGAATAAATCTGGATATGATATTCAATTAGCTGCAGGAACTATAACTGCAGGAGGAACCCTAGGAATTTTAATCCCCCCTAGCATCATGCTTGTTGTTATGGGTCCTATAATGGAAATTCCAGTAATTGATTTATTTGCAGCAGCTATTATTCCAGGAATTCTTCTAGCCAGCTTATATGCTGCATATACAACATTAAGATGTTGGATGGATCCTAAATTAGGACCTCCGTTACCTGAAAATATGAGGGCTAAAAGCATGAAAGTTGTTTGGATAGAATTCTTTTTAGGCTTAGTTCCACCTGCTGCTTTAGTTTTTGCAGCTCTTGGAAGTATTTTGTTTGGATTTGCAACACCAACCGAAGCTGCTGGCTGTGGTGCCATGGGCGCTTTATTGTTAGCTTTAGCATACAAAAAATTAACTTTTTCAAAATTGCAAGAAGCCTTAGTAAAAACATTGGAAATTTCTGCCTTGATAATGGTTTTAGTAGCTGCCTCAAATTTTTTTGGAGCAGTTTTTGCTAGACTCGGTACTCCTATGCTTCTTACTGATTTTTTATTAGCTTTGGAAATGAACAAATACATAATTCTAGGTATTGTGATGGCAGTGATATTTCTTTTAGGTTGGCCCTTAGAATGGGTTCCCATTGTTATGATTATTGTTCCAATTATATTGCCCTTAATTGAAGCTCTAGGTTTTAATTTAACTTGGTTTGCTATATTAGTTGCAGTTAACCTTCAAACCGCCTGGTTATCACCCCCAGTTGCACTTTCAGCATACTTTTTAAAAGGCGTAGTTCCAGAATGGGATTTAAAAGATATATATATTGGAATGATGCAGTTTATGGTTCTACAAATTATTGGCCTAATCTTAATTATTATATTTCCAAAACTTGTTCTTTGGCTGCCAACTTTGATTTACGGACAATAGACTAAGAATTTATTAATACTTAAGAAGAATTTCATCCTTTTCGAATTTGTGAATAATTAAATTTTCCCCATTTCCTTTTCTATCAATAACAATAAAGTTTGTATTTTCTGTAGAAATTAAAGGAAAATGCCAAACGCCGGGTTTATAATTGATTCCCATTTTTGGAGGTATAATAAATGATTGAATTTTATTTATTTCGGGGGTTTCTCCGGGCGGGGCAACAAAAGATAAGAAGGTTATTTCTTTCATCGGCATAAATGCCTGACTTCCTAAAGGATGTTTTTCCATCATGTCAATTTTCATGGGAAAAGTTCTTTTCAGAGCCGAAAAAATACTGACTATGGCTTCTCCTTTATCTTTGGAAATATCAATATTTGCTAAATTATCAAAGCGTTTTGCATATCCAGAATTTATATCTATTGGCTCAACACCATCAGAGGAAATTAAATCACCATATGGAGCAAAATTTACTTTAGTAACTTTTATTGGTTTAATGATTTTTTCCATTATTCCGCTCTTCCAAAAGCTCTAATTCTTGAAATACCACCGTCAGGATAAATGTTAATCTTTATAAAATTAACTTTTTTATTTTTCATTAATTTGTTTCTAAAATTATGTTTTTTATGGGCATACAATTTTACTTTATTTAATAATAATTTCCAATTTTTTGACTTGCTGACAATACTTTTCGTTGAAATTTTATCATTTAAGTATGCTGCTTGGAGGGAGCATTTATCAGGATAATTTCCTTTGAAATGATGAGTATCAATTTGAATTTTATTTATTTTGCCTGCTGCTGCACATTTTAAAATTAACCAATCAAAATTTTTTCCTCTACTTCTTCTCGTTTCCCAGCCGTCTCCCATGTTTTTTCCAATTCCTGGAGCCAGGATATTTTCTGCTCTTCCAAAATGTTCATTATTACAAGCAATTGGTGTGGCTCCATTTAATACCGAAGTAAAGTTTATTATTTTTTTGCCAAATGCTTTATTAATCTTCATTTTTCCATAAATTCTAATTCTTGCAATACCACCATCAGGATAGATATTTAATTTTACGTGAGTGAAAATAGATTTATTTTTTATATTAAAAAAATGATGGCTATTTGGTTTAGTAGATTTTTTTTTTAAAATTTCTACCCATTTTGAATTTTTGGAAGGCAATCTCTTTTTGCTAAAACAAGCATCAAGAGAAACTTTACTGGGCTGATTTCCATTAAAATAAGATGTATCAATATCTATTTTATGTATTTTGCCATGTTTTCCTAATTTTAAAATTAAGTAGTCGTGACCTTTGGTTCTTTTTCTTCTTGTTTCCCAACCATCCATCCATTTGCCATGCTTATCAAAGACACCTTCTTTAAATATTGGTGGCCAAGAATTGATGATTCTTTTTGCAGGCGCAAAAAACTCATCAGTCCTATATACAATTTTTGAACCTAATCGCGATTGAGCCAAATCAATTAGTCCGTTTAGAAAAATGTATTTAATTTTATTCATTAAAAAATTATAAATTTGAATAATTTTTAATCCAGTGTTTGGCAATGTCTATTCTTTTACAAATCCATACGTCCTGATGTTTCAAAACGTAATCTAAAAATCTTTTTAGGGATTGAATTCTTCCAGGTCTGCCTATCAATCTACAGTGCAAACCTACTGACATCATTTTAGGACTAGTATTTCCTTCATCATACAGTGCATCAAAACTATCTTTAAGATAGGTATAAAATTGATCTCCACTATTAAAACCTTGATTAGTAGTAAATCTCATATCGTTATTATCTAGTGTGTATGGAATGATTAATTGTTTTTTCTTTCCTCGAATTTCCCAATAAGGCAAATCATCACTATACGAGTCGCTATCATAAAGGAAACCACCTTCTTCCATCACCAAGTCACGTGTATTAGGGCTGCAGCGACCCGTGTACCAACCCAAAGGTCTATTTCCAAATATTTTTTTGATTGATTGTATCGCTAATTTCATATGCTTTTTTTCTGTAGATCTAGGGATATTTTGATAGTCAATCCATCTCCATCCATGTGAAGCAACCTCATAATCAGATTTTTTTATTGTATTGCATATATCTTTATTTCTTTCCAAAGCCATTCCCACTCCAAAAATAGTTATTGGAATTTTTTTTTCTTGAAATAATTTATGGATTCTCCAAAAACCCCTTCTTGATCCATATTCATAAAAAGATTCCATATTGATGTGTCGTCCTTTGAGAGGTTGAGCACCTATAATTTCTGATAAAAAAGCTTCCGAAGTTTTATCTCCATGCAATATGCAATTTTCAGAACCTTCCTCGTAGTTTAAAACTATTTGAAGAGCCAATTTTGCGTCATTTGGCCATTTTATAATGGGAGTTTTTGCTCCATAGCCAATCATATTTCTTGGATAATTCTTTTTCATAGAATAAAGTATTTATATACTAAATTAAAAATGCATTCATAACAATTCGTACTTATAATAAGATTATGGCAATTAAATATTTAAAAAAGGCAATCAAAACTCCATCAACAGATGATCTTAAAACACGATCAGCTGTCCAAAATATTCTAAACGATATTGAAAAGAGAAGAGAAGAAAGCATTAAAGAAATAACAAAAAAATTTGATAAATATGAAGGAGAAATAGTTGTATCAAGAGAAAAAATAGAAGAAGCGATAAAAAAGGTAGATCAAAAAACAAAAGATGACGTTCAATTTGCTCACGAAAGAATAAAAAGATTTGCAGAACATCAATTAAAAAGTATGAATAATAATTTTGAAGTTGAACTTTCAAAAGGTTTGTTTGCTGGTCAAAGGTTAATACCTGTTAATACAGCTGGTTGTTACATTCCAGGCGGACGTTATGCCCATATATCATCAGCAGTAATGGCAATTACGCCAGCTAAAGTTGCTGGAGTTAGAACTATAATTTGCGCTAGTCCGCCCAAAGATCAAAATGGAGCCAATCCTGGAATCATATATGCTGCCAATCTTTGTGAAGCAAATGTAATATTAAATTTAGGAGGCATTGCCGCAGTTGCATCTATGGCTTATGGATGTTTTAAAAATCCTCCAGTAGACTTTTTAGTTGGCGCGGGAAATCAATATGTAGCTGAAGCTAAAAGAATTTTATTTGGAAAAGTAGGAATCGATCTTTTTGCTGGACCAACAGAAATAGCAATTATTGCAGATAAATCTGCTGATAAAGAAATAGTTGCTGCAGATATCGTTGGGCAGGCTGAGCATGGTTATAATTCTCCAGGTTGGGTTTTTACTACAGACAAATCAGTAGCAGACTATATAATGAAAAGAATTCCTGAATTAATCTCTGAGTTACCAGAGGGCCCAAGGTCAAGTGCTGAACCTGCTTGGAGAGATTACGGCGAAGTTATACTTTGCGATACTAATGAGGAAATGGCCGAAGTTAGTGATAAATATGCTGCCGAACATCTAGAAGTACATGCAGAAAATTTGGACTGGTGGCTAAAAAGATTAAGAAATTATGGATCTTTATTCTTAGGAGAAGAAACTACAGTTGCTTATGGTGACAAATGCTCTGGACCAAACCATATCTTGCCTACAAAGGGAGCAGGAAGGTATACAGGTGGTCTTTATGTTGGAAAATTTATTAAGTGTCTCACTTTCCAAAGAATGAGCAAGGATGCAAATAAGATAGTAGGGGCTACCGCAGCTAGACTTGCTCGAGCAGAGGGTATGGAGGCTCATGCAAGAACTGGTGATATAAGATTGAAGAAATATGGTCATTCTGAATAATTTGCCATGCATGCTCTCGTCTATACCGCAACACAAAAATTAATTTACAGGGAAGAAAAGAATCCAAAACTTATACATGGAGAAAGTATAATAAAAGTATCTGCGTCGGGGATTTGTGGGTCAGATATGCACGCTTATCATGGTAAAGACGACAGAAGAATTCCGCCACTTATTTTAGGTCATGAAATTAGCGGTCATATTTATAAAGGAAAATTAGATGGCAAAAAAGTTGTTCTTAATCCGTTAATAAGCTGCGATGAATGTGATTATTGTGTAAATGGCAAAGAACATTTATGCAAACAAAGGTTGCTTTTAGGAATGAACAGACCTGTAGAAAGACAAGGCGGTTTTGCTGAATACGTTTCTATACCAGATAAAAATATTTACGAATTACCAAAAGGTCTGGACATAAAAGAGGCACCCATTGCTGAACCTACAGCCGTGGCCTTGCATGCAGTAGAATTGTTGGATCAATATTTTTCAAATTCAATAGAGAATACAAAAATTTTAGTAATTGGAGGTGGAGCCATTGGTTTACTTATTGGATTAATTTTATCAAAAATAAAAAATTGTAAAAATTTAGTAATCACTGAACCAAATGATAATAGATTGAATGAATGTGCAAAATATTTAGCAGCTGATGCTGTTAACCCCAATAACAACAAAATAATAACAAATGATCATTT
Source organism: uncultured Pelagibacteraceae bacterium (assembly GCA_913050185.1). Taxonomy (GTDB): domain Bacteria; phylum Pseudomonadota; class Alphaproteobacteria; order Pelagibacterales; family Pelagibacteraceae; genus AG-414-E02. Next base: position 14,550 of record CAJXBA010000023.1, read on the forward strand.
CGATATTATTTTTGATACTGTTGGATTAGAGGTTACCAGGCAACAAGCGACAAAAAGTGTAAAACCTGGGGGAATTATCATTCATATAGGTCTTACTCAACCCAGTGGATCGTTTGATTTTAGAAAAACAACACTTCAGGAAATTGCAGTTATTGGCACATATTGCTACACAAAAAAAGATTTTGAAAAAACATTGAAAATTTTATCAAACAAACAATTGGGTAATCTGGGATGGATTGAGTTCAGAAAGCTTTGCGATGGATCTTTAGCTTTTAAAGAGATACACGATGGTTCATGCGCATCTCCTAAAATTATTTTACTGACATAATTAATTCTAACAGAATTATTTTATTAATTGATGATAATTAGGAAAAAATATAATGAATAAGATTGTCGAATTAATAAAAAAATTACCAAAAGCAGAATTGCATTTACATATAGAAGGAGCTCTTGAGCCAGAGCTTATGTTTAGATTAGCTAAGGAAAATCAAATTATAATTCCCTACAAAAATGTGAATGAAGTTGAATCAGCTTACGATTTTCAAAATCTTCAATCTTTTTTGGATATTTATTACCGAGGAGCTGAAGTATTGATAAAGAAGCAGGATTTTTTCGATTTAACTTGGTCTTACATGCTGCGTTGTAAAGAAAATAACATAGTTCATGCTGAAATTTTTTTTGATCCACAAACGCACACGAATAGAAAAATTGATTTTAATTCAGTTATTGATGGTATTTATGAAGCTCTCGAAAAAGCAAAAAAAGAATTAAAAATAAGCTCAAGAATAATAATGTGTTTTTTAAGACATCTTGATGAGGAGTCAGCATTTGAAACTTTAAATCAAGCTTTGACTCACAAAGACAAAGTTATTGGAGTGGGACTTGATTCTTCTGAAGTAGGCAATCTACCAATTAAGTTTAAACGAGTATACGAAAAAGCTATTAAAGAAGGTTTTATAACTGTTGCGCATGCAGGAGAAGAAGGTCCTCCAGAATATATTTGGCAAGCACTGAATTTCCTCAAAGTTAAAAGAATTGATCATGGAGTGAGATGTTTGGAGGATAAAAAGCTTACAGAAAAATTAAGAGATGAACAAATTCCGTTAACAGTTTGTCCTCTTTCCAATATCAAGCTTAATATTTTTGAAAAACTAAGTAATCACAATTTGAAAAAGATGTTAGATATGGGGTTGAGAGTAACGATTAATTCTGATGATCCTGCGTATTTTGGAGGTTATCTTAATACGAATCTCATAGAAAGCCAAATTGCTTTGGATCTTACAAAAGAAGATATAAAAAAACTGGTTGTAAATTCATTTAAATCTTCTTTTTTAAATGAAGATGAAAAAAAAAGATGGATTAATGAAATTAATATTTTAAATTAATGAAACTACTGCAGCCGCAATAGATGCCAACCTAGCCTCAGATTCATCAGATCTGCTTGTAATAACAACAGGAGCCTTGCCTCCAACGACAACTCCAGCAGCACACGCTCCCATAAAATAAATCATCATTTTAACTAGAGCATTTCCAGTTTCGACATTTGGTACTAACAAAATGTCGGTATTTCCAGCCACTTTATTATTAATTTTTTTTATTGCTGCAGATTTTTTTGAAACTGAATTATCAAAAGCTAAGGGGCCAAAAACATCCGCGTTCAAATTTTCCTCTTTTGCTTTTTTAGTTATTAAATCTGCTTCTATTGAACTAGGTACGCTTTCAATAACTTCTTCAGTGGCTGACAATATCGAAACCTTTGGTTTTGCGATTCCTATTTTGTTTGTAAACTCAACTGCATTTCTAAGAATATGCATTTTAATTTCTAATTTTGGCAGAACGTTTACAACACCGTCAGTGATAATGAGAGGTTTATCGTCAATACCCAATGTCATGTGCCAAATGTGACTTAATCTTTTTTTTCCAATCAAATTTAGGCTTCTTTTCAAAATAGCTTTGATCAAAATATCAGTATGTATATGTCCTTTAATTAATATTTTCGCTTTTCCTTCGCTTGCAAGTTTTGCAGCTATTGGAGCAGTATTATCTTCTACTTTTTCATCAATGATATTGTATTTGGATATGTTCCAATTCAATTTTTCTGCAAGTTTATTTATTTCATTTTTATTTCCAATAAAAATTGGGTTAATTAAATTATGCTGAACGGCTTTCTGCACAGATTCCATTGGAAATATTTCTCCAGCATTTACAATAGCAGCATCAATCGTACCCATTTTTTTGGCAACATTGATTAGGTTATTCGGACAAACAATTTTTTTATTTGACAGCATCCAATTTATTTATCTCTTTTAATATATTTTTTATTATAAACTTATTAGTTTAACGCAATGTTCGAGCAAATGCTCTAATATCATTAATTAATAACTTTGGTTGTTCTAATGCTGCAAAATGACCACCTTTCGACATCTTGCTCCATCGTTTAATATTATACATTCTTTCCGCATATGACCGTGGTGGCCACGCTAACATTTCAGCTGGAAATAAAGCTGCTGCTGTAGGTACCTCGATACGATGACAATTTTTTGGGAGAAACCGACCACCTTCTTCACGTCTTCCATAATAAATCCATGAAGCAGAGTTAAAAGTTTTTGTTACTATATAAACCATAATATTTGCTAGCAACGTATCTTTTGAATAAACGCTTTCGATATCATTGTTTTTTATATCTGACCAAAAGTAAAATTTTTCGATTATCCAAGCAGCAACTCCTATCGGGCTATCCATCATTCCATAACTCAAAGTTTGAGGTTTGGTTGATTGTTGTGTTCTATAGCCATCTTGCATCAATTGATCTTTTTCAAATTTAGTTTCCCAATCTTTTTCTTCTTTAGTTTGTGGCCCATCAGGATGACGCATGGTAAAAATGTTTATATGGATTGCGTTGCATGTTTTTGAATGATCGTAAGCAAGCCAAGTAGTAATAGCCCCACCCCAATCGCCACCTTGTGCTAAATAATTTTTATAACCAAGTTTTTGAGACATTAAATTATTTAAGATATCTGACATTTTTCTTGGACCAATAGGACGAGATGGACGACCTGAGAATCCAAATCCTGGCAAGGAGGGTGCTATTACATCAAAAGCATCATCTTTTTTGCCACCGAAGCGTTCAGGGTGAGCTAGTTTTTCGATTATATAGAGAAATTCTACTATGGTACCTGGCCATCCATGGCTAATAAGCAAAGGCATAGGTTTAGACCCACTTCCTTTTTCCTGAATAAAATGAATATCAATATCATCGACTCTAGTAATAAAATTTGGAAATTTGTTTATTTCACTTTCATGTTTACGCCAATCAAATTCATTAACCCAATACCTAGAAATTTCCTTCATGTAATTAAGATTAGTTCCGTATTCCCAACCACCATCATTAGGCATTTCATGCCAAGGATATTTTTTTACCTTATCATAAATGTTTTTAATAATTTGATCTGATATATCTACTTTAAATGGTTTAACCATTATTATTAATAATGACTGATCCAGATCGTTTTAGTTTGAAGGTAAAGTATAAATAATAATGTTTGTAATATTTTTTTCATTAACCTTTTCCTCTCCAAGGTATGGTTTTGTCTATAATTTTTCTAATTGTTACATCAAATAAAAGTCCTAACATTCCCATTACGAATATTGTTATCCAAATAACTTCATACTGCATATATTTTCTTGCTACGTTTTCAACAAATCCGATACCTGTTGTTCCAGCTAAAAACTCTGCAGCAACTAATGTTCCCCAACACATACCAACCGCAACTCTTATTCCTGTTAGTATTTCAGGTAAAGAGTTAGGAAATATAACGTTTCTTAATATTTGCCATCTGGATGCTCCCAAAGAATGCGCAGCATGAATTTTTGATAATTGAGTTCCTGATGCTCCAGCTCGTGCAGAAATAATCATGATTGAAAAAGAGACCATAAATAATAAAAATACTTTTCCAACGTTATCAATTCCAAAAACAGTAATTACCAAAGGAGCCCAAGCAAGTGGTGGCACAGGCCTATATAATTCAACTAAAGGATCGAAAAATCCTTTGGCAAATCTATTTAGACCCATAAATAAACCTAAAGGAACACCAAATATTATCCCAAGAGATAATCCTAAAAATACCCTTAAAAAAGAATCCCAAATGTGTCCTGTTGGAACCGGAATTTTAAACGCTTCAAATTCACCAGTAACGATATCTAAAACTTTACTTTTGAAATTTGGATCAACCGTTCCATCTTGATTATGAACCGGGTATTTACCTGGCATTATATCTGCTATCCAATCAGGAAGAATAAAACCAACTATTTTGTTAACACCCATCATTTCATACCAAAGCATAGGAATCATTTTAAACCCAACACTAGGTTTTAAAAGTTCTCCAAAAATTCTAAAAGTGTCAGATGGTTTGGGTAACCATCTACCAGGACCAGCTTCTGAGCAAACAGGACCACTTGCAACAATTGTTCCGGCTGGAAATAAAAAGATATCTATAATTCTTAAATTACCTTGTTCATTTTTTTGAACCACATCAAAAGCTCGAATTGATTTTTCTAATTCATCTAAAGTATTAGGAGGAAAAATACTTGCATATTCTATTCTTCGAACAAGTTTTTTAATATCTTTTATATAATCTAGTTCTAGGCCGTCACCTAATCCAT
>CAJXBA010000024.1 GCA_913050185.1 uncultured Pelagibacteraceae bacterium
TATATATGAATTTAAGTATGACTAAAATTTATAAGTTTCAAGGTGATATTTCGACCGATACTTTAAAAGAATTAGAAAAACATTCGAGTCTTGCCGTCGATACTGAAGGATCAGGTTTACAAATTCCTCACAGAGATAAATTGAGTTTAGCTCAATTTTCAAGTGGAAACAATGATGCCTATATTATTCAATTGGATCGTAAAAGTTACAAAGCACCAAATATTGTAAAAATTTTAGAAAATAATGAAATTACAAAAATTGGCCATTATTTAAGATATGATGTGTCAGGTTTAGAATATTTTCTTAAATGTAATGTAAAAAATATTTTTGACACAAAAATAGCAAGCAAATTATGTCGAACCTATTCACAAAACCATGGGTTGAAGGATTTGACTTTAGAGTTTTGTGGTAAGAAATTAGACAAGAGACTAAGTAGTAGTGATTGGAATAAAAACTTGAATGAATTAACTGATGCTCAACTTCAATACTGTAGTAACGACGTAATATATTTACATAAAATAAAGGAAGCACTCCATAAAATGCTAGTTAGAGAAAATAGATTAGAACTCTATGAAAGTTGTATTCAATTTTTAAAAACAAGAATTAAATTAGATCAAAGCGGATTTACTGAAGACATATTTCAACATTAATGAACAAAGACTTACAAATTGCAAAAGAAACAGTAAAAACAGAAATCAAGGCTTTAAAAAAACTATCTTCAAGCTTTGGTCGAACTTCACAATTTTCAAAGGCGGTCAACTTAATTTCCAAAACCAGGGGAAAATGTTTAGTTGTTGGTGTGGGAAAAAGCTACATTGTGGGGCTTAAAATATCTTCAACACTATCAAGTTTGGGCACACCAAGTATAGCCTTTTCAGCCAACGATTTACAACACGGCGGTTTGGGTGCTATTCAAAAAAATCAAGATGTAATGCTAATCTTTAGTGTTTCTGGAGAATCTGCTGAATTGAATAGTATTTTAAGATACGCGAATAGATACAACATCTCAGTTATTGGTGTTAGCTGTAAATCTAAATCAATGCTTCTTCGACATTCAACCATAAAAATTTTACTGCCAAAGGTTACTGAAGCAGGTCATAGTTTGGCTCCAACATCTTCAAGCCTAAATTTCCTTTCTTGGGGAGATTCTTTAGCAATCGCTTGTATGAAAAGAAAAAAATGGACAAACAAAAAATTCGTGGAACATCATACGGGAGGATCTCTGGCCACTGCTCTAATTCAAGTAAGAGAAATAATGGCAAAGGGAAGAGAAATTCCACTTGTTTCCTCTGGAACAACAATGAGGGCAGCTATAACTGAAATGAACAAAAAAAAATTAGGAATAGTCTGTGTAAAAAGTAAAAATTCAATAATGCTGTTAACAGATGGCGACATTCGAAGACATTCAAATAATTTATATAAGAAAAAAGTCGTAAAAGTTGCAACTAAAAATCCATCTTGGGTTGCCGATACAGATACTGCTCTATCAGCTATAAACACTATGAACGCTCAAAGCATAACATCTCTTTTAGTGTCAAAAAAAAAGGATAATAAAAAAAAGAATAAAAGGTTGGTTGGAGTTATTCACTTACACTCCGCGCTAGCTAAAGGAATAAAATGACATCAAATAGAAAAATAATTCAATTTAGTCTTATATCTATTGGAATGCTACTAATTTTAGTAACATATTTCTTATATCCTAAAATTGAGAAAAGTAAGCTTAAAGAAGAAAAAATCGTTAAAAAAAATGAAATAGTAATTGCTGAAGAAAATCAGGCTAACATATTTGAACATGTTGAATATAAAGGCATATATAATATTGATACTCCTTTTGTGATTAAATCGGACAAAGCTAATATTACAAAAGAAGAACCCGATATTGTTTATATGACTGACATGAGTGTGATTTTACACTTAAATGATGGACGAACTGTAATCATAACAAGTGACAGAGGAAGGTATAACAAGGTGACCTACGACTGTTATTTTGAAAATAACGTTAGGGCTACAGATGGCGAAAGTTTAATATTAGCAGAAAATTTGGATCTTTTATCTAATAAAAATACAGTATCCGTCTATAACGATGTCGTCTTAACCGGTAATAAAGGATCGCTGCAAGCAGATAAAATAAATTATGATCTTTCAACAAGAAAATTTCATATTTCTATGTTTGGTGATAAAAAGGTCAAAATAAAGTTGATTAGATGAGTAATACAAAAAAATTTAGAATAATAAAATTTAAATCTAAGCCCATTCTAGCAGCAAAAAATATTTCTAAATCTTTTGCTGGTAGAATGATTTTGAGAAAAATTGACATACATCTAAATCAGAGCGAAATGCTAGGGTTGCTTGGAAGTAATGGAGCTGGAAAAAGCACTTTTATGAATATTGTTTTGGGTATCTTAAGGTGTGATTTTGGTGATATATTTTTGGGTAATACAAAATTAACAAATATACCCATACACGAACGATCCAAATTAGGCATAGCTTACCTTCCTCAGCAAACAGCAATTTTTAGAGGCTTGACCGTTTATCAGAATCTCCTTGGAATTGCCCAAATAGTAAAAAAAAAAGTATCCGAACAAGAAGAAGTTGTTGAAAAGTTAATGGCTGAATTTTCCATAACTCACTTAAGAAATATTAAAGCCACTTCTTTATCTGGAGGTGAGCGTCGTAGAACTGAAATTGCACGATGCTTAATAAGCAATCCTAAAGTGTTATTATTAGACGAGCCATTTGCGGGCGTCGACCTTCTCAGTATACAAGATATCAAAGGACTCCTTTTAAAACTCCAACACCGTGGCTGCGCAGTATTAATAACGGACCACAACGCAAGTCAATTATTATCAGTAGTTGACCGTTCGTATGTCATTGCAAATGGAACTATAGTGGCCAACGGAACACCTAGACAAGTTGTAAATACTGCTGAGGCGAAAAAACTATATTTTGGTGAAGATTTTACCATTTAGTTTCAAATGAATAAAAAATTTTCTGTTTTAATAAAAAAAAAAATAAGTAAATTTAATAAAGTTATCAAAATACCACCTGATAAAGGATTAAGTCTAAGATCTTTACTGCTAGCAAGTCAATGTATCGGTAAATCAAAAATAAAAAATTTGCTTGAGTCTGATGATGTATTGATCTGCATGAAAGCATTAAAAACACTAGGGGTAAAAATAATAAAATCTAACAATGTTTATATTGTACATGGCAATGGATTAAATTCATTCAAAGTTAAAAAAAGAATTACTAAAATTTTTGTGGGAAATAGTGCGACCACAGCTAGATTACTAATGGGATTGTTATCAACTCACTCCGGTAAATTTTATTTATATGGCGATTCTTCAATAAATAAACGTGATATGTCTCGCGTTATTAAGCCATTAGAAAAGGTGGGATGTTTTTTTTACCCCAAAGGTAAATCAACTTTGCCTCTCACGATTGAAGGTACTTCGATGCCCTTAGCTCAGCAACACATAGAAAATAGAGGTAGTGCTCAAGTTAAAAGTCTAATACTTCTATCTGCGCTCTCTACGCCTGGAATAACAACCATAAAAGAAAATAAGATTAGCCGAAATCATTCAGAAATCTTTTTGAAAAAAATTAAAGCAGACATAAAGGTCAAGAAACTAAAAAGAAGAAATCTGATTTCATTGAAAGGTCAAAAAGATCTACATGGTTTTGATTATACTGTGAGTGCCGACCCCAGTTCTGGTGCTTTTCTAATCGCTCTCACTCTGTTAATTCCCTACTCCAAATTGGTAATTCATAATGTTCTTTGTAATCCCACGCGTGCAGGTTTCATTAAAATTTTGAAAAAAATGAACGCAAACATAAAAGTAAAAAATTTGAAATATGTATCAGGTGAACCGGTAGGCTCTATTATTGTCAAAAGCAGTACACTTCGAGCCATAAATTGTTCTAAAAGACTAGTCCCATCTCTGATAGACGAATTTCCTATACTTTTTGTCATTTCAGCTTTAACTGAAGGTGTTTCAAAGTTTGAAGATATTTCAGAGTTAACCACCAAAGAAAGTAACAGAATCTTAGAAATGAAAAAAATACTAACCCAAATAGGAATTAACTGTCATTCAACAAAATCTTCGATGTTTATACAAGGGAAAAAAAATATAGATATTAAAAATAATTTAATTACCGTAAATACCAAATTAGATCATAGAATTTGCATGTCTTCTGTTATTCTATCGTTAGTTACTGGAATAAAAATAAAAGTAAAAAACTTTGAAACTGTAAACACTTCATTTCCAGGTTTTGTTTCATTGATCCGAAGCATGGGGGGAGAAGTTGAAATTAAAAAGTAACATAAGACTACTATTAACTTGCGATTCTGGGGCGGCTGCAGGAAAAACTACTGCTTCAAAATATTTAAGTAAAACATTTGGACTTAGTCTTCTTACTAGCGGACTACTTTACAGATATATTGCTTATAAACTTCTTGTTTCGAAAAAAACAACTAGTGATGTTTTGTTTCTGAAAAAAATTATAAAAAATATTAATTCAAATTTATTAAAAAATAAAAAGTTATATTCATCTAAAGTAACCGAATATACCTCCTGTATTGCAAAAACTAAAAAAGTAAGACTCTTCTTGAGAGCGTATCAAATGAAATTTGCAACTAAAAGACTTGCTATTTTAGAGGGTCGTGACATGGGAATATTATTCCCAAATGCAGATATAAAATTTTTTTTTAAATGTAGGTTGAAAGTTGCGGCCAAAAGAAGATTTAAAGAACTTAAAAAAACATACAACAAAATTACTCTCAAAATGGTAAAAAAAGAGATCAGATTGCGTAATCATATGGATTCAATGCGCAAATTTTCACCTTTACGTATCCCTCGAGGTGCTGTAATTGTTGACACCACTAAGATGAATAAAAAGCGGATGTTTGGAGTAATTCATAAAGTTGTTGAAGATAAATTGTTATTAAAATATGGAAGAAATTATAAAGCAAGATAAAAGCAAATCGCATAGTGAATTTGAAAACCTTCTCACCAAGGACTTGGGAAACAGAAAGTTTAAGGAAGGAGAAGTAACAGCTGGCACTATAAGTCAAATTGGAAAAAAATTTATATTTATAGATTTAGGACTTAAATCTGAAGGAACCATACCAATTGAAGAATTCAAGCTCACCAAAGAATTAGATAAGATCAAAGTTGGATCGAAGATTGAAGTTTTGTTAGAAAAAATAGAAAATAAAAACGGTGACATGGTAATTTCGAGAGAAAAAGCTCGTAAAGCACAATCGTGGAAAAAAATGGAAAATGCTTTTGAAAATAAGGAGGAAGTCGAAGGAGTTATAGTATCAAGATGTAAAGGTGGTTTTATTGTAGAAGTTGAATCATGTTTATGTTTTTTGCCCGGATCACAAGTTGATCTTAAACCCTTAAAAAATTATGATCATCTGATAAAGACTCAACAAACTTTTGAGTGCATCAAACTAGATAAGCGTCGAGGCAACATAGTTCTAAGCAGACGTACTATTATGGAAAGAATTAGAAACAAGGACAGAGACAAAGTTATAAGCAAGATGAAAGAAGGTGACATAGTTTCTGGAATTGTTAAGAACCTAACAGAGTGGGGTGCATTCATCGATCTTCAGGGTGTTGATGCCCTACTTCATATTACTGATATTTCTTGGGATAGAATTAGCAGACCCTCTGAGTTGCTTTCTATCGGACAAACCATAAAAGCAAAAATAATCAAAATAGAAGAAGGTACAAAAAAAATAAGTTTGGGAGTGAAACAGCTAAACGAAGATCCTTACTTAAAATCAATACATAATTATGAAATTGGTAAAAATTATCCCGCGACAATTACTAAAGTGCAAGATTATGGCTGTTTTGCCAAGCTAGAAGAAGGTCTTGAAGGACTTATTCATCAGTCAGAATTGAGTTGGACAAAAAAAAATATTAATCCTGGTAAAATTCTGTCCACATCCCAAAAAATTGAGGTACAAATTTTAGAAAAAAATATAGAAAAAAGAAGAATTTCTCTAAGTTACAAAAATACGCTGGTTAATCCTTGGGTTAAATTTACCAATGATCACAAAGTTGGTGATGAAACTGAAGGAATCATAAAAAATATAACAGATTATGGCTTATTTGCATCAATAAAGGACTCTGAACTCTCTGGTATGATTCATTATAAAGATTTAAGTTGGTCAGAAAAAGAATCAGAACTAGAAAATTACAAAAAAAACCAATTAATAAAATTTAAAATTGTAGAAATAAATCAAGAAAAAGAAAGAGTAAGATTGGGTATAAAACAACTTGCAAAAGATCCTTTCGAGTTTTTTATGAACAAAAATTTATCTGACGTTGTGACTGTTATTGTAGAATCTTCTTCCAAAGAAGGAATCTTTGTTCATTCAGGAAATAAAAATCTCCTATTATTAATTAAAAAAAACCAATTAGCGAAAGAAGTTGAAAATCAGCGCTCATCAAGATTTGCAAAAGGAAATAAAGTGGACGCGATGATTGTTGGTATTAATAAAGACAAAAAAAAAGTTACATTATCTATAAAATCGCTAGAAGAAAAATTGATGAAAGAACAAGTAGAAAAATATGGTTCTACAGATTCAGGGGGCATCTTAGGCGACATATTTAATTTAAAACCACTTTTAAATAAGAAAATTAAAAAATAGTTATACAACATTTAATGGTAAAATCTGAATTAGTGCAAAAACTTTGCAATATGTATCCGAACATTCTACGCAGAGATATGGAAAAAGTTGTAGAAACTATAATATTTGAAATGATTGAGGCGCTTCACCGTGATGAAGCTGTAGAGATACGAGGTTGGGGACGATTGAAAGTCGTGACTAGAAGAGCAAGGATTGGCAGAAATCCAAAAAATTCAAAAGTTATTCAAATACCCGCAAAAAGAGCAATTAAATGGAAAATGAGTAAAATATTATATAACCGATTGAACAGTAATATTAACGAGAATAAAATATCTGCTACAAACTAATATACAATTTGAAAATCAGTGAGTAAAATAATTCTTGCTTTGGACACAACTAATTTGGAAGAAGCAATAAATGTTACTAGTCAAATAAGAGATAAAGTTTTTACCATCAAAATAGGTCTTGAATTTTTTAACGCACACGGCAAAGAGGGCGTAAAAAAATTCAATGAGATAGGTATAACAAATTTAATGTTAGATTTAAAATTAAAGGATATTCCTCAAACTGTTTATAAAGCAATTAAAGCATTAGATGATATTCGATTCGGCTTTTTAACGATACACGGCCAAGGTGGAAAAAAAATGATTGAGAATGCTAAAAAAGCAGCAAGCGAAATTAAATCTAAACCTAGTATTATGATGGTTACAATCTTAACAGCTCTAAACGACAATGATTTAAAAGAGATAGGAAATAATAACACCGTAGTTGAACAAGTTGAAAGATTGTCGACAGTTGCAAAAGAAATGAAAGTTGGTGTTGTGTGTTCTGGACATGAGGCAATAATTGTTAGAAAAATAATAGGTCAAGATCTTTTAATTTTTACCCCAGGAATACGTATGCCTAAAGATAATAAAGACGATCAGCAACGTATTTGTACTCCAACAGAAGCCATAAAAAATGGTGCCAACAAGCTAATTATGGGAAGAAGTTTAATTCGAGGAAATATTGAAGAAAATATAAATAAAGTATCTAATTCTATAAAAGAATAATTTCATGATTAAAATAAAGAAAGGCATACCTTTAATTGATCAACATGACAAAAATGGTTACTGGGGAGGAAAATTTGGAGGAAATTTTATTCCCGAAACTTTAAAAAAACCTGTAGAAGATCTTACAATTTTATTTAAAAAACTCAGAAAAAATAAAAATTTTATTAAGGAAAGAGATTACTATTTTAAAAATTGGGTTGGGGCCCCCACTCCGTTTATAAAACTTAAGAACTTAACAAAACATTTAAATGGCGCTCAGATATGGACAAAAGTCGTGTCTGAGGCTAATGGTGGAGCTCATAAAATTTATAATGCTACTGTTCATTGTTTGATTACTAAAAGAGCTGGAAAAAAATACATAGTCGGAGATACCGGGGCCGGATATGCTGGAAAAATGTTGAGCATGGCAGCAAAAAAATTTGGTCTAAAGTGTAAAATATTTATGGGTGTAAAGGATATCAAAAGACAAAAGCCTAATTGTGACGCTATGAGAAAAAATGGTGCTGAAATAGTTCCTGTTTACTCTGGCAGCCAAACACTAGTAGACGCGGTAAGCGAATGTATGAGATATTGGGTTTCAAATTGTCATAACACAGCCATGTGTGTTGGAAGTACAGTGGGTCCAAATATTTTTGTAAAAATATGTGGTTGGAGCACAGCACAAATATCTAGAGAGTTAAAAGATCAAATAAAATCTGAATTTAAAACAATTCCTAAAAAAATAAAATTAATAAATTGTGTTGGAGGAGGAAGTTCTGCCTACGGTTTTTGGAGTGAGTTCATTGATTATAGTAAAAAACAAATTGAATTAATTGGAGTTGAAGCTGACGGCCCAAGTAAATCTAAACTTCACGCCGCCCCTTTAAGCAGAGGTGCAAAGTTAGGAATACTTCATGGAGCGGCTGCCTATGTTTGTCAAAACTCTGAAGGTCAAATAAATGAAACTGAGTCAATTTCAGCCGGACTTGACTACCCTTCCGTAAGTCCCATGCATTGTTTTTTAAAAGACACAAAAAGAGCAAGATATACTCTTGCTACTGATGAGGAAGCTTTAAATGCTTATAAACTAGTAACAAAATATGAAAATTTAAATCCGAGCTTAGAACCGGCTCATGCATTTGCTGAAGCTATTCGAATTGCTCCAAAATTAAGCAAGGATACAATCATAATTGTGAATTCTTGTGGCGATGCACAGAAAGATCGGGATATTTTAAGACAGAGATTGGGGAAATAAATAATGACTATTTCACAAATCAGTTTAGCATTCGAAAAATCTAAAAAGGAAAAAAGACCTGCTTTGCTGACTTATATAGTGGCTGGTGATAATACAAAAGAAAAATCACTAACAATATTGAAGTCAATTTCAAACCACGCAGATATATGCGAAATAGGATTCCCTCATAACACGCCCATAGCAGATGGCGGGCAAATTCAAACATCTGCTAATCGCGCAATTAATAATGGAATTAAAATGAAAGACGTCTTTCAAATTGTTAAAAATTTTAAAAAAAGCAAAAATGCAAAGCCTGTAATTTTAATGGGGTATTACAACATGATCTACCAGTACGGTCAGAGTAGATTTTTAAAAAAATGTAAACAAGTAGGTGTGGATGGTTTGATTGTAGTTGATTTACCTTGGCCAGATAACAAATTTATTGCAAAAAAATGTAGAAAAAATTCTATTAGCTTTGTACAACTTTTATCTCCAACTACTTCAAAAAAAAGAATGAAAAAAATCATCGGTAATTCTCATGATATGCTTTACTATATTAGCATGCTATCTACCACTGGAGGAAAACTCAAAGTCACACCAAGAGAGATTTTAAAAAATTATAATAAAATAAAAAAAATCATCAAAAACAAAAACAAAAATCTGGTAATTGGCTTTGGAATCACAAGTAAAAATATTTCATCATTTAAAGCATCGGATGGATGTGTAGTTGGGTCAGAAATTTGCAAGAAAATTTCAGAATCAATTAAAAATAGACAAAATCCTGTCACAAATGTAGGTAATATGGTAAAAAATCTAAGGAAAAAATTATCATGAATTGGATAAAGGACAGAAATTGGTTTAAAAAGATTGGTTTTAAAATAAAAAAGATCATAAAGAAACAGCCTAAAGATTCTGAAGAAACGGATTGGAAAAATTGTCCAAAATGCCAAAAAATCACCTACAAACCTGATCTATTTAAAAACTCATATATTTGTGAATGTTCATTTCATTTTGATCTGCCTCCAAAATTACGTTTGGATTCTCTATTTGATTCGAGCTACGAAATTATTGAGGCTCCCGTAAACATTAATCCTGATCCCCTAAACTTTGAAGTAAAAGGTGGTGCTCGAGAGGAGTACAGATACATTGACAAAATTAAAAAATACAGAAAGACAACAGGCATGCAGACGGCATTAATGTGTGGTTGGGGAAATATTTCTAATTTAAGCGCAGGTGTAGTTTGCTTTAGTCCAAAGTTTGGGGCTGGAAGATTCGGTCCCGCTGAATGTGAACATTTTTTAAAGGCTGCTAATTTTGCGATACAAAAAAAAGTAGACGTGTGGATCGTTATATATCAAAGTTCAGGCATTGATGTTCATACGGGTGTTGCTGGACTTACAGGAATGACCAAAAGTATTATTGCTATGAACGAAATTAAAAAAGCGGGAATAATAACTTTTGCTATTGCTGGTTCTCCTGGCCCGGTTGCAGGTGGTACATATGCTAGTAGTTTTTTTCAACATGATTTTGTTATTATAGAATCTAAAGATGTAGAAAATATGCTTTTCTCTGGAAAAAGGGTTACATCAAATATTTTGAAAGGCACCGATCAAATTCCAGAAGATTTTGGTACCGCATCTGGCATAATGAAATCATCAGGTCTAGCTGATATAACTCTTGAAAATAGAAAAGAATTGAAAGGCACTATAACCAATTTAGCTAATATACTTTTAAATAAAGGCGAATTAGAAGCGAAAAATGATGTAGAAGAAGCTTATGAAGATCAGAAAGATTTTAAAAAGACTGCTTCAACTGCATCCTAAATCAATAGACTTATCGCTTGATAGAATCAAAAGATTATTAAAAGATCTAAATAACCCAGAAAAAAAAATAAATAATGCAATACAAGTAGTCGGCACAAATGGAAAACATAGCCTTTGCGTCACGTTAAGAGAAATTTTTGAAACGGCAGGTTATACAGTAAATCTCAATACAAGCCCCTCGCTAAGAAAATTTAATGAAAGGTATTTCCTTTCGGGAAAATATATTTCTGACGAAAAACTTCTTGATCTGCTCACCGAAGTAGAAAAAATCAATCAAGGGAAAAGCATTACATATCATGAATTTATTTGTGCTTGTTTTTTTCTTGCAGCTTCAAGAACAAATAGTGATGTGAATATTCTTGAATCTGGACTTTTTTTCAGACTCGATGCCAGCAATGTATTGGAGAAAAATATTTGTTCTGTGGTAATGCCAATAGGTATAGATCACAAGGATTTTTTGAAAGAAGGGACTATCGATGAAGTAGTATACGAAAAATGCTCACATCTATTAAACGGATCTAAAATCGTTATTTCAGAACAAATAAATGGCGTTATAGAAAAGATTAAGAAAAATATTTCAACCAATACATCAAAAAAAATTATTCATGGTGAACATTATAATTATCAAAAAAATACTGAGGGATTTATTTACAACGATAAAATTGGTTCGATGAACTTGGGTCATCCTAATTTACTTGGTGATTTTCAGCTCAGTAATATTTCTACCGCGATAGCTACAATAAGAAACTTAGATCAATTCAAAGTATCTAAATCTCATATTGCAAAAGCAATAACAAAAATTCGGTGCGAGGGAAGATTGCAAAATATAACGCAAGGAAAACTGAGAAAATATGTCTCTAAGAACAACCAAATTATAATCGACGGTGCACATAATGTTTTAGCTGCGCTTGCAATAAGAAAATACTTAGACGCTCTTGATAAAAAAAAGAAAATTTTTATGGTTCTTGGAATGATGATAAATAAAGAACACAAAAAGTTTATACAAATATTTAAAGATAAAGTTCACTCAATAATCGCTTTAGATATTCCCAATCAAGTAAACTTTGTAAAAAAAGAAAAACTTTCAGAAATCGCATTGTCTTGCGGCATTCCTTCAAAAATAGAAAATTCTATTGAAACAGCAATAAAAAACATTGCAAAAGAAGACGATAATGCAATTATTTTTTGTACAGGCAGTTTATATTTTTCTGGGGAAATTTTAAATTTAAACTAAATATTTTCTTTTATCCAAGAAACAATATTTGATTTTGTGGTGACACCAACTTTTGTTGCTTTTAATTCTCCATCTTTAAAAATTAACATGGTTGGAATTCCTCTTACTCCATACTTTGTGGGCATATTGGGTTCTTGATCAATGTTGTGTTTGGCCACAACTACTTTTCCATGCATCTCGGTAGAAATCTCTTCAAGAATGGGTGCCACTTGCTTACATGGTCCACACCATTCTGCCCAAAAATCAACTATGGTTGGTAGGCTTGATTTTAAAACCTCAGTCTCAAAATTTTCATCTGTGATATTTTTGGTGGTCATGTGATAATTTTCAATTTATTGGTTTTTAATTTAATGTCAACTAGCCTTTTGGTAAATTTTTTCCATCTCTTCAACATAAGAATTAATATCCTCTAAAGCTTTTAATTTTTCTTTATCTTCCTTAAATTTATTTCTTAATGTATCGATTTCTGAATAGGTTCTTGGAATAGTGTTCCATTTTTCATTGTTGGTACTTAGTACTCTTGATGCAATTTCTTTATGAATTATATTGTATTCTTTTTTTGGCAAAGACTCTGGACTCTCTTCATAAAGAATTCTTTTACCAAAATATTGAAAGCGTTCATCCTTGAATTTTTGAAGAATGGAAAATTTATCTTTCCAATCTACTTTGTGAAACTCCGGCATAATTGCACTATCTTCGTTTGTGGGAAATTTTTTATATATGGATTCCTCTGCATAGACATCTAATTGTGAATCTAGTTCTTGTTTTTCCCTTATATCTTCTTCTAAAATTGAATTTACTTTTCTAGCAAAATCTTTATTTTCTCTAATCATTTTAGCTCTTTCCCTCAATTTAGGTAAACCCAACTGTTTGTAACTATCAAAATTAATTCCATAACCAGCATTCATAATGATGGGGTGTTTTTTATGCTTAATAGTCCGCATCACCCTAGGTTTTGTGTCAAAAATCTCTTTTTTTAATTCTTGGACTGATAGTTTAAAATAATAAGAAGGATCCGCTTTTAAATCAAAACAAAATGCGTAATTCCAGGGATGCTGACATACATACGTCAATACAAAAGGGGTTGCTTTGCCATAAAAAAAGTTAGTACAAAATAATTCTTCATCTTTTATAATTTGAAGGCATTTATCTTTGTTGGTTGTTATTAAGCTTGCTTTCCAAACATTGGGTGCTTTTTTGCTCAATAATTTTGCAATTTCAACAGTCGCTAAAACATCTCCCATGGCTGAATGCGCTTTATCATGCTTGATATTATTCATAGGAGCAAGCTGATCTAATTTAAACAAAGGATTGTTTTTACTGCTAATGGGAGTTTTAATGCAATCCGGATAATATAGATGTGCAGCTCTTGCCAAACCTAACAGGTCACCTCTTTCATTTCCATTTGTTACTGTTATGTATGGATATTCAAGATTTTTAAAAAGAGTTCGTCTTAAAAATTCTTCGTCAAAGTCAATGCTGTTATATCCAAAAAAAACTGAATTTTTCCATCGATTAAATTTCTCCATCAATTGTTTTATCATTTGATAGTGGGATAAATTTGTATTCTTTAACATAGCAACACTGCTTTTATTTACAATAAGAGCCATTGCTTCTGGGATAATTCCAGGATTCAATCTGCAACGACCTTCGTATCGATCTAATTCTTGGAAATCATCATTTACCAGAACTGCGGCTGCTTCTATAATTTGACCGTAAGAAACATTGCTTGAGCATGTTTCAAAATCGTAAAACACATAATTTGGCATTGGGTATTACTTATTCATTACTTTGATTTTGTCAACTTCTTCTTTGGTTGACTTTTCAACTTGATCGGGATCTTTGATGTTTTCTAAAGTTCGCATAATGGATCTAGCATCTCTGCCAAAATCATCGGTATGATTTAATGCCTCCTCCAAAGTTTTTCTCAAGCTTAGAATGCCATCAAAGTGTTTGTTAAATCTTGATGAAATATTTCTTAAATCATTATAAATTTGTGTTGCATGCTTTTGCACTTTTAGAGTTTGAAAACCCATATGCAAAGACTGTAAATAAGCTGAAAGTGTATTGGGTCCAGAAATTGTAATTTTATATTTTCTCATCAATTCTTGGGTTAGTAATTCTTTGGTGCTTGGATCTCGGTAGCTAGTAAGTTCTGAAAATAAGCTTTCTGTTGGGGCATAAACGATTGCAAAATCGGTTGTCTTTGGTGGAACAATATATTTCTCATTAACTTTTTTGGCTTTAGCTCTAAAGGCGCTTGCTAATTTATCCTTAGCATCTGTTATAGCCTTTTTATCTTTTGCATCTTCAGCATCGCTAATAGCTTGAAATTTTTCAACTGGCCAGTGTGAATCAATTGGAACTAAAATACCGTCTTGCAGCTTTACGGCAAACTCTACATTCTCTCCGGAATCCTCTTTCATTTTTACATTGGAAATATATTGAGAAGCCGGCAACAGATCCTTAAGAAGAGACGCAAGTGAAAACTCGGCCAGCGTGCCATATTTTTTAACGCCTGCGAGAATTTTACTAAAACTTGCCTGGCTTCTATTCAAGTCTTCAACTTGCTTATTAAAGACCCCTACTTTTTCATCAACTTTAGTTAACGCACTTGTCATGTCGCGGGTCACATCTTTCGACAAATTGTTAAAAGATGTGGACATGTTATTAATGGAATTATTTAATGATTCTTTTAAACTATTCATTTCCTCGATAGATTTATCTTCGTCTTTTTTCTTTCTTCTATTAATCAAAAGATAAATATCGATAGCAAGGACAGCAATAAGGAGAACTATGAGAGCTGAAGCTATATATAAAAGCGAATCCTGCATATTTCTTAAATTATACCTATTTTTTTGTTTTTCATATTAAATACTCAATAAATTTTATTAAACCTAAAATTAATAAACCAAACATCAAACCTTCTCATAATTTATGCAACCATCCATTCAGATTGTGGCAACTCATTTTTGATAAATGCAGAAAAGTGACAAGAAACTTTCTTATGAAATAATCCTGTTGCAATTAATAATTGGTCGTTGACACGAAATTCTTCACCCGTTGAAACAGCTTTGTGCTTTTCAAAATCTTGCCACTATTAACGTCTATATAAATAAATGTTGAAGCTCTTTAACTAAAAAACTTCCAACAATAACAAACAATAAATAAATGTATGAAAGAAACAAAACCACAGGAAGGGGAAAGGAGAGATGTACACGAGATTGAATTATCAGATGAAAATAATAAGATTGTTTGAATTAAAAAGCTCATGTGTGGAAGATACGTAATTACTAAACCGGTTTCTAAAACAGAGAAAATTGTTAAAAAGGCCATTGGTGTCGAAAATGACGATAATTACAATGCCCATCCTCAACAAAAGCTTCCGGTCATCAAACAATATGTTAATGGCAAAACATTAGAGGGTTTAGAATGGGGACTGACTCCATCCTGGGCAAAGGAAAAAAATATACGTCCATTAATTAACGCTCGACTAGAAACCTTAGGAGAAAAAATATCTTTTAAAAATCTCATTAAAAGCTACCGATGCTTGGTTGTTGCGGATGGTTATTATGAATGGAAAAAAGAAAAAAATATCAAGACGCCCCACTATTTTAAAAGACAAGATAACGAAACCATCTTTTTTGCGGGAATATTTAAACAAAAGCAGTTTTGTATTATTACCCAAGAAGCTAGATCAAATGTGGGTGATATTCACGACAGACAACCTGTAATTATCAATAAAAAAGACTTGAATCATTATCTAAATGTGAAAAATGATGGAGTGGATTTCTTAAATTCTTATGAGTCCCCTGAACTTAAATTCCATCCCGTTGGCCGAAATGTCAATATACCAACCAACAACAATGAAAATTTAATTCTACCTAAATGAATAATTATTCGTTTGTTCTAAATTTGCTTCTTTGAATCAACCACACAGCCAGAATGGGAACTAGTAAAGTTAATAAAGTTACAGAAATTAATAAAATTCCAAGTTCAGAATAATCAGCAGTACTTAATATAACATCCGTAATTTTATCCTTAACAGCTCTTGTCACGACAAATATTTCATTCAAATACTTAGTGCCCAAAGCATTGGCTGATAAGGCAAGATTTGTAAACGATGCAAAAATAGCGAAAAAAGTTGCTTTTAAGTGAGATGGTGCATTCTTTGCAATCCAAGCTAGTAGTGGAATCATCGAAACCTGTCCCAAAGGGGACTCTA
>CAJXBA010000025.1 GCA_913050185.1 uncultured Pelagibacteraceae bacterium
TTTTCTACATGTTTCATATTTTTTAATTGTATTATTAGAGAATAAATTTCTTTTGTAGTTAGATTTTTTTTTTTATTCATTCGCCGTGTTCTTTAGGCATATTACAAGCATAAAGACCTACTTCATAACTTTTCTTCTTAATCTCTTCATATAATTCTTTAGGTAAATTATTTGTTCTTTCTAAAAGTTCTTCATGTTGCAGGAGTTCATTTTTAACAAAGGATCTCGTTGTTTGTATTAAAAGATTTTGCTCCTCAGAAAGATCGAAGTTCATAAATTTTTTTCTCGTACATTTGTTAACATATTATCATCAATAATAAGAAATGTTGAGGGGAGGATGACTATTATATTAGATAAAATTAATGAACAATTTTCAAAGGTAATTCTGGGTGAATTTCAAAGTTTCCTTGCTTGGTAATATCTTCGGCTTGTATTGATTTTTTTGCTAAAGCCCATGATTGATAAAACTCACAAAACTTGAAAACCGTTTGGTATCGTTCAACTTTGTCATTTGTCATTAGTTCTTTAATGATCAATTCTTTTTCATTATTAAGCTGTTTTAGGTCTTTTTGACTTAATATTTCCCTTGAATTTGCAAGATAATATCCTGTTTTATCTTCGCAGGGAGTTTCTTTGATCTCAGTGATCAGTTTCTTAAACAGATCACCCGACATTAATTCCTTTTTATATTCTGCGCGATTAATATATTCGTTAATAGCTCTGCTCAGAGGTGGTTTACCCATTTTAGACCAAAGCATGACCAGTCCCACATAGACTATTTCGTGTAGTCTAGCTGGAATCGTTTTTCCTTTAACTTTCTTCCTCCAAGCTAGGTAGCGTCTTATTTCAACACCATGTTTGGCCACAAGATAACATGCACCTCCTACTATTAATAAGTTATGGACTATTATAACAAAATTTTAAATGTAAATTGACTATATGTAACCAAAATAAAATGAAATATTTTATTAGTAGATTTCAATTGAATGCAACTTAAATAAATCTTATAATGCCCGTTGCAATGGCGATTCAACGCAGATTGCATAAGTACGTAAGGCTAGCGTTCAGACCACCATAGGGTGTGGACCGTACGAGTTGAAGCATTCCTTGTTATTCTGTTAGGGTAGGTGTTATTTTTTTCTAATTTTCTTGATTCCACAGATTTTGCATTGAACGCTTTCAACGGTCCCACTTGGACCAAAACCGAAGGTACTGCTAATAATTTTATAACGATGGATACCCAACCAGCATAATAATAAACCAAATTTTATCTTCATAATTATTTAATCAATCTTATAATCGTTATTACAAACATTATTTTGCAAGTCCCGCAACAATTTCGGTATTAGAAGTATGGTTAAAAATATTTGGAGATATTTTTATTTTTGATGTACGGTTACCGCCGCCAAGGACAATAATTTTTCTTTTCATTACTCGTGAGTCAACCCAAAGCGGTAGTTTTTTTGGCAATTCTATGGGAGTAACACCTCCAATTTGCATGTTGGTTAATTTTTCACTTTCTTCAATACTTGCAAATGAAACTTTATGGGTGTTTAATTTCTTTCTAATAGTTTTATTAGTATCAAGTTTAGTTGTAGCAAGCAGTACACAAGCTGCATATTTTAATTCACCCGTTTTTGATTTCATCACAATTGTATTTGCTGCATCCTCAAAGGAGATGCCATATTTTTTACAAAAAATGTTGGTATCTGCTAAATCAGGATCGCAATCCATTATTTCAAAATCAAGTTTTGTACTTTCAAGAAAAGTTCGGATAAATGGTAAAGTATCGGTCATTAAAAATTAATTTTTCCATTTTATTTATTTAATCTGTTGATGCGTATTATTTTCATCGGGCATACTTGAGCAGAAATTTTGTTAGCCTCATACTCAACATCATTTACCTCGACTGTATAAAACCCTTTTTTATTTCTTGATCCTAAAAGTACACTTCTTCCATCCTTTTTATTCATTCTCCATCTATCCGGAGCCAATTCGATGCAATAATTACATCCTATGCATTTCTCTCTTTTGTAAGCAATTTGTATCATTGGATATTTGTGACTTTGTATAGCTTATCGTTTGGATGCACTTTGTGATTCAATTTCATTGAGAATTTATCTCCTTTGTTTACATCTTCAACTCGTTTGTCATTAATGCGGATTTCTCCAGCTATGGTCTCAATTATTCCTGTTGTTCTTCCTGTAATAAGGATGTTATCACCTTCTTTAAGTTTTTGTGTTTCTAGATCGAATTCAGCAACCTGTATTTTTGCGAAATATTTTTTGGCCTTGCCTAGATAAATTTTCTTTTTTGTAGCTTTAGATCCATGAATTTCCGCCCACTCTCCCATTTTTTGTCCCAAATAATAACCATCCCAAAATCCTCTATTGTAGACAGTTTTCAATCTGCTCATCCATCCTTTTACTTTTTCTTTATTATATGTTCCTTCCAAATAAGCATCAGCAGCTTCCCGATAACATTGAGTAGTTGTTTTTACATATTCGGGAGATCTTCCTCTACCTTCTATTTTAAGTATGTTTGATCCGGAATCCAAAACTTGATCTAAAAATCCTATAGCACACAAATCTTTTGGCGACATGATGTACTCATTGTTAATATCAAACTGATGTCCATCCTCTTTATCTGTAACTACGTAAGTTTTTCTACAATTTTGCATACAAGCTCCTCTGTTTGCGGAAGAGTTTGCGGTATGTAGGCTCATATAACATTTGCCTGAAACAGCCATACACAAAGCTCCATGAACAAAAATTTCAATCCTTATTAAATTTCCCGAAGGTCCTTTTATCTGTTGTTTTTCAATTTCTTTTGTTATCTCTTTTACTTGAATCAAAGATAATTCTCTCGATAAAATAATCACATCAGCAAAATGAGCAAAAAAACGTATAGTTTCCAAATTTGTAACATTGGTTTGAGTAGAAATATGAACTTCCATATTGATAGAAGCTGTGTAGTTAATTACAGCTTGATCGGAAGCGATAATGGCAGTGATGCCAGCTTTTTTGGCTGTATCAACTATCTTTTTCATTAGTATTAAATCATGATCGTAAATAATAGTGTTAAGCGTAATATAGGTTTTAATATTTTTTTTATTACAAAGTTCAGCTATTTCTACCAAATCTTTCAGAGTAAAATTATTGGAAGATCTGGCTCTCATATTTAATTGTTCTATTCCAAAATAAATGGAGTTTGCTCCACCTTGTATTGCTGCTTGTAAAGATTCCCAAGAACCTGCTGGTGACATTATTTCTATTGTTCTATTTTTCATATTTTTTCATTAAGGCATCAATATAGACACACATTCCGAATGATATGTTAAAATTAATGACACGCAACATTAAATTTCTTTAGACGCCAATAGTTATAAGGCCAAGGTGTAATGAAACCAACTATCAGCATGATAGGAACTATCCGCCAGGTTAAATTGGCCCCTCCGGTTAACCACCAGTCAACAATATTCATAGCAGCCTCCATGCTAATCATAGAAATAAAACTCATTGTAAGCGCTGTTTTCAACGATTGACTGAAATTCATTTGTTTTAGTAAAATTAAGGTTTCTAGCATTATGCTTGTAATCAAACCATTAATGATTGCTAGAATCATAATATAAAAAGTTGACCAAATGATATTTAGTAATTGAAAAAATATAATAGTTCCAAAATCACCTATCGAACATCCGATTAAACACCATAAGGTATTATAAGCACTACGTCTCCAAGTATGTTTACATGTCCATTCAAAATTTTTTTTCATTTTTTTTTTATGAATGCAATTTCTGAATAATCGCATAGGTCATGAATTAGATAATTCTCTTTATTTTTACTTTTGTAGAATGTTATACTATCGATGTTGTCTTGAATATAATCGATCTCATCTTTATTCATAAATTTTGTAAATATTTCTTCCCTCAAGTTAATTTTTTTTAATATAGTTTTTAAATTTACATCCTCATTAGTAGGATTATACATTTGGTGTATTTCAGGAAAATTAAGATCTTCAACTACATAAATTCCATCTTTTTTTAAATTTTTAAAATTTTCTGAAAAACACAATATTTGATCAATAAGTCGGTGACTGCAATCGTCAATGATTAAATCAAATTTTTGATTTAAATGGTTAGTAAGATTTTGTAATATTTTCTTTGAAGAAATATCAACATATATGCTGCGAATTCGTTTTGATTTGTATCTAATTCTATAGGGATTATTATCTATTCCAATAAAGTTGGAATGCGGAAAATAAAAATAGAGACTGGCTAAACCATCACCCTTTGCAGTTCCAATTTCAAGGATATCTAATTTATTATTTCTTAGTTTTTCCAAATTTTCATGAAAAAAATTTGCATAATTATGCTGTTTCTTCAAACTATTAAAATGTTCGAACAAGAAAACTAAATCTTTATCAAACAATTCTTTTTTCCTATTTGAAATTACGTCTAAATTTTTTTTGTAAAAAAAATTATATATAATTAATTCTAAAATAAAAAACTTATACAGAACTGAAATTCCAACTCTAATAAATTTTGATATTTTTTTTTTTTCAAAAAAACTCAAGTGAACATTCTTGAAACTAAAAAGAAAATCTTTGAATAACATCGTGACATCTTATTTTTAAATTGAAACAAATTCAATACTGGGGTAGTATTGTCGAAGAAACTCTAGAATAAATCCAATTTATTATGGAAACAATAATAAGAAGATCGATTGAAGAATTGAATGAAATTTTACCTAAAGAAAAAAAACTTATAATAGATGACTCTACGCCACTAATAGACGAGCAATCTAAACTAGAATCCATTGATCTTGTCAATTTGTTCGTAAATATAGAAAAAAATCTGAAAAAAGAAGGATTTCCTACTTTATCTTTTGACGAAATGTTAGAAAATATAAATCAACTAAAAACAATAGGCTCTCTTAATCTTTTTCTGATTAATAAATTAAAGAATGAAAAAAAATAAAGTTTATATAAATGTTATCTCGAACTTTAACCATAATAATTTTGTGGGATTATTAAAAAATTCTGATAATTTTGATTGGCAAGTTAGTGATGTGGATTATAATCAAGTTTTCCAAACACTTACAAATAAAAATGCAAAAATATGGAAACAACGAGCAAATATAACTTTGGTTTGGACAACGCCAGAATCTATATCGCCCGAATTTCAAAAACTTCAAAACAAAAAAATAATAAATCCAAATATTATTAAAAAAGATATTGATTATTTTTGTTTCTGTGTAAAGTCGATCAAGAACTATAGTGACATTGTTTTGATTCCAAACTGGATTTTAAAACAGCCCAATGATACCAATCTTGCGCTTGCTTACACAAAAGATTCAGGTTTGGACTATAATTTATCTTTTATGAATTACTATTTATCCGAACAGTTGGCTAAGGAGAAAAATTATTATGTTCTTAATTCCTCAAAATGGCTACTAAATTGTGGACGCACCAAAGCTTATATTTCCAAATTATGGTATTTATCAAAAACACCTTTTTCTAACGATTTTTTTAAAGAAGTTATTTCTGACTTATCGGATTTATATGGATCTATAAAAGGATTAAACAAAAAATTATTGATTTTGGATTTGGACGATACCTTGTGGGGAGGAATTGTTGGGGATGTAGGATGGAAAAATCTGAGAATAGGTGGTCACGATTATTTGGGAGAGGCTTTTAGAGATTTTCAAATCCAGATTAAGTCATTAAAAGATCAAGGAATTATTCTTGCTCTAGCAAGTAAAAACGATGAAAAAATTGCAATAGAGGCAATCAAAAATCATCCGGAAATGGTTTTGTCAATGGAGGACTTTGTTACTTATCGGATTAATTGGGAAGATAAAGCAAAAAATATTATTGATATAGTAAATGAACTAAATATAGGTCTTCAATCCGTTGTGTTTTTGGACGATAGTCCTTTTGAAAGAGCTAGAGTTCAAGAAATGTTACCAGAAGTGTTGGTTCCTGAAT
Organism: uncultured Pelagibacteraceae bacterium; assembly: GCA_913050185.1. Classification (GTDB taxonomy): domain Bacteria; phylum Pseudomonadota; class Alphaproteobacteria; order Pelagibacterales; family Pelagibacteraceae; genus AG-414-E02. The sequence continues at coordinate 5,989 of CAJXBA010000025.1, forward strand.
TACCAAAGGATCCAACAGACTACAATACTTTTTTATCTAAATTGCGCTGTTTTGATAAAACTCATATTACAAAAGAAGATAAAATCAGGGGAAATTTATACAAATCTGAATCTAAAAGAACCAAGCTAAAAGAAGAAATAAAATCCTTATCCGATTGGATTAAAACACTAAATCTTAAAATTGTAATTGAAAATATTAGAAGTGAAAACATTCCAAGAGCCCTACAATTATTAAACAAAACTAATCAGATGAATCTAACAACGCGTCGTCTTAGCGAAAAAGAGTTTAATGATTGGACAAAAGTTAATTTAAATAAATTATGGACAATTAGATCAATTGATAAATTTGGTGATTACGGAATCATTGGTATTCTTAGTATATCTATCAAAGACAATACAGCTACCCTTATAGATTTCATTGTAAGTTGTAGAGTTGTTGGAAGATATATTGAAGAATCAATGGTTGAATTTATAAAAGAATATTGCCAGAAAAATAACATTAACAAAATAAGTGGTGAATATAAAAAAACAGAAAAGAACTCGCTGTGTTACCATTTTTTCAATAAATTAAAATTGATAAACGATAGTAAATATTTTTTTGAACTCTCTTCAAGTGTGAAAAAATCAAATTTATTAAATATTGTTTTAGAAAAACCTAATTATAGCTAAGAAAAAGATGTATCCAAAAATAGCATGGCCAAATAACAAAAAATTTGCTTTCACAATTTTTGATGATACTGATCGGGCAAACCTAAGAGATAACCAATTAGTATATCAATATCTAGATGGGTTGAATTATAAAATAACAAAATCTGTATGGATTATTGAAGGTGCTAAACCACACAAGGACAGAGGCGTCACGTGTGATGACAAAGTGTATTTAAAATGGTTGATAGATTTAAAAAATAAAGGATTTGAAATAGGATACCACAATACAACTTATCACAGTTCTTATCGCCAGGAAATTACAGAAGGTCTAAATAAATTTGTAAAAATGTTCAATCAAAATCCAAAAGTTATGGCTAATCATTCTGTAAATCAAGAAAATATTTATTGGGGATCTAATCGCTTATCTGGATCTAGAAGATTAATTTATAATATTCTTACCCTGTTTAAGAATAATAAATTCTACAAAGGTCATGATGAGTCTTCACCCTATTTTTGGGGCGATCTATGTAAACAGTACATTACCTACGTTAGAAATTTTGCATTTTCAGATATAAACACACTTAAATGCTGCCCGCATATGCCTTATCAAGATAACACAAAACCCTTCGTAAACTATTGGTTTGCTTCTTCTGATGGAAATAATGTTGATGTGTTCAACAAATGTATTTCTGATAAAAATCAAGATCGATTAGAGGAAGAAGGGGGAGCGTGTATTATGTATACTCATTTTGCAGATGGTTTTTGTCAAAATGGAAAATTATCTCAAAAATTCAAAAAACAAATGGAACGTTTAAGCAAAAAAAGTGGTTGGTTCGTACCTGCATCTACATTATTAGATTTTTTAAAAAAAGAAAATAAAACTCACATTATTAATGAAAGACAACGAGTTGCACTTGAATGGAAATGGTTATTTGATAAATTAATTTTAGGTTCGACATGACAAATAACAATATTGATGTGATGAAATCTATTGATATTTTTAAAGAGAATTGTAAGTTTCACCATATTGGACTTTCAGTAAAATCCATAAATTCTCTCTTTCCCGAGGCAAAACCAGTTATTGATCCTATTCAAAAAGTTAAAGTAGCATTCATTAATCTACAAGGAGTAACCATAGAATTGCTAGAACCATTGGATGAAAAATCACCAATATATAACAATTTGATAAACAATAATAAATTATGTCATATTTGTTTTGAAGTTTCTAATATTGATAACGCAATTAAGAACGGCCAGAAAGAAGGATTTAGCATTATTCAAAAACCTGTTCCTGCTGTAGCGCTGGGTAATAGAAAAATTTGTTTTTTATTTCATCGGGACTATCATATAGTCGAATTGCTTCAAAGCTAATTTGTGAATGGACTATTTAATAAGAGAAAGTAATCAAGGCGATAAAGATAAAATTCATGATTTCAATAAAGAACTGAAAAGTAATGGTATTAATTATAGTTTAACATCTTCTTTTCAGAAAGAATTTAAAGAAAGTGATTTTATTTTTGAACGCAAATTTATTTTAACAGAAAATAAAATTAAAGTAATAGGAGGGTATACATTAAAATCCCAGTGGTTTAAAATAAATGACGACTTGTTTCAAATTGGGTATTATTACAACCCGGTAACCGCAGGCTTGTTTAATAAAAAATATAATATTTGTGGAGTACTATTGTTACATGACGCTCAAAAAAAATATGGGAATTTGTTTTGCCTAGGTATGGGTGGATATTCAGAGTCCCTTCCAAAATTATTAAAAGGATTAAATTGGAATCTTCAAAAGGTTCCATTTTTTTTTAAGGTATGTAACCCTTATCCTTTCTTAAAAAATATTAAATATTTAAATAATACTAAATTCAAATCTTTTTTAACCACACTAATGAGCAACTCTGGATTGGGGTGGTTAGGTATAAAAATTTTTTTCCTACTTATGTCATTATTTTGTATTCGAATAAAAAAAGAATCTAATATTATAGTAAAGGAAATGGATGATTTTGACGAAAATGTTGAGTTTGTCTGGGAAAAAGCAAAAGAATACAATTCATTTATTGCGGTCCGTAATTCGGAATATTTAAGAACGTTATATTCAAATAAAAAATTCATTAAATTAAAATTTTTTGATTCTGGTAAAATTGTTGGTTGGTCTATTTCTCTTTGTACACAACTAGATAACCACAAGCAGTTTGGTTGCATGAAACTCGGCTCTATTGTAGATTGTTTGTCAATAAAAGGTTACGAAACAAGTATTATCAACAAAACATCACAGATATTGGTAAATAAAGGTGCGGATTTAATTGTATCCAACCAATCACATATTTTTTGGAAAAATGCTTTCAAAATGAATTCATTTGTCAATGGACCATCAAATTTTATTTTTGCTTCGTCTATTGCGTTGTCAGAAAAATTAGAAAGCAATATAAGATCAAAAAATCATATTCATCTTACACGTGGTGATGGAGATGGTCCTATAAATCTTTGATTAAATTTATTTTCGATAAATTCCCGACATTTCGTCCTTAAGAGAATTAATCGTTGTCCATCTCAAATTTGAATCTAAAAGTTTTTTACTTAATTCTTTATTTCCCAAAATGTTATAAATTTCAGCAATTAAATTATAAATTTTATCACTTTGTTTAAACTCTGAGGCAATCAATAACATGTCAATAGCTAGATAATACAATTTGTTAAAACAAAATACCTTACTTCTTAAATAAAGATACTCAGAATTCTCAAGAAATTCAGGTCCCAGTTTTGATAATTCAAATTGAGCCTCATTAATTTTTTTTTCTTCTATTAGTTCATTAATTTTTATAAGAATATTTTCTTTCATAAATTAATTTTATCACTTATAAATTTCTTCAAGTTATCTTTATATCGAGTCCACCATATTTTACATTCTTCACGTTTCTGACTTATTTGCTCACTTTCCCATCTTTGTATTATTGATCTTGCTTCCGCCCATTTATCTATTTTTAAAAAAGGGTTGCCTGGAAATAAACGATCATAATATTTATAGGCATTTTCAACAATTGGAATACATCCGCATTCTAATGCTTCATAGATTCTATAAGTTTCTGGATGAACAAAACCATTGGGGCACGGAATAAATTCGGTTAATGACAATACTTTATTCATCTCGTCCACAGTTATAATTTTTTCATCGAACTTTGTTGTTCTGTGAATAAATGAAAGTTTCATATCTGAAAGCTGAAATAATAAATCGTGTCTGCTCGATTTGTGAGAAGTTCCAATAAAGGCCCATTTATATTTTCGTTCACCTTTATTTTTAACAATAGAGACTCCTGACTTATATCCAATGGGTAAACAACTAACTTTTTTGTTATAAAAATATTTATTTAAACAAAAAGTTCTCCAAACAAAGTCAAAATTATCGTAAATAGAAGTCAGATCATAAAGATCATTTTCGTCGCCCAAATGTATTAAAAATATTTTAGAACATACCAAGCTTAACTTTGCGTAAAAATTACCTTTTTTTTCAATACTGGAATCTACGATTATTAAAATATCATCTTTTTCTATATCTTTCTCGCTTTGAATAACTTTAAATTGAATTTTATATAGTGCTTCATAGATCCATCTATCTGAATTATTTTTGTGGTATAAGCCCCATTTATAATCCCTAGCATAATCCCTAGCCGCTTTACCGGTAGGATCATTTGAGGTCGGCTTATTTTGATTATGAGTATTCCAAAATAATTTAATCATTAAAGATTAAAATTTTATTTTTCTAAGAAGCTTTTTAGGTGTTTTGATCTGCTTGGATGCTTAAGTTTTCTTAAGGCCTTTGCTTCAATTTGTCTTATTCTTTCTCTGGTTACAGAAAACTGTAAACCAACTTCCTCTAGAGTATGGTCTGTATTCATTCCTATACCAAAACGCATTCTAAGCACTCTTTCTTCTCTTGGTGTAAGTGTTGATAATATTTTTGTTGTAGATTCTCCCAGATTTGATCTGATTGAAGCTTCTAATGGGTGTAATGCATTTTGATCTTCAATGAAGTCACCTAGAATACTATCCTCTTCATCTCCCACAGGAGTTTCTAAAGAAACTGGTTCTTTAGAAATTTTTAAAACTTTCCTGACTCTATCCAATGGCAAAGCTAATTTCTTTGCGAGTTCTTCAGGTGTCGGTTCTCTTCCCCGTTCGCTTAAAATTTGCCGAGATGTTCTAACCAACTTATTAATTGTTTCGATCATATGCACAGGTATTCTAATTGTTCTCGCTTGATCAGCGATTGATCTAGTTATAGCCTGTCTAATCCACCAAGTTGCATATGTAGAAAATTTATAACCTCTTTGATATTCAAATTTATCAACGGCCTTCATGAGACCAATGTTTCCTTCTTGAATTAAGTCTAAAAACTGCAAACCTCTATTTGTGTATTTTTTAGCAATAGATATGACCAGTCTCAAATTAGCTTCAACCATTTCTTTTTTTGCTATTCTTGACTCCCTTTCACCCTTTTGAATTCTGCCTACTAATTTTTTAAATTCACCAACTGGTAATCCAATTTTCTGACTTAATTCTAACAGCCTTTCCCTAATTTCAGTAAATTCCTTATTTTTCTTTTTAACAAAATTTTTCCCAGCGCTGTTTTCTTTCAAAAGTGAAGATAGATTTGGATTAATTTCATTTCCCAAATAAAATTTAAGAAAATCATTTCTAGAAATATTATTTTCTACTGCCATACGCATCAAAGCACCTTCCAGAAAAATTATTTTTTTGTTTTCTTGATAATGTTCTTGTACTAATTCTGCTAATACAGATTGACTGATTTGAAGTGTTTTTATTTCCTCAACTAATCCACTTTGTATTTTTCTATATCTACCATCTTTTGATCTAGAAAATGTATTATCTTTTATAATACAATTTAATTTTTCTTTTTGATACTTAATTAATTTGTGGTAATTTTTTGAAAGTTTATCAATAGCTAAAATAACTTGAGGTTTGATTTCTTCTTCCATTGCCGCAAGGGATGGATTAAACTCGTCTTCTTCATTTTTGAGCTCTTCTTTTTTGTTATCCTCCTCTTCTTTAAAATCTTTTTTCGGTTTGTTATCTAATTGTTCTTTTACGTTTGACTTATTTTTTTTAACAACCTTGAGTCTTTCTCCTGATTCAACATCCATGTAAGTTGAGTCAATGTCTATAATTTCTCTAATTAATAATTCACTTTTTTCTAATTTGTCTTTCCATTCAAAAATTTTTTTTGCAGTTAGTGGACTTTGTGAAAGAGCTCCTATCATGACATTTTTTCCGGCTTCTATCCTTTTTGCAATCGCAATTTCACCTTCTCGAGAAAGAAGCTCAACACCACCCATTTCTCGTAAATACATTCTGATTGGATCATCGCTTTTATCCAAACCTTCACCTTTGTCAGCATCTGCTTGTGATAACTCCTTCTTTTTAGCTGAACGATAATCTGATTTTTTTTGGACGAGAACAACTTTGTTATCAAAAATATAATAAAAAGCTTTTTCTATATTCTCTTTACTATAATGTCTTTTACCAAGTGATTTTGCCAACTCTTCGTAAGTTATAAAACCTCTATGAATTCCTTTGTCTAGTAATCGTCTAAATGATCTTGTAATTAATTTTTCTATAATGTTTCTCATTTTCAATAACTAGTTAGAGGACTCATATATAATAATAAAACAAGTAATATCCATAGCTCATTTATCCTCTTTTTAGTTGACTTCTAACAGATAATAGCTCTGAATAAAGTTCTTCGTCAAGATTTGACGAAACTCTGCCTTCTAAAAATTCTGCTTTTTCACGAAGGTTAATTTTTTTCATTTCATCAATAATTTCATAAAACATTGAAACTATTTCTTTTTCTTTTTTATTTTTTGCAATAATTTTTACTGGAGCATTCATGTTAATTTGATTTATTTTATCTCTAAATTTGCCGCCGAAATCTTCTGAATTTAATTTTTTCTTATCAAGAAATTTTTCTGATAATAAATGACCAACCAATTTCTTAATAAATTCGTTCAATATATCACTCGAAAAATTGACTTCAGAAATCGATTCTATATTTTTTCTGAAAATATCCAGATTATTTATAATTAAAAACAAAATTGAAAATTCTTTTAATTCTTTTTTCGTAAATTGGTTCATCTGTCTATACGCGTCCTTTGTTTGCTGGAGAGGGTTGTTCGATTTTTTGTATTTTGAAAAGCTATTTTTTCTAAAATTTAAGTTAGGAGTAAGTTCATTTAATTTTTGTGTAAAATTATCGAGAAAGTATTTGGCTAATGTCTTATCTCTTACATCATTGCACAAAGATCTAATTTTTTTTTCAAATAGTGAGAGTGAATGAGGATTATTGTTATCAACATCTTTATTGTAGGAATTCCAAATAAAGTTCTGAATTTCTGTTTTTGTCTCTGTAAATTTTATGAAGGATTCTTTTCCTTTTTGGTTTATAAAAGCATCCGGATCTAAATTTTCCGGCAAGGTTAAAAAATAAATATTTAAATTCGATTTAATTAATGGAAATAGTCTCTCAGCAGCTCTTAACGCGGCTTTTTGTCCACTACTATCTCCATCTAAACAAATAATTGGATTTTTAAAAAATCTCCAAACTAAATCTATTTGTTTTTCCGTCATTGCGGTTCCTAAGTTTGCAACTACATTTTTGATACCAAATTTATGCAAATTAATGACATCCATATAACCTTCGACTATATAAACTTCATTATTTTCATTTTTAAATTTTTTTGCACTATCAATATTATATAAATTATTTCCTTTTTTATAAAATTCTGTTTCGGGTGAATTGATATATTTAGCGGTATTCATTTTAGAAAGCGTTCTTCCTCCTAGAGCCAAGACAGAACCATTCAAGCTCTTAACTGGGAAAATAATTCTGCTCCTAAATCTATCTGCATATTTTTTTCTATTCTCATCAAAATAATAAATTCCTGAAGAGTTAATTTGTTTTTCATCAAATCTTTTTTTTAAATCTTCGTAGAAATTATTGTTTTTTGATGCGTATCCAATTTTAAAATGAATAATTTCTTTTTCTGTAATTTTTCTATTATTTAAATATTCAAGAACTTCAGGATTTTTTTTCGAAATTAATTCCTCATGACAAATGTTTACGTATTTTTCTAAAACAGAATTATAAATTTCCCATCTATTTTGTCTTTCCTCATTTTGTTTGTTGAATCTATACTGTGGCATTCCTGCCTCAACTGCAAGAGTCCTTACAGCTTCTCCGAATTTATAATTTTTTGTTTTCACCAGGAAATCAAAAATATTTCCATGTTCAGTTGAACTGAAACAGTGGTAAAAACCTTTCTCATCATTCACGGTAAATGAAGGAGTTTTTTCATTTGAAAAAGGTGATAATCCGATAAATTCCTTGCCACGTTTTTTTAGTTTAACTGACTTTCCAACCACTTGTGAAACTTTTAATCTAAGTTTAATTTCGTCAAGATATTCTTTCGGATATTTCATTGATTTAACAAACCTTTAACAATTATATTTACTCTGGAAAAATCAATAACATCTGCATATTTTTGTTTTAGAGATCCCATGATTTTCCCCATATCTTTAATACTTGAGGCGCCTAGTGATTTTATTACTTCTTGGCATACCTTCTTTGTCTCCTCCTCACTGAATTGTTTTGGTAAAAAAGTTTCAATTATTCTAATTTCTTCTTTCTCTGCTTCTAGCAAATCTTGCCTGCCTCCCTTCTGATACAAATCAACAGAATCCTGTCTTTGTTTTTTCATTTTTCGAAGTACTTTAATGATTTCAGAGTCTTTAACGCCTTCTTTATTTGAGGCAGATCTATTAGCAATGTCCCGTTGTTTGATAGAAGCCAAAATTAACCTTAGGGTAGAAACTAGAATTTTATTCTTATTTTTTTGCGCTATATAAAAATGTTCGTTTATTTTTTCCCTTAATGGCATGGATTATAAAAATATCAACTTACTTTACTAGCCAAATTTCTTCAAAAGAAAAAAAATCCATCTTGACGAGGCAAAACCTTTTTCATATGTTGCGCAAAATCATGTTTTATAGTAAAAGCCTTTAACTCATGAGTTGTATTTGGTAGTAAAAACAAATTTAAACCATACATCACAAGATAATCTTAAAGAGATTAATCCCACAGGCGTTTTAGTTTTAGAAGATGGCACTTTTTTTCACGGATATGGTTTTGGTTATAAAGGAATTGCAACAGGTGAAGTGTGTTTCAATACTTCAATAACGGGTTATCAAGAAATAATTACGGATCCTTCTTATGCTGGCCAAATTATAAATTTTACATTTCCACACATAGGTAATGTCGGAACAAATCATGAAGATAATGAGTCGGATAAAATATGGACCAAGGGAGTAATATTTAACACTGA